>CAZMUZ010000049.1:0-16094 GCA_964569315.1 uncultured Rhodospirillaceae bacterium | reverse complement strand
CCGAACATGCCTCGCCCGCTGTGGCGAAGGCCACGCCGGAACAGCTCTACGAGACGGTCTTCAACGGCATGGTGGCCGAGCTCGACGGCTTTTCGCGCTATGCCGGGGCCGCGACCGCGGCCGAGAACCGCGCCTCGCGCGAAGGGTTCGGCGGCATCGGCGTGCGAATTGCCGTCGCCGACGGCAAGGTCCGCGTCGTGTCGGTCATGAAATACACTCCCGCGCAGCGCGCCGGCGTGCGGGCCGACGACGAAATCCTGACGATCGACGGCGAACCCGTCGCAGGGCTCGTCCAGGAGCAGGTGGTGGAGCGGCTGCGCGGGCCGGTCGACAGCGTGGTGCTGCTCACGGTCAACCGCGACACCCAGCCGCAGCCGATCGAGATCCGCATGACGCGCGCCCATATCGTGCCGGAGACGGTCGTCTATGAGCGCGAGGGCGATGCCGCCTACATCCATCTCTACGGCTTCAATGCCGACACCGTCGAAAGCCTGCGCCGCGAGATCGACGAGGCGGAGGACGAGATCGGCCCCGAGTTCGCGGGGCTGGTCCTCGATCTGCGCAACAATCCTGGCGGGCTGCTCGACCAGGCGGTCGAAGTCTCCGACCTCTTCCTCGACGAGGGCCGCATCGTCTCGACCCATGGCCGTCACCCTGACAGCCATCAGTTCTTCGAGGCGACCGAAGGCGACGTGCTCGACGGCAGGCCGCTGATCGTGCTGGTCAACGGCAATTCGGCCTCGGCCTCGGAAATCGTCGCCGCTGCGCTGCAGGATACCGGGCGTGCCGTGGTGATCGGCAGCAACTCCTTCGGCAAGGGCACGGTGCAGACGGTGCTGCGCCTGCCGAACAGCGGCGAGCTTACCCTCACTTGGGCGCGCTTCCATGCGCCTTCCGGCTATACGCTCAACAAGCTCGGCGTCCTGCCGACCATCTGCACGAGCGGGCACAAAGCCGAGGAACTTTTCGCCGATCTCCGTCGCGACAGGCTGAAGCCGGTGCCGGTGGCGCGGCGCAACGCCGTCGCCCCGACCGACATCGAGGCGATGGACCGGCTTCGCGCCGAATGCCCGCAGGTGAAGGACGAGCCGCCGGTCGATCTCGACCTCGCGCTCAGGCTCATCCACGCGCTGCCGCTCTACGATCGCGCCGTCGCGCTCGCCGGCCAGCCGACCCTCACCGTTTCCAGCGATCCCGCGCCCGGCGAGGTCACGCCCTGACCGACAAGGCACCCCCCTTCGTCCGGCCCGTGGATGCGGCCGGCCTCGTGCTCCTGCGGCAATCGCGCAAGGGGCCGGAGGTGCTGATGGGACGGCGCCACGGCCGCGCCAAGTTCCTGCCCGACATCTATGTCTTTCCCGGCGGTCGCGTCGAACCCGACGACAGCACGCCCACCGGATTCCGCGAGCGGCTCGAGCCGCAGTTCCTCCAGGGTCTGAAGCGGGGTGGCTTGCGCACCGACCCTACGGCGCTGCTCCGAGCCGCGATCCGCGAAACCTACGAGGAAACAGGCCTCATGCTGGCGGCGGGGCTCGAAGGCGAGGCAGCGGACCCGACGGGCGTCTGGCGCGATTTCCACGGCCGCGGCCTCCGGCCGCGGTTCGAGGGAATCGGCTTCGTCGCCCGCGCCATCACGCCCCGCGGCTCGCACCGGCGCTTCAACACGCGCTTTTTCCTCGCGGACGGAAGCTATGCGACGGGGGAGCTCGCGGGAGACGGCGAACTCGAGGATCTGGCCTGGCGGCCCGCCGCCGATATGGCTCGCTTCAACCTGGTGGACGTCACCGAGTTCGTTCTGGCCGAGGCGCTAACGATCTGGCGGGACGGCAATATTTGGCGCGATCGGCCGCCGCCTCTGTTCAGCTATGTCGGGGAAAGCGCGCGCATTCGCCGCGACTGAGCCCGGCCCGCCCAAATGCTTGACAGAACGGGCCAAATCGCTATCTTCCGCCGCCTCCGATCCCGATCTGCCGAGGACGTCCGCCCATGGCCAAATCCAACACGATTCTGATCAAGCTGGTGAGCTCGGCCGACACCGGCTTCTACTACGTCACGAAGAAGAATCCGCGGACCTCGACCGAGAAGATCGAGATGAACAAATACGACCCCGTCGTGCGCAAGCACGTGCCGTTCAAGGAAAGCAAAATCAAGTAGTTACGGGCGGGGCCTCCCCGCCGACGCCGGCCCTGAAGGCCCGGCCGCTTTCCCGATCATTTCCCGAGATTTCCGGTCCGACAAAACCGCGGCACGTCCGGCGCGATATAGGCGTTTGCGGAACTCGCGCAGACGGCCTCGGTCAGGCGCCGGCGGCGAGCCTTTCGCGGCGCTCGTTGCCCGCAATCTCGAGGCGGTTACGCCCGCCCTGCTTCGCGCGATACATCGCCTGGTCGGCCCGCTCGATCACCGCCATGGCGGCTTCCTGGGGGCCAGCCTCGGCGATGCCGAGGCTGATCGAGACGTTGATCGCCTTGCCGTCCTCGTCGATCTGCACCGGCTGCGAGCAGATCGATTGGCGGAGACGTTCGGCCACCGACGCGGCGGCGGCGAGATCGAGGTCCGGCAGCACGCAGACGAACTCCTCGCCGCCCAACCGCACCACCATATCGAAGCTGCGCAGGCTGCCGGCGAGGCGCTTGGCGACGGCCTTCAGAACTTCGTCGCCGGCGGCATGGCCATGGACGTCGTTGACCACTTTGAAATGGTCGATGTCGCCGAGGACCACGCAGAGCGGCTTGCCGCTGACGCGCATGCGCGCGAACAGTTCGTGCAAATGCTGCTCCATGTACCGGCGGTTATAGAGGCCGGTGAGCGCATCGGTCAGGGCGAGCGAGAGGCCGCGCTCGTAATTGGCGCGGAGCAGCTCGTAGTAGCGCGAGCGGCGCACCTGGGTGCGGGCGCGGGCCAGTACCTCGCTGCCCTCGATCGGCTCGACGATGTAGTCGGTGGCGCCGATATCCAGCGCCTTGGCGAGCTCCGGCGATTCGAAGGAGCCGACGATCGCCAGGATCGGTAGCTGCCGGGTCTGCTCCTGAGCGCGGAGCTGCGAACAGAGCCGGAGCGATTCCGTGGCGCCGATGGCGAAATCGACGACCGCGAGGTCGTAGCGCTGCATGCGAATGGCGACCTGCGCCTCCGCCGCGTTCAACACCAGCGTGACCTGGTCCTCGTCCTTCGCGAGCACCTCGCTGATGCGACGGCTGCTTTCGCCAGGCGAGGCTACGAGGAGGACGGCCGCCTTGCCGCAATCCACCGCGGACGCCGTGCCGGCGGTGCCGAGCTCGAACCGGTTGGTGGCGGATTCGCGGACTCGCCATTCGTCCATCATCATCTTGAGGCGCATCAGCGAACGCGCGCGCGCGAAGAGCGCGAGGTCGTTGACCGGCTTGGTGAGGAAGTCGTCGGCGCCGGCCTCCAGCGCCTTCACGCGGTCGACGACATGCGAGAGCGCCGTCACCATCACGACCGGGATATGGGTGCTGCGCGGGTCCGCCTTGATCCGCCGACAGACCTCGAACCCGTCCATGTCGGGCATCATCACGTCGAGCAGGATCAGATCGGGCAGATTCTCCGCGATCTGCTTGAGCGCGTCGGGTCCGCTCTCGGCCTGCGCGACCTCGAAATATTCCGCTTCCAGTTTCGCCTGGAGCAAGCGCCGATTGATCGGCACATCGTCGACGACGAGAACACGCCCGGTCATTGCACTACTAAGCCAAGAAGCGTTCGACGGTCTTCAGGAAGTTCGTTACGGAGATGGGCTTCGCGATATAGGCTTCGCACCCGCCCTGCAGGATTTTTTCCTCGTCGCCCTTCATGGCGAAAGCCGTAACGGCGATCACGGGGATCGACCGCAGATCGTCGTCCTCCTTGATCCATTTCGTCACTTCGAGGCCGGAAACCTCCGGCAACTGGATATCCATCAAAATCAGGTCCGGGCGGTGGGCGCGGGCGAGTTTCAGCGCTTCCATGCCGTCGCGGGTCTGCAGAATGTTGTAGCCGTGGGCCTCCATGAGGTCGTGGAAGAGCTTCATGTTGAGCTCGTTGTCTTCCACGATCAGCACGGTCTTGCCCGAGCCGCGCTTGCGGTCGAAGGCCGACTCGGAGGACGCTTCCTTGGCCATGTCAGTCATCGCTTCCCCTTGACCTGCTGCCGCTGGAGCTCAGGCGCAACGGCCGGCGCCGCTTTTGTGGCTGCGGTGCCTCACTTAACCTTTAGGCCTGTATCCTTAACAAAATCTTAGCGCCGGTTCCTAAACCAGTATGCCCTTTAATGTTTAAACCTTCGCGGAAGCCTTTGTTTCGTATCGGGATCGATCTGGGCGGGACCAAGATCGAGGCTGCCCTGCTGGGCCCGGACGGCCGGCTCCTGGCGCGGGAGCGGGTCGCCACCCCGCGCGGCGACTATGACGGGACTCTCGCCGCCGTCGCCCGGCTTGTCGAGCGCATGAAGGCCGCACCGGCGGCCGCGGGGGCGGCACAGCCGACGGTCGGCGTCGCCATCCCGGGGGCCCTCTCCCCCGCGACCGGCCTCGTCAAGAATGCCAACTCCACCTGGCTCATCGGGCGCCCGCTCGACCGCGACCTCGAGGCAAGGCTCGGCCAGCCGGTGCGGCTCGCCAACGACGCCAATTGCTTCGCCGTTTCGGAGGCGGTGGATGGCGCCGGCGCGGGCGCCGCTGTGGTCTTCGGCGTCATTCTGGGCACGGGCGTCGGCGGCGGCATCGCGATCGACGGCCGACCGTTGCGCGGTGCGAACGCGATCGCCGGCGAATGGGGCCACAACCCCCTGCCCGCGCCGCGGCCGGAGGAGCAGCCCGGCCCCGGCTGCTATTGCGGAAGGCGCGGCTGCGTCGAGACCTGGCTCTCGGGCCCTGCGCTCGAGGCGCAGTACCAGGCAGCCACGGGCCAGCTTCGCACGGCGACGGAGATTGCCGAGGCGGCCGGCGCCGGCGAGGAAGCGGCCGAGCAGGTGCTTGCCCTCTATGAGGAGCGGCTCGCCCGCGCCCTCGGCCAGGTGATCAACCTGCTCGATCCGGACGTGATCGTGCTCGGCGGCGGGCTTTCCGGCCTGGCGCGGCTCTATCGCGGCGTGCCCGAGCGCTGGGTGCCCTATGTCTTCTCCGACCGGGTCGATACCCGCCTGCTGCCGCCGAAACATGGCGATGCGAGCGGCGTGCGCGGCGCGGCCTGGCTCTGGTCCGACGCGGAAGCGGGCGCTCCGTGAGCGCGCTCTGTCGCGACTGCCTGCGGGAGTTCGGGGCAGCCGCGAAGCGCTGCCCCGATTGCGGCTCACCGCGGATCCTCTCCCATCCGGAGCTTGGCCAGCTTTCCATCGCGCATCTCGATTGCGACGCCTTCTACGCGGCGATCGAGAAGCGCGACGATCCGAGCCTGCGGGACAAGCCGGTGATCGTCGGCGGCGGGCGGCGCGGCGTCGCCTCCACCGCCTGCTACGTCGCGCGGCTCTACGGCGTGCGCTCCGCCATGCCGATGTTCAAGGCGCTGAAGCTCTGCCCCGATGCGGTGGTGATCCGGCCGAACATGGCGAAATACGCGAAGGCGGGCGCGGAGGTGGTGGCCCTGATGCGCGCCAAGACGCCGCTCGTCGAGCCGCTCTCGATCGACGAGGCCTTTCTCGATCTCTCCGGCACCGCGGCGCTGCATCACGGCTCGCCGGCGCGGACCATGGCGGCGCTCGCGCTCGAGATCGAACGGCAGCTCGTCATCACCGTCTCGATCGGACTCAGCTACAACAAGTTCCTCGCCAAGGTCGCCTCCGATCTCGATAAGCCGCGCGGTTTTGCGGTCCTCGGGCGCGCCGACGCGGCCGGGTTTCTCGCGACCAAGCCGGTCAGCCTCATCTGGGGAGTGGGCAAGAGCCTGCAGGAGCGTCTCGCCGCGGATGGCATCGCCAGCATCGCGCAGCTTCAGCAGAAGGAGGAAGCCGATCTCATGCTGCGCTACGGCGCCATGGGCCGGCGGCTCTATCGCTTCGCGCGCGGCGAGGACAGCCGCGAAGTCGATCCGGAGGCACCCGCCAAGAGCGTATCGGCGGAAACCACCTTCGAGACCGACATCCGCTCGGCCGAGAAGCTCGCCGAGGAGCTCTGGCCGCTCTGCGAGCGGGTGTCGCGCCGGCTGAAGCGCAACGGCTTCTCCGGCCGTACGGTGACGCTGAAGCTGAAGACCGCGGATTTTCAGATCGTCACGCGACGCACCACCTTGCCCGATCCGACCCAGCTCGCCGAGCGGCTCTATCAGGCGGCGCGGCCGCTCCTCAAGCGCGAGGCGGACGGCAGGCTCTTCCGCCTGATCGGGGTCGGCGCCTCGGATCTCGGCGATCCCGCAGACGCCGATCCGATCGATCTCGCCGATCCGGCGGGCACGCGGCGAAAGCAGATCGAGCGGGCGATCGATGCGGTGCGCGACAAGCTGGGGACCGGCGCCATCGCGAAGGGCCGTGGCTTTCAGCCGCCTCCGCCCAAGGCGAAGCCGCCGCGCGCTTCCTAGAGCGCGTTCCTCGAGGTTGAACCGGAATGCGCTCCGGATTCATCGGTCTGGTCGCATTTTCTGCCGCGAACCGGTGTCCACTTCGCGGGAAAATGCTCTGGCGCTTCAGCACCGGGGTTTGGGCAGCGCTTCGAGGCGCTTCAGCGTGCCGAGCACGGTGAAATCGCCATAGTCCAGCACCATGCGCTCGACGACGCCGTTCGCGAAAAAATCGAGCTGCTGCTCATGCTCCGGCTCCGCCGCCTGCCCCTCCAGCGCGTAGAAGGCGGTGGAGATGCGCCAACCCGGCACGCCCCTGAGGACCGGCTGCTCGTCAGCCTGCTTGCGCGCCTCCGGCGTGAGCGGCGTGATCACCACATTGACGCTGAAGAGGCCCTCCGCATCCGAGCCATCGAACACCTGCGCCCAGAGCATCGGATCGCTCTCCACCGCCCGTTCGACCACCTTGAGGCTGTGCGCCGTGGGGAAGAAGCTGCCGGGCGGCAGCTCGACCTTGTGACGGTCGGGCGTCGAGTAGGTCGCCTCGCCGCCGCTGCCGTCGGCACGCAGCGTCGCATCGCCCCGGAACTCTTCGGTATGCTGACCGTCGGTCGTCTGGCGGACGATGAAGCGGTAGGAGAGGCCGTCCTTCGCCTCCCAGGAGACCATGCTCCAGTTGAGGTCGGTGCTTTCGCCGCCCTCGTAATAGAAGCCCATGATCGAGCGCTGGTTGACGCTCCAGCCGTCGCAGGAATCCTGCCACTCGAAGGCCATCGTCCCGTCCAGCGCTATCAGACTCGCATCGCGGTTCTCGAGCATCGAGAGTTCGTAGAGCGCACGATGCGGCAGCACCTCGGCACCGAAGGCCGTCCGGGCGACGGCCAGGCAGAGGAACAAAATCAGCACACGGCCGACGCTGCGCATGATGCGGGGCTTGAGATGGCTGAGTGCGATAATCGATGACATTCGGGCCTCGGCGGATTATGTCATGCCGGCACGAAAAACCATAGCGGCCCCAATCCCTTCCCCGCCGTCGCCGGAGACTCCCCCATGCCTGCCAAGCCCGCCGTGTTCGTCACGCGCAAACTGCCCGACGCCGTCCATCAACGCCTCCTGCGCAATTATGACGCACGGCTCAACCTCACTGACAAGCTCTACAGCACGGCCGAGCTTCTCGCCGGGGTGAAGGACTGCGACGCGCTCCTCCCCTGCCCCACGGACAAGATAAACGCGGAAACCGTCGCGGCGTTGCCGGAACGGGTGAAGATCATCGCGACCTTCTCCGTCGGCTGCGATCATATCGACGTCGCGGCCTGCAAGGCGCGAGGCATTGTCGTGGGCAACACGCCCGACGTGCTCACCGATGCCACAGCCGACATCGCGCTGCTGCTGATGCTGGCCGCGGCGCGCGGCGCCTTCACCGGCGAACGGACGGTGCGCGAAGCGCGCTGGGGCGCCTGGGCGCCAACCGGCATGCTGGGCCATCACATGACGGGCAAGCGGCTCGGCATCTACGGCATGGGCCGCATCGGCCAGGCGGTCGCGAAGCGCGCCCGCGCCTTCGACATGGAGATCCACTATCACAACCGCTCGCGGCTCTCGCCCGACCGCGAGCAGGGCGCGCGCTTCCACGCCGATGCGGAGGAAATGCTGCCGCATTGCGATTTCCTCTCGCTCAATGCGCCGGCGACGGCCGAGACGACCGGTTTTCTGAATGCCGCGCGGATCGGGATGCTGCCGGACGGGGCCATCGTGGTGAATACGGCGCGCGGACCGCTGGTCGACGACGAGGCGCTGATCGCCGCCCTCAAATCCGGCAAGCTCGCCGCGGCCGGGCTCGACGTCTTTACGGGCGAGCCCGACATCAACCCCGGCTACCGAACGCTCGACAACGCGTTCCTGCTGCCGCATCTCGGCAGCGCCACCACCGAGACGCGCAACGCCATGGGCTTCAAGGCGCTCGACAATCTCGATGCCTTCTTCGCCGGCAAGCCGCTCCCGGCCCGGGTCGTCTAGGACGTTCTAGCTCGCCGCCACGCCGGTCGGCTGCGGCAGGACGGCAGCGTGGATGCCGCCGCCGCCATAGGCGATCTCCGTCGCCACCACCTGCACGGTATCGCGGCCGGGGAAGAGCTTGTTGATCGTCTCGAAGGCGCGCTTGTCCGCCGGATCCTCGAAGGCCGGGACGATCAGGCCGCCATTGGCGATGTGGAAGCTCGTATAGGAGAGCGGGAGGCGCGTGCCGTCTTCCGCATGGCGCGCCCGCGGCTGCTCGACCGTGACGATCTCGAAGCTGCGGGCCTTGGCGTCGGTCGCCGCCTTGAGCCGCGCGACGCAATCCTCGAGTACCGGCCGGTTGCTGTCGGCGCCGTCGCTCGTGGCGAGCGCCAGCACCACGCCCGGCCGCACGAAGCAGGCGAGGCTGTCGATCCGGCTGCCGATGTCGCCGGCGATGCCGGCGCCGATCCAGACGATCTTCTGGGCGCCGAGGAACATGGTCAGCAGCTCGTCGGCCGTGCGCTTGTCGAGGCCGGGATTCCGCTTCGGATCGAGGATGGCAGCCTCGCTCGCGAGCAAAGTTCCTTCGCCGTCGGTCGCCACCGCCCCGCCCTCCAGCACGAGGGGCGCCAGATAGCGCCGCATCTCGAGATGGGCG
Organism: uncultured Rhodospirillaceae bacterium; assembly: GCA_964569315.1. Classification (GTDB taxonomy): domain Bacteria; phylum Pseudomonadota; class Alphaproteobacteria; order Dongiales; family Dongiaceae; genus CADEFF01. The sequence goes on along the minus strand of CAZMUZ010000049.1, from coordinate 6,952 downwards.
AGCAGCTTCTCCGGCACCTGCGAATCCGCCTCGCGTTCCGCATAGCGGCCGCCCCAGGCGTTCCAGCGCCATTGCACCCCCGCGACATGGCCGGCAGCGTTCACCAGGAAGCTCGGGCCGTTGTCGCGCAGCCAGGAATCGTCGTGCGGCAGCGGGAAGCTGGCCACGCCCTGTGCCGTCTTCAGCGAAACCTCGGCGACCTTGGTCGGCTTGGCGATGATGGTGACGGGCTCGAACCGGGCGATCGCGGCGGCGAGCTCCGAATAGCCGTCCCGCGCCTCGCCGAGCCGTTCGCCCCAGCTCTCGGCGCGCACCGGCCACGCCATCCAGCAGCGCGCATGCGGCGCCCAATCGGGAGCGAGGCGGAACCCGTCATCGGCTGGGCGCGTCATGCGAGCTTCCCCCGATCGGCAGCGAGCGCGCCCGACTTTATCAGCTTGGATCGCTTTGGCAACGCGAGGGCCGTCGCGCTCATTTCTTCGGCGGGGCGAGCCGGATGGAGAGCTCGCGCAACCGCGCCTCGGGGACCTCGGCCGGCGCCTGCATGAGCAGGTCCTCCGCGCGCTGGTTCAGCGGGAAGGCCACCACTTCGCGGATATTGGGCTCGTCGGCCAGCAGCATGACGATACGGTCGATGCCGGGCGCCGAGCCGCCATGCGGCGGTGCGCCGAATTTGAGCGCGTTCAACATGCCGCCGAACCGCCGTTCCACCTCCTCCGCGCCATAGCCGGCGATGGCGAAGGCCTTGTACATGATCTCCGGCAGATGGTTCCGGATGGCGCCGCTCGACAACTCCACGCCGTTACAGACGATGTCGTACTGGTAGGCATCGATCTCCAGCGGATCCTTCGTTTCCAGCGCTTCGAGGCCGCCTTGCGGCATCGAGAAGGGATTGTGGCTGAACTCGATCTGGCCGGTATCCTCGTTGCGCTCGAACATCGGGAAATCGACGATCCAGCAGAATTTGAATCCGCTCTTCTCGGAAACCTCCAGCTCGTCGCCGAGCCGCGTGCGCACCTGGCCGGCGAATTTCGCCGCGACCTGTTTCTTGTCGCAGGCGAAGAACACGGCATCGCCGTCCTTCACCCCGGTCGCCGTGCGGATCTGCGCGAGCCGCGCTTCGTCGAGGTTCTTGGCGATCGGCCCCTTGGCGCCGCCATCGGCATAGATGACGTAGCCGAGGCCGGCAGCGCCCTGCTCGCGCGCCCATTCATTGAGCTTGTCGAAGAAGCTGCGCGGCTTCGCCGCGGCGCCCGGCGCGGGGATGGCGCGCACCACGGCACCGCCCGCCACCGCCTTCGCGAAGATGCCGAAGCCCGAATCGCGGAACGCCTCGGTCACGTCGGCGACGACGATCGGATTGCGGAGGTCCGGCTTGTCCGTGCCGTATTTGAGCATCGCCTCCTCGAACGCGATCCGCGGGAATGGCGCCGGGCTGACGCGGCGGCCATTGGCGAATTCCTCGAACACGCCATGCAGCACCGGCTCGATCGCCGCGAACACGTCTTCCTGCGTGACGAAGCTCATCTCGAAATCGAGCTGGTAGAACTCGCCCGGCGAGCGGTCGGCGCGGCTGTCCTCGTCGCGGAAGCAGGGCGCAATCTGGAAGTAGCGGTCGAAGCCCGCGATCATCAGAAGCTGCTTGAACTGCTGCGGCGCCTGCGGCAACGCGTAGAACTTGCCGGGATGGAGGCGGCTCGGCACCAGGAAGTCGCGCGCGCCCTCGGGCGAGCTCGAGGTCAGGATCGGCGTCTGGAACTCGGTGAAGCCGGACTCGACCATGCGGCGGCGGATCGAGGCGATCACCTGCGAGCGAAGCTGGATGTTGCGGTGGATGCGTTCGCGCCGGAGATCGAGGAAGCGATAGCGGAGGCGAATCTCCTCGCTGGTGTCCTCGTCGCTATTGACCTGAAGCGGCAGCAGGTCGGCCGCGGATTGCAGCACGAACGCCTTGACCTGCACCTCGATCTGGCCGGTCGGCAGCTTCGGGTTCACGGTGTCGGGCGTACGCGCCACGACGGTCCCGGTGATCGTCGCGACGCTTTCTGGCCGCGTCGCCTCGAGCTGCTGAAAAATGGGGCTCGAGGTGTCGATCACGCACTGGGTGAGCCCGTAATGATCCCGGAGGTCGACGAACAGCAACTGGCCGTGATCGCGCTTGCGATGCATCCAGCCGGAAAGGCGCACCGTCTTGCCGGCGTCGCCGGGTCTCAGCTCGCCGCAATCATGGGTCCTGTAGGGATGCATCGGGCCGGCTCGGCTCCCGTGTCAGTGGCGGGGCGGCAGTCGCATGAAAGTAGGCGTTTTGTCAAGCGCTTAACCCCATTCACGGCCGCCGCGGGCGGGTTGCTTTCGCCCCCCTCCGAAACCGTGTATAGCAGGGCACCCATGTCGCTCATTTCCGATACCGCCGCGCTCGCGGCATTCGTGGCCCGGCAGGCCCGCGCCACGTTCGTCACGGTCGATACCGAATTCATGCGCGACCGCACCTTCTGGCCGATTCTCTGCCTCGTGCAGGTGGCGGGCCCCGAAGAGGCGGCGGTGATCGACGCGATGGCGCCCGGCATCGACCTCGCGCCGCTCTACGGGCTGATGGTCGATCCGAATATCCTCAAGGTGTTCCATGCCGCGCGGCAGGACATCGAGATCTTCTTTCATCAGTCCGGCAGCATCCCGAGCCCGATCGTCGATACCCAGGTCGCAGCGATGGTCTGCGGCTTCGGCGACGCGGTCAGCTACGAGACGCTGGCCGGCAAGCTTTCCGGCGCCCGCATCGACAAATCCTCGCGCTTCACGGACTGGGCCAACCGGCCGTTGACCGAGCGTCAGCTCCAATATGCGCTGAGCGACGTGACCCATCTCCGCCCGGCTTACGAGAAGCTCCGGCACCGCATCGAGAAGAGCGGCCGCGCCGACTGGGTGAAGGAGGAGATGGCGGTACTGACCGACCCCGCCACCTACCGCATCGCGCCGCGCGAAGCCTGGCGCCGCCTCAAGCTGCGCAGCGACAAGCCGCGGTTCCTCGCGATCCTGCGCGAGATCGCGGCCTGGCGGGAGGAGGAAGCGCAGCGTCGCGATCTGCCGCGCGGCCGCATCCTGAAGGACGAATCGCTGATCGAGATCGCCGCGCATGCGCCGGCCACTGCAGAAGACCTCGCCCGAAGCCGCGGCCTCGGCCGGGGGTTCGCCGAAGGCCGGCAGGGCGAAACCCTGCTCGCAGCCATCCGCCGCGGGGTGGAGCTGCCGGATTCCGAATGCCCGCGCGTGCCGCCGCGGCGCGACACGCCGCCCGGCCTCGGGCCGATCGTCGATCTCATGCGGGTGCTGCTGAAGATGCGCTGCGAGGCGCATGAGGTGGCGACCAAGCTGGTCGCGAGCGCGGAAGACCTGGAGCAGATCGCCGCGAACGACAAGGCCGACGTGCCCGCCCTCGCCGGCTGGCGGCGCGAGCTCTTCGGCGCGGACGCGCTCGCGCTCAAGAACGGCCGGCTTGCGCTGACGGCGGCCGGCCGCCACATCAAGATCGTCGAGCTGCCGGTGGCGGCGCAATAGGGGGCGGCTCCTGGCAGGGCCGCAATCAGCACGCATGCAGCCTTCCCGACTGTGGCTTTCCGCCTGTCTCTTCGGACTGTTCCTCGGATGCATCGGCGTCGGACCGACGATCGCGCGCGCCGAAGCCGCGCCGCCGCAGTTCTCCCTCCCGCTCGATTGCAAGATCAACGTCGATTGCTTCGTCCAGACCTACTTCGACCACGATCCGGGCCCGGGCGTCCGCGATCACGCCTGCGGCGTGCTGACCCGCGACAAGCACACCGGCATCGACATCCGCGTGCCGAACTACGTGTCGATGCGCAAGGGCGTGACGGTGATCGCGGCCGCGCCAGGCACGGTCCTCAAGACGCGCGACGGGATCGAGGATATCGACGTCAACAAGATCGGCGCGGAGGTGGTCGACAAATACGGCCTCGGCAATACCGTGCTGATCGATCACGGCGACGGCTGGGTCAGCATCTACGGGCACATGCTGAAGGGCAGCGTGAAGGTGAAGCCGGGGGATCGTGTCGAAGCGGGCCAGCCGCTCGGGCTGGTGGGGCTGTCCGGCCTCACCTCCTACCCGCATGTCCATTTCATGGTGCAGCACGACAAGAAGAACGTCGATCCCTTTACCGGCGTCGCCGGGGACACGGCCTGCGGCGACACGAGCCGCAGCCTCTGGGCGCCGGCGACGCTCGCCGCGCTCGCCTACCGCCCGACCGGCTTCCTCACGGCCGGCTTCGCGACGGTCAAGCCGGACTCCGAGGCGGCGCGCAACGGCGACTACGACGCGGCCGAGTTGCCGGCTTCGGCGAACCTTCTCGCCTTCTGGGTCGATTTCTACGGCCAGCTCAAGGGCGACAAGCGGGTGATCTCGCTCATCGGCCCGGACGGCGCGGTGCTGGCGCGCGACGAGGCGATCGCGGAGGCCGACAAGATCTACCTCCTCCGCTTCGTGGGCGACCGCTCGCAGACCGGTTTCCCGCCCGGCGCCTATCGCGGCACGCTGGTTCTCACGCGCAAGATCGACGGCGTTCCGACCGAGCTCATCAATATCGAGAAGCGGATCGAGCTGCGCTGAGGCGAAGCTCCGCGCGCAGGCTTCAGGCCGAGCGGCGCATCGGCAGGGCGCCGGTACCGATCGGAAGATCGACCGCCCGGCCGAGCGCCTCGAAGCGCCGCTGCACCGCTTCGCCGAACATCGCCTCGTCGCCCTTGACGAGCTTCAGGGTGAGCTTGCCGCCGCTGCGATCGAGGGCGGCGCGGGCGAGCAGCCCGGGGGCGCCGGCCGTCAGCGAATAGGCGAGACGCAGCCCCAGCCCCAACAGCCGCGCGCGCTGACGCGCCGCGTCGTCCAGCAGGCTTCCCAGGCTTGCGATGTAAGGGGCGTCGAACTCCGCGCCGTAGCGGCAGGCGACGGCGGTCGCCGCGAAGACGCGCTCCGCATGATCGAGCCCCGCCACCGGGAGCCGCAGGATGCGGGTGAAGGCCTGCTCGGCGCGATAGTCCGGGTGCTCGCGCCAGGCGATGTCGCTGAGCTCGGCGACCGCCCGCCGCAGACGCTGATGGGCAGGCTTCTCGTCGGGGAAGAGCGGCGCCGTCCATCCCATCAGATCGGCGCCCTGGCTGCCGAAGCGCGCCTCGCGCTCGGCGAGGTCGACGGCCGCCTCGATCAGCGGATCCTTGCGTTGCTCGGCGGGCGTAAGCCGGCTGTGCATCAGCCCGTCACGAAGGCCGTAGGCGGAGAACACCACCCGGTCGGGCTTGGCGATCCGCAATACGCGCTCCAACACGAGCGCCGCGAGCGGCAGGCTGTCGAGGCGACGACGCGGCACGCCGCGAATGGTGGCGAGCGAGCGCCGCCCCAGCCGGCCGACCAGGCGGGCCATCTCCTCGACCTCGCGCCGGCCGAGCTCGTAGTTGTGGATGACATGCAGCGGATAGCGCGACTGCTCCATATGGATGCGGGCAAGCGACCGCCAGGCGCCGCCGACCGGGAAGAACACGCCGCCCTTGAGATCGGCGAGCCAGCCCAGCTCCTCGAGCCGCTGATCCACGATCTTTCGCGCCTTGTCGCGATCGCCGTCGGTCGCATCCATGAGTCGCAAGGGGCCGATCGGCAAGGTCACGTGCTCGCCAATCACGCCCTTCTCAAGGACCACCAGCTCAAGGCTGCCGCCGCCGAGGTCGCCCATCGCGCCGTTCGCGTCGGGCATGCCCGAGATCACGCCGAGCGCCGAAAGCCGCGCCTCCTCCTCGCCGGTGATGATACGGATCGAGCGACCGCAGCGGCGCTCGACCATGCGGACGAACTCGCGGCCATTGTCGGCATCGCGCACGGCGGCGGTCGCGACCATGTCCAGCATGCCGACGCCCATGGCGTCCGCGAGACGCACGAAACGCGTGAGATTGGCGACGGCCATGGTCGCGCCGTCCTCGTTAAGCCGCCCGGACTTCTCGAGGCCGCGGCCGAGCCCGCAGAGGACCTTTTCGTTGAAGACGACCCACGGCGCCCGGCACAGACGGTCGAACACCACCAGACGGATCGAGTTCGACCCGATATCGACGACGCCAATGCTTTTGGAGGATGCTGCGGCGCCGCGGTCAGGCATCTCCCACCGTCAGGCTTTCTTCAGGTCGAGCGACGGCGCCTTGCGGGCGCGCTTGAGCGCGCTGCCGCGGCCGGAGAGACTGGGATTCGTCATGAAATAGGTATGGCAGCTAAAGGCGTCGGCGGCGGCCGCGACCCGCGTGTAGGCGCCATCCGGCCCGAGCACCCAGCTCTGCGCTTCGTCCTTCAGGTTCGCCACCATGATCTGATCGAGGATCTGTTGATGCACGGTCGGGTTCTCGATCGGAATCAGCGTTTCCAGACGCCAATCGAAGTTGCGCGGCATCCAGTCTGCCGAAGAGAGATAGACCTTTGCACCGCGCGAGGGCAAGCGCTGACCGCCGCCGAAGCAGACGATCCGCGAATGCTCGAGGAAGCGGCCCACGATGCTCTTGACCTGGATGTTCTCGGAGATCCCCGGCACTCCGGGCCTCAGGCAGCAGATGCCGCGCACGATGAGCTTGATCTGCACCCCCGCCTGGGAAGCCCGGTAGAGCTCGTCGATGAGGTCCGAATCGACGAGCGAGTTCATCTTCGCCCAGATCGTACCCGGCCGTCCGGCTCGCACATGGGCAATCTCGTCCTCGATGAGCTGCATCAGCGTTGGCCGGAGCGTGATCGGCGCGATCGCGATCTTCTCCAGCTTCTCCGGCTTCGCGTAGCCCGTCATGTAGTTGAAGGTGCGCGCCGCGTCATGGCAGAGCGCCGGGTCGCAGGTGAAGAAGGAGAGATCGGTGTAGATCTTGGCGGTGATCGGATGGTAGTTGCCGGTGCCGAAATGGACGTACCCGCGCAAGCCCTGTCCTT
>CAZMUZ010000048.1:0-26253 GCA_964569315.1 uncultured Rhodospirillaceae bacterium | reverse complement strand
CGCCATGCCCGACGGCACCTTGCAGAACAGCCCGGCCCGCACCGCGATGCGCGCCTCGACCGTCGCCTTCCTCGGCATCGATGTGGTGGAGGTCGATGTGCAGGTGCAGATCGCGCCGGGCCTGCCCGGCTTCGCGCTGGTCGGGCTCGCCGACAAGGCGGTCGGGGAAAGCCGCGAGCGGGTGCGGGCGGCGCTCGGCGCGATCGGCCTCGCCTTGCCGCCGAAGCGCATCCTGGTCAATCTCGCCCCCGCCGATCTGCTCAAGGAAGGCAGCCATTTCGACCTGCCGATCGCGCTCGGGCTCCTGGCGGCGATGGGGGTGATCCCGGCGGGCGAGCTCCAGCGCTACACGGCGCTGGGCGAGCTCGGGCTCGACGGGCGCCTCGCGCGGGTGGCGGGGGTGCTGCCGGCCGCGATCGGCGCCGCGGCTGCCGGACGCGGCCTCATCTGCCCGGCCGAGCAGGGCGGCGAGGCGGCCTGGGCGGGGGAGATCGAGGTGCTGGCGCCTTCGAGCCTCATCGCCCTCATCAATCATTTCCGCGGCACCGCGGTGCTGACCCCGCCCGAGCCGAAGCTCGCGGCGAAGACGGCAACGGGCGGCGATCTTGCCGACATCAAGGGCCAGGAGAGCGCCAAGCGCGCGCTCGAGGTGGCGGCGGCCGGCGGCCACAACCTGCTGATGACGGGCCCGCCCGGCGCCGGCAAATCCATGCTGGCGGCAAGGCTGCCGGGCTTGCTGCCGCCGCTCGACCCGGCTGAGGCGCTCGAGGTCAGCATGATCCATTCGGTCGCCGGCCGCCTCGCCGAAGGACGGCTCATGACGCAGCGCCCGTTCCGCGATCCGCATCATTCGGCCTCGCTCGCCGCACTCGCCGGCGGCGGCCATCGCGCGAAGCCCGGCGAGATCTCGCTCGCCCATCGGGGCGTGCTCTTCCTCGACGAGCTGCCGGAGTTCCACGGAATTATGTAGCAGTCTCAACTAGACCCTTAAGACACAACCGGGCATAGTAATGACCGCTACAAATATGTGGTCTTTCGATGCCCGCCCCCATCGACCCGTTGATCCGCGCCCTTGCTGAAAAAGTAATCGCGGAAGGCAAGAACAAGCGCGCCATCGCGGCTCTGAGGGTCCTTCTGAAGAAGGGCAGCATTTCCACCGATGAACTCAACGCGCTGGGTTACAACCACCCACCGCGCGCTATAGGCGACGTGCGCGATGCTGGGATTCCGATTCTTACTGGCAGCGCAACATCCGCCAAGACCGGCCGGCGGATGGCGGTCTATTCATTCGGCGATGCCGCGCTCATTCAGGGCGGCCGTGTTGGCGGTCGTTCTGCTCTGCCGAAAGCGTTCAAGGCAAAGCTCCTGGCGCGATACGGGTCAATCGATTGCATCACCGGCGCTCGCCTAGACGAGCGCGTTTTAACAATCGACCACAGAATCCCCTATCGCATCGCGGGCGACGCGGGGCTTAGCGACCACAAAGTTGAAAGCTACATGCTGCTGGACGCATCCTCGCAGCGCGCCAAATCATGGTCGTGCGAGAAGTGCCCGAATATGCTCGGCAAAAAGAGCCCGGCGATTTGTGGGACATGCTTCTGGGCGTTCCCGGACAACTACAAGCACATCGCCACGCTACAGATTCGGCGGACTGAAGTTGTCTGGCAAGATGGCGATGTATCCGTGCATGATCGTCTTAAGGTGCTGGCAGATCGGGGCGGAACGACGGTCGCAGAAATTCTCAGGAAATTCGCCCGTCAGAGTGCCAAAAATTCCTGAATTGGCGGCGCCGACTTGCGGATGATCGCAGCCTGTGGAGCGCCCAAGCCGGGCGACAGATAGAGACTTTCAATTGTCTCCTCTTTGCGACCAGACAAGGTCGCCTGCGTCGAAACGCCGGCGTGGAGCAGAAGCCTAGTCAAACCCAATTCAGTCGGCAGCGGCGGGCCATACTCTTTCGTGCCAGTCATGCCGTCATAGGAAAGTGCAAAGCGAATTTTTCTTCTGCGTAGAGTGCGAAGGCCCTCGATCAATAGATCCTGAGGCATTTGATGGGCGTAGCGTTTGTCGCGTCCGATGGACGTGCCAAGATAGGGCGGGTCCATGTAAAGGAAATCGCGCTTGCCCGCGTCGGTGGTTGTGGTGAGCCAGTCGCCAATTCGAATCTCGGCCCTGCCGCGCAACAAGTAAGACGCCGCCTTGATGGCCACGGTCATCTTGTCCGGCCGCATCCCCAGGCGTCGCTTGTCAACGGACTGAGTGAACGCGCCGTGACGGTTGAACCGCACCGCGTTTTTTACACAACGACAGACCAGATAGAGCAGATCAACAGGATCGCGCGCAGCGTTGTATCGCTCCCTGACGCGATTGAAATAGCCAATGTCATTTAGCTTCTGCCCAAACCATATCTCTTCGTATCTACCGGCCGTCTTCGTCGGACGGTTGATAATTGCTCGCCACAATTCTCCGATGGGTTCGAGCGAGTCGCCGAGAACATACCGCTTAGATGCGCCGCGGGAGGCGGCCCAAATCGTCATGGCCGCCGAACCGGCGAATGGTTCAAACCAAGTGTCGATCCGCTCCGGGACATACGGTGCGATCAGCGGAGCCAGTGACCGCTTGCTGCCTTGATACGGGATGGGATGGGGCACTAATGCCACTTATTCGTCTCCTAAATGGATAGTGCGGCAGCCAATAGCTTCCAAGCACTGGATCAGGAAAGCAGCGCTGAACGTGCCTCGGCCGATCTTGTTCTTAAGGTTGAGCTCGTTGTCTTTGACACCGATGACCGCAAGCTTCGCGGCAAGATCGGCATAGCTGAGGTTGCGACGCGCCAATTCGGCCTTTAACAGGCCCTTGGCGACCAGTGGCCAATTCGTGCCCTTTTTTGCGGCCATGCCAGAGTCCAGATTCGATGCCAGGAGCATCATAAACGATTACTTTAGGGTTGACAATGCGATTCCTATGCATCATATTCGGTGCCATCAGCATCGAATATGGTTCTCCACTTGACCCAACACTTCCTCCTTTCCGCCGCCGCCCGGACGCTAAGCCTAGCGTCGGTCGCGCGCATGTCGGACGAGGAAGCGCGGGACACGTTCCGGCGCATCCGGTGGGCCGACAACGGCGGCGAGCCCTATTGCCCCAGGTGTGGCTGCCTCAAGGTCTATGCCCTTGCCCGTCGCCCGGTTTGGAAATGCAGCGCCTGCAAGCACCAATTCAGCGTCACGTCCGGGACGGTGTTCGACAATCGCAAACTGTCGCTGCGGGACTATCTGCTGGCCATCGCGATCTTCGTGAACGGTGCGAAGGGCCACAGCGCCCTACAGCTTAGCCGCGACCTGGACTGCCAGTATCGGACGGCCTTCGTGTTGGCGCACAAGCTCCGCGAAGTGATGGGCGACACGCTCGACGATGGCACGGAGTTGAAGGGTGAAGTCGAGGTTGATGGGCTCTATGCCGGCGGGCATCGCAAGCCCTCCAATCAGGTGGCCAAGCGCGTTGACCGTCGCACGGCCGAGGAACAGACCGGCAAGCGACAGGTGGTGGTCGTGATCCGCGAGCGGCATGGCCGCGCGCTGCCCTTCGTGTTCCGCAAGGAAAGCGACGCCATCCCCACCATCCGCCAGAAGGTTGCCTCGGGGACGACGCTCTATGCCGATGAAAGCCGCCAATGGGACGTGCTTCACGCTTCGTTCGACACGCGGCGGATCAATCACTCCGAGGCATACAGCAAGGATGGCGCCTCGACGAATTGGGCCGAGTCCTACTTCGCCCGGCTGCGCCGCGCCGAGATCGGCGTTCACCACCGCGTCAGCGGCGCCTACATCGGAGCATACGCGAACGAAATGGCGTGGCGCGAGAACCATCGCCGCGTCTCGACCGGAGCGCAGTGGAACAAGGTAGCGAGCGCCGCGCTCGCGCATCCGGTCAGCGGCAAATGGACGGGCTACTGGCAACGGAGCGCATGATGGAGAACGATAACGTTCTAAGCGGGCTCATCCGGAAGCGGTCTGAGATGGCCGGCGAGATTGACCATCTAACGTCAGTCGTTCAGCAGAAGATGATTGAGTTGGATCATCTCGACGCGGCGATCCGAATCTTCAAGCCCGACATTGACCTGGAAACCGTGAGGCCAAAAGCGGTCCCGCCGCGCCATCAAGCGCTCCCGGGGGAAATGATCCGGGGCGTGTTGACGATCCTCCGCGAAAGCAAGGGGCCGCTCACGTCGATGGAAATCACGCTACGGCTAATGAAGCGTCGCGCGATGAACCCCGCCGACAAGGGACTAGTCCGGACGGTCTCAAAGCGCGTGATCGCCTGCGTGCGACACAATCGCGCCAAGGGCCTGCTCCGCTCGACCAAGGCACCGGGACACCCGCTCGCTTGGGAGATCGCGCGCTAGTCCTTGGCCGCCTTATCGCGGCCTTTTTGGATCTGATCCTGGACTGCGGACGTTTTGAGCATGTCGCAGATCAGGGATCGACAGATCGTCGCTCGCTTCTTTCCATAAAGTCCGAAAGGCTTTAGGCCTTTCTCAATCATCTCAATCGCTTCTAGCGGCAGAGTGATCGAGAACTGCGGGCTTTCGTCGCTTTCGGTTTCTGCTGCTGGGGGCATACAAAAATGGATTTACAATGGAAATCCATTTTTATACATTGTGCGACGGAAAGCGACTCGACTCTCGATTCGCCGAGTCGCTACAAAAGGTTAGAGGCGACCACCCGGGTGGGGTGATCGCCTCTTGGTGGACCTAGTCGGACTTGAACCGACCGCCGGGCCGGTGCTGAAGCGTCCCACGCGGCGACCTGCTAGGCCCCAGGGTGGCGGGCGATCCTAAGACCGCCCGCCGGTATGCCAGTCAGCTTTCGAGGCTTAGCGCCGTGTCACCGGCGCGGCCTCCGGAAGTGAGACCTGACGGTCTCCCATCTCCCGTAGCGGCAGCGAAGATAGGTCCTGACCGGGACCGTCTTTCCGCTGGTCGGCACGTTGGCGAAAGTATCCATCGGATACCCCATCCCAGACGACAGGCTTGAGGCCTGCCTCCCTGAGCGCCCTCATGGCGCCCGTGGGGTGGCAGGGCCACTCCGGGACACCCAGGGCTCGAACGGGAGCGATGGATATTCGCCACGATGAGGATTCCGCAATCGGGCCGGGGAGTCAAGTAATTGTGGCTTGCGCGGGCTACAGCCCCAATATCCGGTAGGTCTCTGCTGGGTGAGACTGCTACATAATTCCGGAGTTCCAGCGCCATGCGCTGGAGGCGCTGCGCCAGCCGCTGGAGACGGGCCGGGTGACGGTGGCGCGCGCCAATGCGCATGTGACCTATCCCGCGCGGTTCCAGCTCGTGGCGGCGATGAATCCCTGCCGCTGTGGCCATCTCGGCGATCCGGGCCAGGGCTGCGCGCGGGCCCCTCGCTGCGGGCTCGATTATCAGGCGCGGCTTTCGGGCCCGCTGCTCGACCGCATCGACCTCCATATCGAGGTGCCGGCCGTCTCCGCGGCCGATCTCGCCTTGCCGCCGGCGCGCGAGACGAGCGCCGCAGTGGCCGCCCGGGTCGCCGCGGCCCGCGCCCGCCAGGCCGAGCGCTCGCGCCGGCGGCTCGCAGGCGGCGTCGGGAGCAGCACAGCCCGCAGCGCGCCGGCGGCGCTCGCCAATGCGCAGATCGACGGCGAGCTGCTGGCGGCGGTGGCCGAGCCCGACGCCGAGGGCGCGCGGCTGCTGGCCCAGGGGGTGGAGCGCTTCAAGCTTTCGGCGCGCGGCTATACGCGGCTGCTTCGCGTGGCGCGCACCCTCGCCGATCTCGACGGCAGCGAAGCCCTGCGCCGGCCGCATATCGCCGAGGCGCTGAGCTATCGGCGCGCGGCGGGCGGGTGAATTCGGGGCGCCGGCGGCGTTCGGGGTTCGCGACCGGAAGCGCCCGGGGCCGCTGCCCTCGGTCCGGGACCGGACCATCCGGGTCGAATAGATATTGCCTTGGGAGGGGCTTTCGGCGCACTTAGCGAGGCGAACTCGCTTCCGTCGCCTTCTGCCTCCGGAGCCCAAGGCAGTCGTCATCGCCAAGCCCTGCCGGGGGAACCTCGCCGACGCGCCCAGGGTTCTACCATTGCAGGCAGATACGGGCCTATTGTCCAACTCGAGGAATGTCTCATGCCGGTCGGCAAAGTGAAGTTTTTCAATACGACGAAGGGATACGGGTTCATCCAGCCGGATGACGGATCGAAGGATGTGTTCGTGCACATCACGGCGGTCGAACGGTCCGGCATGTCGTCGCTCCAGGAAGGCCAGAAGGTCTCGTTCGACATCACCTCCGAACGGGGCAAGACGGCGGCTACGAACCTGCAGCCGGCCTGATTTCAGGCGCGCTGTTTCGCGGTGCGGCCGGGCTCCGGCCCACCGCTTCCTTCCCACCGGCAAGACGGCTATGGTCCTGCCGGATTTGTTTTCGTCCACCGCAAGGGCTGGCGGGAGAGCAAGAGGGTTACCCCATCGAAGGAGGCGTTCGTCATGGCGCGCAAAGAGAAATTGGCCAATCCCCAGAATACGATGCGCGACAAGATCGAACGCCTGCGGGCCCTCCGCCTCAATGACGAAGCCGCACGCCAGGCCGCCGGCACCTGGGGCGAGATGTCGGTCGGCGAGATCCGGCACCGGCCGAGCGGCGAGGTCTTCCTCTATGTCTGGAAGGGCCGCGCCCTTCCCGAGCTCGAGAAGCTCCCCGGCAAGCGCCCGAGCATGAAGGACGCGCCCCAGCATAACCGGCTCGTCGCCTGGATGATGGGCCACAAGATGTCCGGCTTCGAGATGACGCTGATCGGCTGGACCTTGAGCGAGGCGGCGGCGCAGGCGCTGCGCGAGAAGCGCGGCGCCGAGCTCGAGGCGAAGGGCAGCACCGTGATCGGCCTGGAGCAGGCAGCCGCCTGAGGCGGGACCGCCCCCGCGGCCTGCGCTGCCGGGCCCGCTAGTCCGCGATCATGGCAAGTGCCGCGGCGCGATCGCCCGGCTTCATCTTGGCGAAGAGCGCGCGCGCTTTCTTCACATCCTCGGGCTGACCGCTTTCGGCCGCCTTGCCGAGCGCGACCGTCACGGGATCCTCGGCGCCGCGGATGAAGGCCAGCGCCTTGGCGAGCTTCGCCAGGGCCGCCAGGTCCGGCGCGAGCTCGGCGGGCGGCGTCATGACGGCTCCGTATCGTCCGCGAGACCGTTCGCGGGCGCGCCCGTGCCGGTCTCGTCGAGGCGCGCCTTCTGCGAGCGCTCGGCCTTCGCCTGGACCCGCTCGTCGCGCTTCGCCTGCTTCCGGCGCTTCTGTTCGGCGCGCTCCTGCGCATAATTCGGCCGTCGCTTCATGCCGCGTCCTTGAAATGGAGAGAGTAGTGCCCGACCGCGATCGGGGGGGGCGCCGGGCTCAGTGCGTGCCTTCGCGCCAGACCGGTTTGCCCTTGCAGCGCGGGCAGACGCGTTCGCCGGACCAGGCGCTATCGAAGGCGGTGCCGCACATGAGGCAGGGCCGCCGCTTCGCATGAAGCATCGTCGGCGCATCCTCTTCGATCAACTCGGCCAATTCCGCCCGCCGCTCGGTCATAGCGCGCCTGCCTCCGTTGCTGGTGAAGGAGACACTATGGCCGGACCCGGCCAAAAGCCCTAAGGGAATCTCGGAAGACCAGCCATCTCGGCGGAAAAAGCCGGGGAAATCAATAGATTATGAATCTGACAAGGATCGGGCGCTGCGGGAAAGGAATCAGGCAGCAACGGCCATTTCGCGGCAGCTCGCCGCGCAGGTAAGGCAGACTTCGGCGCAGTGTCGCATGGCCTCGCTGTCGAGCGCGGCGCAGCTTTCGGCGCATCGCTCGCAGATCTCGGCGCAGGCCGCGCAGATGACGGCATGATGGTCGGACCGGCGCAGCATGAAATTGGCGCCGGTCTCGCAGATCTCGGCGCAATCCACGAGGAGCCGCAGATGCGCGGCGTCGGCATGCTCGCCGCCGAGCTTGAGACATTCCCCGACCGCGGCGAGGCAGACGCGGTGGCAGGCGGAACAGGCTTCGATGCAGGCCGTGATGTCCATGCTCCTCACCCTCGCTTGCGGCGGTCCGTACCGCGTTGGGCCATGGCCCGTGCCGGGCGGCGCCTCGGCGCGTCGCCATTTCCGGCCTGCCGGAATCCCGCGGCGCGCGGGTTCGTCGGTCGGCCGCGGGAGCGCGGGCGCGGCGCGTTCGGCCATGGCCCCCGGTGCCTTATCCAGGTCGCCCCGAGATAAAGGCGGCGATCCGGCGATCTGTTCCCGGCGGCCCCCGCGCCCGGGCCCAGCCCCGCAGCGGCCGTCAGGCGGGCTGGATCATCCGGCCGAGCTTCTGGCCGCCGAAGATATGGATATGCAGATGCGGCACTTCCTGATGTGAGTCCGGGCCATGGTTCGCGAGGATGCGATAGCCGGAATCCTCGAGGCCGAGCATGGTCGCGACCTTGCCGACGGCCCGGACGAGCCCGGCGATCTCGGCCTCCGAGGCGTTGGCGGCGAAATCCGCCATCGACACATAGGCGCCCTTGGGGATCACCAGCGCATGGATCTTCGCCTGCGGATTGATGTCGTGAAAGGCGAGCGCGTAGCTGTCCTCGTAGATCCGCTTCGCGGGGATCTCGCCGCGCAGGATGCGCGCGAAGATGTTGTTGCGGTCATAGGCCATCGGTCGATCCACCGGTTCCAAGGTTGCTCGCCATGAGGCATGCATCATAGAGCGGACGGGCGGCGGGCTTGAAGCGCGACGGGGCGAAGCCGGCGCCGCGCCCCACCCGATCGGACCTAATCCGGCTTGCGCCGCTTCTTTTCGTCGACGCCGGAAATGCCCTCGCGATCGGAGAGCGCCTGCCAGACCTCGGCGGGCTTCACCCCGCGATCGGCCCAGAGCACCAGCAGGTGATAGAGGAGATCGGCGGATTCGAGCGCCAGATCCTTCTTGCGCCCGCGCACCCCTTCGATCACCGCCTCGACCGCCTCCTCGCCCAGCTTCTGCGCGATCTTGTCGGTGCCCTTGGCGAAGAGCCGCGCCGTGTTGGAGGTCGCCGGATCGGCGCCCCGGCGGCTCTCGATGACCTTGTAGAGCCGGTCGAGGACGGTGCCGTCCTTCTGACCGGAATTGCTGCCCATGGCTTTACCCCCGGTTCCGGGCCAGGATTCGGGCCACCCTACAGCATGTTGTAGGTGCTGTCAGCGAATCACCGCTATCGATAGCGGGCCCGACGCTCCGGAACATCGCAGCTCAGATCGGCCGGACGGCGATGCCCTGGGCCGTCAGATGCGCCTTGGCCTCGGCGATGCTGAACCGGCCGAAATGGAAGATCGAGGCGGCGAGGAGGGCGCTCGCATGGCCCTGCCGCACGCCCGCCGCCAGATGCTCGAGCGTGCCGACCCCGCCCGAGGCGATGACCGGGACCGGCACCGCATCGGCCACGGCGCGCAGCAGCGCGAGGTCGTAGCCTTCCCTGGTGCCGTCGCGATCCATCGAGGTCAGCAGGATCTCGCCGGCGCCGAGCGCCGTCACCTGCGCCGCCCAGCCGATCGCGTCGAGCGCCGTCGGCCGGCGGCCGCCATGGGTGAAGACCCGCCAGCGCCCGTCCGCCTCCCGCTTCGCGTCGATCGCGACGGTGATGCACTGGCTGCCGAACTTCCGCGCCGCCTCGGCGACGAGGCCCGGGCTCTCGATGGCGGCGGTGTTGATCGAGACCTTGTCGGCGCCGGCCAGCAGCAGCTTCCGCACGTCCTCGACCGCCCGCACCCCGCCGCCCACGGTGAGCGGCATGAAGCATTCGGCCGCGGTGCGCGCCACGACGTCGAGCATGATGCCGCGATTCTCGTGGCTCGCCCCGATATCGAGGAAGCAGAGCTCGTCCGCGCCGGCGCGGTCGTAGGTGCGGGCCTGCTCGACGGGGTCGCCCGCATCGACGAGATCGACGAAATTGACGCCCTTCACCACGCGCCCGTTCGCGACGTCGAGGCAGGGAATGATGCGGGTCTTCAGCATAGCGGCGCGCCCTGCTTCAGGAGCGCGATCGCGGCGGCGAGATCGAGGCGCCCGTCATAGAGGGCGCGGCCGACCACCACGCCCGCGATCCCGGCGCCGGCACCCGAGAGACGCTGGATGTCCTCGATGCCGCCGACGCCGCCCGACGCGATCACCGGGATCGGCACGCTCTTCGCGAGCGCCGCCGTCGCCGCGACATTGACCCCGCCGAGCAGGCCGTCGCGCTCGATATCGGTGAAGACGATCGCCGCCACGCCTGCATCGAGGAAGCGGCGCGCCAAGGTCGGCGCATCGAGCGCCGCCGATTCGGCCCAGCCCTCCACCGCCACCTGCCCGCCCCGCGCATCGATGCCGACCGCGATCCGGCCGGGGAAGCGCTTGCAGGCCTCGCGCACCAGCGCCGGGTCCTTGACCGCGACCGTGCCGAGGATGATCCGCGCCACGCCGCGCTCGAGCCAGTCCTCGATCGCGGCCATGTCGCGGATGCCGCCGCCGAGCTGCAGCGGGATCGAAACCGCGCCGAGGATGGCCGCGACCGCCCTGCCATTGACCGAGCGGCCGGCGAAGGCGCCGTCGAGATCGACGATATGGAGCCAGTCGGCGCCGGCCGCGGCGAAGCTCCGCGCCTGCGCCGCCGGATCCGCGTTGAAGACCGTGGCGCGCGCCATGTCGCCCTGGGCGAGACGCACGCAGGACCCGCCCTTGAGATCGATCGCCGGGTAGAGGATCAAGCCTTGAGGTCCTTGAAGAAGAAGAGGCCCGGCACGCTCTTGCCGTCGACGCGCGCGTAATGCGGATGCGTGCCCCAATGCTGGTAGCCGAGCGAGAGATAGAGCTGGATCGCGGCGGCTTGCGTCTCGCGCACGTCGAGATTGAGCACACCGACGCCGGCCGCCTTCGCCGTCTCCTCGACCGCCACCAGGATCGAGCGGGCGAGGCCGTGGCCGCGCGCGAAGGGCGCCACGAAATGCGTGGTCATCTGCGCCCAGAGCGACTGCGCCTCGTTGTTGCGCGGCGGGCGGATGAGCTGCGCCGATCCGACGATCGTGCCGTCGAGCCGGCCGACGATGAGCCGCCGCTCCGGCACCACCAGCACGCCCTTCCAGAAGGCCTCCATGATGTGGCGCGGTGGCGGGGTCAGCCAGCCGAAGCCGCCGCCCGCGCGGATCGCGTCGTCCGCCGCGTCGCAGAGGTCGTGCAGATCGGTGTTGGAGAATTTCTTCAGCTCCTCGACCGCCGTTGCCATCGCTCCCGCTCCCTGGATTTCGTCCCGCCGCCGTCGCCCGCTGCCCGTTGTCCCGGTCAGGGGCGCCAGCCGAGGAAATTGGCGATGAGGGCGAGCCCCGTCGCCTGGCTCTTCTCCGGATGGAATTGCGTTCCGATCATGTTGTCGCGTGCGATCGCGGCGATCACCGGCCCGCCATAATCGGCGGCCGCGACGATGTCGTCGCGACGCTCCGGCACGAGGTGGAAGCCATGCACGAAATAGACGTGTGCGCCGGGCGCGATGCCGGCAAAGACCGGATGGTCGCGCTGGAGCAGAAGCTCGTTCCAGCCCATATGCGGCACCTTGAGCGCGGTCCCGTCGGGCGCCGGCTTCGGCCGCAGCGCCACCACCTCGCCCTCGATCCAGCCGAGCCCCTCGGTCGTCCCGTGCTCGCGGCCGCGGCTCGCCATGAGCTGCATGCCGACGCAAATGCCGAGGAAGGGCTTGCCTTCCCGCCGCACCTGGCGCTCGAGCGCCGCGACGAGGCCGGGCCGCGCATCGAGCCCGGCCTTGCAGTCGGCGAAGGCGCCGACGCCCGGCAGCACGATATGGGTGGCCTCCGCGAGCGCCGCGGCTTCGCCCGAGACCTCGATGCGGCAGGCGGGCGGCGCCATGCGCTCGAACGCCTTCGCGGCCGAGCGCAGATTGCCGGAGCCGTAATCGACGATGACCGCCTTCAAGTGAGCGAACCGCCGAGCACGCCCTTGGTGGAAGGCACCTCGCCCGCCTTGCGCGGATCGACCGCGACGGCGGCGCGCAGCGCGCGGGCGAGCCCCTTGAAGCAGGACTCGACGATGTGATGGTTGTTCTCGCCGTAGAGATTCTCGATATGGAGCGTGAGGCCGGCATTCTGCGCGAAGGCCTGGAACCACTCCTTGAAGAGCTCGGTATCCATCTCGCCGAGCTTCGGCTTCGAGAAGGCGACCTTCCAGATGAGATAGGGCCGGTTCGAGGCGTCGAGCGCCACCCGCGTCAGCGTCTCGTCCATCGGCACGGTCGCCTCGCCCCAGCGCGCGATGCCGCGCCGGTCGCCGAGGGCCTTCGCCACCGCCTCGCCGAGCACGATGCCGGTATCCTCGGTCGTGTGATGGAAATCGATATGGAGGTCGCCCTTCGCCTGGAGCCGGATGTCGATCAGGCTGTGGCGCGCGAGCTGGTCCAGCATGTGATCGAGGAAGCCGATGCCGCTCCTGATATCGGCGCGGCCCTCGCCGTCGAGATCGATCTCGGCCTCGATCGAGGTCTCCTTGGTCTCGCGCTTGACGCTCGCCTTGCGCATGGCGCTCTCCTCCGCTGCCGATCCCGGGTTTGCGGCCCCATCGGGGTCGAGCCAAACCGGCCGGCGCGGCTGCTTGTAACAGCCGCCGGCCGCTTTGACCAGCCTGCGCGCGACGGGCGAAAACCGAAGCCGATCAAGGAATTGCGGGGTGCCGCCGGCGCGAGCCGACGGGGCTCAGGCCGGCTGGCGGAAATGCTTGGAGAGGGTCAGGCCCTGGTTCTGGTAGTTCGAGGCGAGATCCTGGCCATAGAGCTTCTCCGGCACTTCGGTGAGGCGCTCGTAGCGGAGCCAGCCCACCGTCTGCTCATGCTCCAGCACGAAGGGCACCTCGTGCGAGCGCACCTCGAGCACGGCCTTGGTGCCGGCCGGGCCGCCGGCGCCGCGATAGCCGAAGCCCGGATCGAAAAAGCCGGCGTAATGCACGCGGAACTCGCCGACCTGCGTGTCGTAGGCCACCATCTCGGCCGCGTGGTCGGGCGGCACCGTCACCCGCTCCTTGGTGGCGAGGATGTAGAAATCGTCCGGGTTCAGCACGATGCCGCGGCCGGCCCGCGCGAAGATCGGCTCCCAGTAGTCGGCCGGGTCGTAATGCGCGCGCCGGTCGATATCGATCACGTCGGTATGTTTCTTCGCGCGATAGCCGACGAGGCCGGTCTTCGGATCGCCCGCGAGATCGAGGGTGAGCCCGAGATGGTCGGCGCGGATGTTCGCCGCCTCCGCGCCATGCACCAGCGGGATCTGCTCATGCAGGCGCTTCAGCGCCGCCTCGCTCGTCGGCGGCGAGCCGCGGCGGATGCGGAGCTGATTCAGCCGCGAGCCCTGCCGCGCGAGGATCGAGAAGGTGCGCGGCGCGATCTCGGCATAGAGCGGCCCGCGATAGCCGCTCTCCACGAGGTCGAACGCGGTCGCGCCGTCGGCGATGAGGCGGGTGAAGATGTCGAGCCGGCCGGTCGAGCTCTTCGGATTGGCGAAGGCGGTGACGCGGTGGCCGAGCGCCACATGCTCCAGCAGCGGCACGATATAGACGCAGCCGCGCTCCAGCACCGCCCCCTGGCCGAGGTCGAGCGGATACATGCCGAACTGCTGGATCTTGTCCATGACCGTGCCGCCGGCGCCGGGCAGGAAGCTCGCCGGGATGCGATAGGCCGTGTCGCCGAGGCGGAGGTCGAGGCTCGCCGGCTGCACCTGCTCCGGCTCGATCGGCGCCAGCGCATCGATCTCGCGCTCGCGCACCAGCTCGAGGAGCGCCTGATAGGGCAGGATGCCGGTCGAATGCGCGCCGCGCGCGCTCCCCTCGACCTCCGCCTGCTCTGCCGGAAACAACGCCATCTCTTCTCGCCATTCGTCCTGGCGGCGGGCCTCCCGGAGCGGGAGCCGGGGCCGCGAAAAAAGGCCGCCGGCAGCGCCCTGCCGAGCCCGCAACCTAGCAACGCCGCCGCGCCCGACAAAGCGCCCAATTCGCGCCCGCTGCCGCCGGATCGGCCCACAGGCTTTTCCACATCGCATGCGGGGGCGCACGGGCCGCAGCGCCTGGCTTCGCCGGTACTGTCCGCGCTTTGCCGCGGGAAGCGGCGGCTTCGCTCCACAGGCGGCCGCGGGCCCGCCCGCCTCGCCTTGCGCGACCGCCTGCCATCGCCTATCTCTCCCGCATGCCCGAAAACACCACGCCCGTCTGGCACGGGACGACGATCCTCGCCGTGCGCAAAGGGGCCGATGTCGTGATCGCCGGCGACGGCCAGGTCAGCTTCGGCAACACCGTCATCAAGGCCAATGCGAAGAAGGTCCGCCGGCTCGGCGGCGGCGGCGTGATCGCCGGCTTCGCCGGGGCCACCGCCGACGCCTTCGCCCTCTTCGAGCGGCTCGAAGGCAAGCTCGAGAAGCATCCGGGCCAGCTCGCCCGCGCCTGCGTCGAGCTCGCCAAGGACTGGCGTACCGACCGCTATCTCCGCCGGCTCGAAGCCATGATGGCCGTCGCCGACAGGCAGGTGAGCCTGGTGCTGACCGGCAATGGCGACGTGCTGGAGCCCGAGGACGGGCTCATCGGCATCGGCTCCGGCGGCCCCTATGCGCTGTCCGCCGCCCGCGCCCTCGTGGCCGAAACCGAGCTCGGCGCCGAGGCGATCGCGCGGCGCGCGCTCGATATCGCCGCCGACATCTGCGTCTTCACCAACCGCAACCTCACCCTCGAGAAGCTCTGAGGCTTCCGCGCCCATGAACCTCCCCGAACGCAAGCCCGCCATCTCCCCCGAGGCCGAGACCGCCGGCAGCTTCTCGCCGCGCGAGATCGTCTCCGAGCTCGACCGCTTCATCGTCGGCCAGCACGAGGCGAAGCGCGCGGTTGCCATTGCCTTGCGCAACCGCTGGCGCCGCCAGCAGCTTCCGGTCGAGCTGCGCGAGGAGGTGCTGCCGAAGAACATCCTGATGATCGGGCCGACCGGCGTCGGCAAGACCGAGATCGCCCGCCGGCTCGCCAAGCTCGCCCAGGCGCCCTTCCTCAAGGTCGAGGCGACGAAATTCACCGAGGTCGGCTATGTCGGCCGCGACGTGGAGCAGATCGTCCGCGACCTGGTCGAGATCGCCATCGCCATGACCAAGGAGCGCATGCGCCTCGCGGTGAAGGCGAAGGCCGAGGTGCTGGCCGAGGAGCGGGTGATCGACGCGCTGGTGGGCGAGGGGGCGAGCGCCGAGACGCGGACCAAGTTCCGCCGCATGCTGCGCGCGGGCGAGCTCGACGACCGCGAGATCGAGGTCAAGGTCAAGGACCAGGTCGGCATGCCGACCTTCGAGATCCCGGGCATGCCGGGCGCGCAGGTGGGGATGCTGAACATCAACGAGATGTTCGGCAAGGCGTTCGGCCAGCGCACCAAGCCTCGCCGCCTGACCGTCTCGGAATCCTACGAGGTGCTGATGGCCGAGGAGAGCGACAAGCTGCTCGACCAGGAGAAGCTCGTCGCCGAGGCGATCGCCGTCACCGAGCAGAACGGCATCGTCTTCATCGACGAGATCGACAAGATCTCGGCGCGCTCCGAGCGCATGGGCGCCGACGTCAGCCGCGAGGGCGTGCAGCGCGACCTGCTGCCGCTGATCGAGGGCACGACCGTCTCGACCAAGCACGGGCCGGTCAAGACCGACCATATCCTCTTCATCGCGTCCGGCGCCTTCCACCTCGCCAAGCCCTCGGACCTGCTGCCGGAGCTGCAGGGGCGGCTGCCGATCCGGGTCGAGCTCAAGGCCCTCACCCGCGACGATTTCCGCCGCATCCTGGTGGAGCCGGAAGCGAGCCTGGTGAAGCAGTATGTGGCCCTGATGGGGACGGAGCAGGTGACGCTCGATTTCACCGAGGACGGCATCGACGCGCTCGCCGACCTCGCCGCCGAGATCAACGGCTCGGTCGAGAACATCGGCGCGCGCCGGCTCCATACGGTGATCGAGCGGGTGCTGGAGGATATCAGCTTCTCCGCGCCCGACGAGGCCGGCCGCACCATCGCGATCGACGCCGCCTATGTGCATCAGCGGCTCGACCCGCTCGCCCGGAACACGGACCTCAGCAAGTTCATTCTGTAGGCGGCGGTCGTCGGGGTCAGTCCGTTTCGATCGCGCGCAAGATCCGGAGATAGGGGCTGAAAGCATAGAGCCGCCCCCACTTCCGGCCCGATACCTCGGTCAGAAATTTCAGCTCGGAGAATCGCCGCACCAGTGCATTGGCAGTGGGTTGGCTTACGCCGAGTCGCTCGGCGATCTGCCGCGCCGACAGATACGGATACCGAAACATCAAATGCCCGAGTTTTGCGGCCGATGGCGCGTTAACCTGGTCGCGGATCGTCGAATCGATGCGTTCCTTGAGCTTGATCACGCTTTGGGCCGCGTCGAATGCGCTGCGCGCCGTCTCGTCGACGCCGCGCAGGAAGAACAGAAGCCACCGCTCCCAATCGCCGTTCTGCCGAATGGCTTGAAGCAGGTCGTAGTACTCCCCGCGGTTCTTCTTGAAGAACATGCTGAGATACAGCAATGGCCGGTGCAAAACGCGATCGCTGACCAGCATGAGCGCGACGATCATCCGCCCGACGCGCCCGTTACCATCCAGAAACGGGTGTATCGTTTCGAATTGCGCGTGCGCAAGAGCGCTCCTGATCAGGGGCGGAAGTCCATGGTCGTGGTGGAGGAACGCCTCCCAATGCCCCAGGGCTTCGGTCATATCCGGAACCGCAGGCGGAACGAACACCGCTTCTTCGATAGTGCTTCCCGGCGCGCCGATCCAGTTCTGCGTGGTACGGAATTCGCCCGGTTTCCTATCCGCGCCGCGTCCGTCGCGAAGCAGCCGGCCATGCAACTCCCGAACGAAGCGCAGCGAGAGGGGCAGGCGCGCCAGCTCGTCCATGCCCCAGTTCATCGCATGGATGTAGTTGACGACGTCGGCGACGTCCTCGGTGCGCTGCACGGTTCGCGGCTCGGCCTGGAAGACGAGGACATCGTCGAGCGATGCTTGCGTGCCTTCGATCTGCGAACTCAAGGCCGCTTCCTGGAGCATGAACCCATAGACGAACAGGTCCGTGTCCGGGAGAATCAGCGTGGAGCCGTCGAGCCGCGCGATCGCACGATCGGCATCGGAGAGCGCAAGGGTAAGCGCCCCGGTCATCTCGACGGGCGGCGCCGGCGGCAACGGTTTCGGCTTGAAGCAGCGCGCGCCCGATGTCGAGATCATGTAGGCGCCGGCGCGGTCGACACTAGCCATTGCGGGTGGCCGGGAGTTCGTAAGGGCTGCTTACCAAGCTACCGGGGAATTTAAAGAAAATCCACGTTGCCTTTACAAGCCGGGCCGGCCTCCTTGTAACCTATTGATAGTAATTTAGTTATCGGCTTTCCACCGCATCCTTTATCCGCCTCAGCGCCGCCGCATCGAGCGCGCCGATCTTCTCGGCGAGGCGGTTGGCGAGCTCGGTTGCCTCGGGCGACAGGCCGGCCGTGTCGATCACCACGCGCGGGTCGGAGAGCTGGGCGAGACGCTTCAGCTCGTCCACATCGTCCCAGGCGAGGTTGAAATAGGCCGAGATCTGCTGCACGAGCCCGACGGAAGGTTTCCCGCGATGGCCATGCTCCAGCGCCGAGAGATAGGCGGGCGAGACCTTGAGGGCGGCTGCCATCTGCTTCATGGTCGAGCCGCGTTCGGCGCGGAGCGCCCGCAGCTTCGCGCCGAAGGGCGTCATGCGCGCCAGCGCTTCCGGCTCTTGTGCCAGTCCTCGATGGACTGGTCGGGATATTCCTTGAAACGTTTCCCGCCGCGCTCGACCGGGACCCAGGGCGCCTTCGAATCGAGCATGATATGCGCCGTCTCATGGGCCTTCGGCAGGCCCTTGTCGATCGCCGAGGCGAAGGGATAGATCCATTGCGGCCATTGCGGATCGCGAACGAAGAGCGCGCTGCCGCAATGCTTGCAGAAATGCCGTCGCGCCGAGGAGAGCCTGCGACCGAAGCGCACGCGATAGATCGAGATATGCTTTTCGCCCTTGAGCTTCAGCGTCGGCGCCTCGCCCATCACATTGATCGCATAGCCGCCCCCGCCTTGCGTCTTGCGGCAGATCGAGCAGTAGCAGCGCATATAGGGCTCGGGCGTGTGCGATTTGACGGAGAAGCTCACCTTGCCGCAATGGCAGGAGCCTTCGAGCGCGATCATCGGCGGTCCTCCCGTTTCTTCCGCAGCAGCACATAGAGCGCCCCGCCGCCGCCATGCTTCGGCTGCGCGTGAGCGAGCGCCAGCACGCGGGGCCGGAGGCCGGGCTCGGCGAGCCAGCGCGGCACGGAGTCGCGCAAGACGCCGCCGCCATTCTGGCCCTTGCCGGTCACGACGAGAAGCATGCGCGTGCCGGCGGCGGCCGCGCGCTCGATGAAGGCGTCGAGGCGCCGATGCGCTTCGGTCTGGATCAGGCCATGGAGATCGAGCGTCGCCTCGATCGCGAGCTCGCCCTTCCGGAAGCGCTCCGCCGTGCGCTTGTCGATATCGGCGAAACGGCCCGGCGCCGGTGCCTTGGCGCGCGGCAGTGGCGATGTAGGCCGCGCGGCGCGCGGCGGCGCGACCCGTGCGGCGCGGGGCGCGGACGGCTTCGAGGGCGCCGGTTCTTTCGGCGGGGCCGGCGCGGCTGCCGGGCGCTTCGCGCGGGCGCGCAGCGGCTTCGCGTCGCCGACGGCGCGGCGGAAAAGCTCGCTTTCCTCAGCGCTCGGGCGCCGCTTCGTCATCGACGATGAGGATATGGAGCCGGCGCGGCCCATGCGCGCCGAGCTGCGGCACATGGCCGATATCGGCGCTGCGCGAGGGGCCGGTCACGAGATTGACGGTGCGCGGCATCTCGCCCTCGCCATAGCCGGCGCGGAGCCGCGCCCAGGCTTCCTCATAGGCGCCGAAGAGCCGCGAGCGCGGCAGCAGGATCAGGTGATGGTCGGGAAGGAAGTTGAGCGTGGTCGGCGCTTCCGGCCCCGACACCATCATCAGGGTCGCCGTCTCGGCGACGCCGGCGAAGGCGGGCGAGAGCCCGACCTTGTGGCTGCCGTCGCTGGCGCCGGCCGTCACCTCGAGGAGCGGCTGGCTCGACCAGTCGAGCTGCGCCACCATCGGGGCGGGTGCGAGGCGAATCTCGGCCGGCAGGTTGTTCGCCTTCAGATAGCGCGCGACCGCCGCCGGCACATCCTCATAGCCCTCGAGCCGCTCGACCGTCGCGGAGACGCCCTCCGCCATTTTCGCGAAAAGCGCCACCTGCCCTTCGCTGTCGAGCTGGCCGCGGGCCGGGATGGGACCGGTCGCATGGCGCGCGAGCCGCGCCTCGCATTCGGCCCGCGCCGCGGCATCGGGCGCGCCGCGATGCAGCCCGCGCCGGATCGAATCCATGATCTTCGCGCGCGCGCCGCTCATGCCCTGCCCCGCTCGCGCCGCCAGCGCGCCTGGAAGGTCTCGCCCTCGGGCGCCGGCAGGTCGCGCCAGCGGGTCCAGCCGGCGGCGAAGGGCAGGCTCGAGATGCGCCCCGCCTTGCCGCCGCGCCAGGCAAGGAGTTTCGCGCCCATGCCGCTTGCGAGCCGGTAGAGCGCCGGACGCTTGGCGAGGAAGGCCCAGAGCTTGAGACCCCAGCGGGCGCGCGCCGGCATGAGATGCCGATCGAAGGCGGCCTCGCGCCAGTTGCGCAGCATCTTGGGGAGCGGAATGCGCATCGGGCAGACGCTTTCGCAGCGCCCGCAAAGCGTCGAAGCGTTCGGCAGGTCGAGCGATTTCTCGAGCCCGACGAGCGCCGGGGTGAGGGCGGCGCCGATCGGCCCGCCATAGACCGAGCCGTAGCTGTGGCCGCCGACCGCGTGATAGATCGGGCAATGATCGAGGCAGGCGCCGCAGCGGATGCAGCGCAGCAGGTCCTGGAACTCGGTACCCAGCACCGCGCTCCGGCCGTTATCGAGCAGCACCACGTGATATTCGGCAGGCCCGTCCGGATCTTCCGGCCGGCGCGGGCCGGTCGAGAAGGTGGTGTAGACCGACATCTCCTGCCCGGTCGCCGAGCGGGCGAGGATGCGCATGATGGTGGAGGCGTCCTCGAGCGTCGGCACCACCTTCTCGATGCCGGCGAGCACGATATGGACGCCCGGCAGGGTCTGCGTCAGATCGCCATTGCCTTCGTTGGTGACGATGACCGTGCTGCCGGTCTCGGCCACCAGGAAATTGGCGCCGGTGATGCCGACATCGGCCGCGAGAAATCGGCTCCGGAGGATGCCGCGCGCCTCCGAGAGCAGGTCGGCGATGTCGCCGAGCGGCCGCTTCGGGTCGAGATGGGTGTGATGCTCGAGGAAGGTGTCGGCCACCTGCGCCGCCGAGACATGGAAGGAGGGTGCGATGATGTGGCTCGGCGGCTCGTTGCGGAGCTGGATGATATATTCGCCGAGGTCGGTCTCGACCGGGATCATGCCGTTCTTTTCGAGATGAGCGTTGATCGCGATCTCCTCGCCGACCATGGTCTTGCCCTTGGTCACGGTCTTCGCGCCCGCCTTGCGGCAGATGGCGAGGATCGTGTCGCGCGCCTCGGCCGCGTCGGCGCACCAATGCACCTTGCCGCCGGCCGCCGTCACCTTCGCCTCGAAGCGGTCGAGATAGAAATCGAGATGGGCGATCACGTGATCCTTGATCGCGCGACCGCGGTCGCGGAGCGCCTCGAACTCGGGCAGCGCATCGACGGCCGCCTGGCGGCGCTCCGGCACATGCACCCGCATCTGCTGCAGCATGCCCTGGAGCTCGCGGTCGGCGAGCGCGGCCGACGCCTTCTCGGTGAAACGATGGGCCGTCGTCTGCATCCCCGTCAGCGCCCCTCGCCGATCGGCGGCGTACGGTCGTCGCCCGCCAGCACCTCGGCCACATGGCGCACCGCGAGGTTCATGCCGTCGCGCTTCGCCTTGCCGGCGAGATGAAGCAGGCAGCCGAGATCGCCCGCGAGCAGCATCCCGGCGCCGGTATCGGCCACGTCCTTCAGCTTGTCCGCGGCGATCTTGTCCGAGATCTCGCCATATTTGACGCAGAAGGTACCGCCGAAGCCGCAGCAGGCCTCCGGCACGCCGAGGTTCTTGACGCTCAGCCCCGCGACGCTCGAAAGCAGCGCGCGCGGCTGCGCCCGGACGCCGAGCTCGCGCAGGCCCGAGCAGGAATCGTGATAGGCGGCGCTCGCGTTCCAGCGTACCGCGACCGTCTCCAGCTTCATCACATCGACGAGGAACGAGACCAGCTCGTGGGTCTTGGCGGCGAGCGCTTCGGCGCGGGGCTTCCAGTCGGGTTCGTCGGCGAAGAGCGCGGGGTAGTGCGCCCGCAGCATGCCGGCACAGGAGCCGCTCGGCGCCACCACATAGTCATAGCCCTCGAAGGTGGCGATCACCTGGCGTGCGATCGCGCGGGCATCCGCGCGGTCGCCGGAATTATAGGCGGGCTGGCCGCAGCAGGTCTGAGCCGCCGGGACCGCCACGCGGCAGCCGGCCTCCTCCAGCAGCTTCACCGCGGCGAAGCCGATGGAGGGGCGGAAGAGATCGACGAGGCAGGTGACGAAGAGGGCGACCTGCGGGCGAGATTCGGCCATCGGGAGTCCTTCGGGCAGCAGTCGACGCGCCGCTCGCGCCCGCCGGGATTTCCGACGCGGCGCGTTCAGCTCGTGCTGTCGCGCCGTTCGGCGACGGCGCGCGGCAGGAAGAGATAATACCGTCCCTTCTGCTTCATGCGACCCGCATATTCGAGCGCGGATTCGCCCGTGCCGAAAAACACGTCGCCGCGCACCGGCCCGCGGATGGCGCCGCCCGTATCCTGCGCGATCATCAGCCGCCGGAGCGGCCGGCCCGCCTCGGGCGTGTCCGCCGGCCAGGTCGTGTCGAGGAAGATCGGCACCCCCAGCGGCAGGAGCTTGCGATCGACCGCGAGGCTGCGGCCGGGCGTGAGCGCCACGCCCTGCGCGCCGATCGGCCCGTCGCCCACGACCTCCCGGTAAAAGATGTAGCTCGGATTCTGATACATGATCGACCGGGCGCGGTCGGGATGATCGCGGAGCCATTGCCGGATCGACTGCATCGAGACCTTGTCCTTCGCCAGCTCGCCGCTTTCCAGCAAAAGCTTGCCGATGGCGACGAAGGCGCGGCCGTTCTTCTCGGCATAGCCGACCCGCATGGTGCCACCGTCGGCGAAGCGCACCTGGCCCGAGCCCTGGATATGGAGGAAGAAGGCGTCGATCGGGTCGGCGACCCAGACGAGCTCGAGATTGCGCCCCGCGAGCGCACCCTCGTCGATCTCCTCGTAGCTGTAATAGGGCTTCAGCGTGCCCTCGGCGAGGCGTCCGACGATGCGATCGCCCTCGAGGTCGCTGCGGAACTCGCCGAGATCGACCGCGATGAGATCCTCGGGCTTCCGGTAGAGCGGCACCTCGAAGCCGGGGCCGCGCTGCCGCGCGCCTTCGAGCTGCGGCTCGAAATAGCCGGTGAAGAGGCCTTCGGGATCGTCGGCGTTGGAGACGGCATAGGGCCGGAACATCGTCTCGAAGAAGCCGCGCGCCGCCGCGTCGCCGGTGGCCGACATCTCGAAGGCCGCCTTGCAGACCGGCAGCCAGTCCGCGATGGTGCCGCCGATCGCGTCGGGGCCGACCTCGCGCGCGGGATCGAGCGTCTGGAAGCGCGCGCAGGTCCGGAAGAGCGCCGGCATGGCGGCCGCGACATTATCGCTGCCCCAGTCCGGAAGCGCGCTGTAATCGACCGGGGTGAGGCGGAGCTCGGGCGGCGGGGCTTCCGGCGGTTTCTCGCCGGCGCAGGCGCCGATCAAGAAGGCCAGCAGCAGCGCTGCGAGATTACGGACCCCCACACCCCCCATGATCGCGATCAGGCCGGGCTGTCGGTGGCGATCAGGGCCCAGTTCGGGTCGCGCGAGCGCAGATTGCGCTGGAAGGTCCAGATGTCGGTGACGGTCGCGACCTTGGCCGGGTCGCCATCCACCGTCTTGCCGGTCCCGTCGCGCGTGACGTTGACCTGCTCCGAGACGAATTTGACGGTCACCGCCGCGAGCCGGTCCGCGAGGCCGGCCTCGATGACCTCCGCCGAGCGGATGCCGACGAGCGTGGTCTCGAGCTTCTCGCCGGCCCGCCGGCGCTGCTCGACGGCGCCCTTGAAGCGCTCGAAGACCTCGGGGGCGAGCAGCGGCTTCAGGGTCCCGAGATCGCCCGCCGCGTAGGCGGCGACGATCATCTCGAAGGCGCCGCGCGCGCCGGCGACGAAGCCTTGCGCGGTGAAATCCGGATCGACCGCGCGGATCCGCGCGATGTCGGCCTCGAGCGGCGTGGCGGCAACCGGTTCCGCCGCGGCGGCCTCGTCGCCCGCCGGCGCATCGGTGCGCCGGTCGGGGAGGGCGACGACCTTGTCGCCGCGACTGGCGTCGTTCGCCGCCTTGTCGCGCTTGGCGAAGATGTCGCCGTAGCGCCGCGCCGATTCCTGCTCGTGGCCGATGCGCTTGCCGAGCACGCTGCGCAGCTTCCAGACGAGGAAGATGGCGATTCCCGCGAAGATCAGGATGTCGAGGAACTGCAAGCCGCCGCCCATGGAAACCTCGCTCGTCGCGATAGCCGGATGAATGCCGCAACGGCCGGGACTGCGGCGGCGAACCGGCTGGACCGCGGCCGCACCGATAGGATAGATCACCTTCCGAACGATGGGGCAGGGCCTGCATCGCAAGCCCGCCACAGGATTTTAGATAGGCAAGTGCGCCGGAAAGAGCAAGCCGCGCGCGCCAGAAACCGCCGCAAATCTGCGCGAGGCGGCCAAGTGCGACAGTTTGCCGGCCATTGGCGGGGGATAATCGGCGGGCAGGAACGATCGAGGACAGGATGATTTTCGTACGACACGGCCAATCGGACTGGAACGTGGTCTATGCCCGGACCCGGATCGACGACCCCAATTTCCCCGATGCGAAGCTGACCGACGAGGGCAGGCGCCAGGCCGCCGAGGCGGCGGGCCACCTGCACGGCCGCGGGCTCCGCCGCCTGCTGGCGAGCCCCTATAGCCGCGCGCTCGAAACCGCCCATATCATCGCCGACCGGCTGGGCGGGCTGCCGATCGGCGTCGAGCCGCTGGTCCGCGAGCATGGCCGCTTCCAGTGCGATGTCGGCAGCCGGCGCACGCTGCTGTCGGAACGCTGGCCGGCGCTCGATTTCGCCCATCTCGAGGAAGAATGGTGGCCGACCCGGCTCGACGAGAGCGACGCCAACCTTGCCGACCGCAGCCGCAGCTTCCGGACCCGCATGGCGGCCGAACCCGACTGGAGCGAGGTCGCGGTCGTCAGCCATTGGGGCTTCATCCGCCACCTAACCGGCTTCGAGCTCAGGAATTGCGGCCTCGTGGCCTACGATCCGGTGCGCGGCCACGGCAAGCTGCTGACGCCGGAGCCGACCGGTTGAGCCGCCGCCCGGTTCCGTGCTACGCGGCGCGCCGGACCTGACCGCTTCGCCTTTCGCCTCGGGCCTTCGGCGCCGCGGCAACCTTCCCCGGAGATTCCGACCATGGCCGACGAGCCGTTCCAGCCCATCGCCGATCCCTTCGAGGATCCGAAGCCGCAGGCGGGCCCGCCGCTCGCGATCGTCGCGCAGTATCTGAAGGACCTCTCCTTCGAAAGCCCGCGCATGCCCGAGCTGCTGCAGAGCGCCGGCAAGGTGCCGCAGGGGCTGATCAAGGTCGATGTGAACGCCAAGCATCTGGGCGAGCGGAACTTCGAGGTGGTGCTGTCGCTCCGCGTCGAGGCGCGTCACGAGGACCAGATGGCCTATATCGCCGAGCTGCAATATGCCGGCGTCTTCACCGTGGGCGACCTCGCGGCGCGGGTGGTCGAGCCGCTGCTGCTGATCGAGGCGCCGCGCCTCCTCTTCCCCTTCGCGCGCGAGATCATCGCCAATGCGATCCAGCAGGCGGGATTCCGCGCCATGCTGATCCACCCGATCGATTTCGGCCTGCATTTCCGCGAGCAGCGCGAGCGGGGCGGCGGTTTCAAGGTCGCCGGCACCGGCAGCGTCAACTGACGCGCGGCGACGGCGGCCGTTTTTAGAGCCGCCAGATCGGATCGTTGAGCCGGGCGACCAGCGCCGCGTGGCGCGCGAGCTCTTCCGCGCTCGGCGCGTGCGGCCGCGGTGGCCGGGCGAGCACGGTGCGGGTGACCGCGATCTCGGTCCGGACCGCGGCGTCCGGCAGCAGCGCGAGACCCGCCTGGCGCCCGCCGACCAGCTCCAGATAGACCTCGGCCAGCAGCTCCGCATCGAGCAGCGCGCCGTGCCGGGTGCGGGCCGAATTGTCGATCGCGAAGCGCTTGCAGAGCGCATCGAGGCTGGCCGGGGCGCCCGGGAACTTCCGCCGCGCCACCGTCACCGTGTCGGTGGCGCGGGCCGGGTCGAGCGGCGGGCGGCCGATGCGGGCGAGCTCGGCGTTGAGGAAGCCGATGTCGAACTCGGCATTGTGGATGACGAGCGGGCTGTCGCCGATGAAGGCGAAGAGCTCGTCCGCGATCTCGCCGAAGCGCGGCTTGTCGGCGAGGAAGGCGTCGCCCAGCCCATGGACGGCGAAGGCGTCGGGCGAGACCGGCCGCTCGGGATTGACGTAGCGCTGGAAATGCTTGCCGGTCGGCAGGTGATTGACGAGCTCGAGGCAGGCGACCTCGATGAGCCGGTCGCCGGTCGCGGCGCTGAGGCCGGTGGTCTCGGTATCGAGCACGATCTCGCGCATCGCCGTCAGGAGTCCTTCCGCTTTGCCTGGCGCAGGATAGCCGCGATTCGCGCCAGCGACTCGCGTTTTCCGAGGCCGGTCGGCACCACGAAATCGGCGCGCCGCCGGCGTTCCGCGTCGCTCGCCTGGCGCGCCTCGATGCCGGCGAGCTTCGCCGGCGTCATTGCCGGCCGGCCGAGCACCCGGCCGAGCTGCACCCGGCGCGGCGCGGACACCACGATGACCGCGTCGCAGCGCTTCTCCGCGCCGGTTTCGTAGAGCAGGGGAATGTCGAGCGCGACGATCTTGGTGCCGCGGCGGCGATGCGCGGCAAGGAACCGGTTTTCCGCGCGACGCACCAGCGGATGGAGAATCGCTTCCAGCGCCTTCAGCGCCTTCGGGTCGGCGAACACGATCTTGCCGAGCGCCGGCCGGTCGACCGCGCCGTCGCGCACCGCCG
>CAZMUZ010000047.1:10036-26795 GCA_964569315.1 uncultured Rhodospirillaceae bacterium | reverse complement strand
GACGCCGCCCGACCGGCCGGCGCGGCCGGCGCGCCCCGCGCTGCGCCGCCCCGGCGACATGCCGCAGCGCCGCGCGACCGGCAGCCTCGGCAACCGCATCGCGCTGCTTCATGCGCTCGCCCATATCGAGCTCAACGCCATCGACCTCGCGATCGACATCCTCGCGCGCTTCGCCGATCTCGGGCTGCCGCGGCAGTTCCAGGACGACTGGCTCGGGGTCGCGGCGGAGGAAGCGACGCATTTCTGCCTGCTGCAGGACCGTCTCGCGGCGCTCGGCGCAGACTACGGCGACCTGCCGGCCCATGACGGGCTCTGGGAGGCGGCGACGGAGACCGCCGGCGACCTGCTGGCGCGGCTCGCCATCGTCCCGCTCGTGCTCGAGGCGCGCGGGCTCGACGTCACGCCCAAGATGAGCGCCGACCTCGCGCGCGCCGGCGACGCCGAGAGCGCCGCGATCCTCCGCCGGATCTACGAGGACGAGATCGGCCATGTCGCGATCGGCCGGCGCTGGTTCCTCCATGAATGCGACCGCCGCGGCCTCGAGCCGCGCGAGACCTGGCAGGCGCTGGTGCGCAAGCATTTCAAGGGCAGCCTCAAGCCGCCCTTCAACGACGCCGCGCGGGCCGAGGCCGGCATGCCGGCCGAGGATTATCGGGGCCTCCTGCAGGGCTGATTGCCGGCGATTGCCGGGTCCATTGGTGTGTTGCACGCGCTCCGCCAAGTTCGGGGCAGCCTGAAGCCACCCTTCAACGATGCGGCGCGGGCGCAGGCCGGCATGGTTGCCGAGGATTATCGCGGCCTCCAGCAGGGCTGATCGCCGGCGCGCGATCTGCCAGACCGACGCGCTCTATCGGCCTCCTGCAGGGCTGATTGCCGGCGATGACCGGGTCAGTTGGCGCGGTGTCCGCCTCCCGCCATGTTCGGAATTGTCGGGCGATATCCGCGTCGCTATCGTTCGGCGTCCGGAAGCGAGGGGAGCGGACATGGCCCTTTTCGCAGAACCTGGCCCGAACGCGGCGCGCCGGGCCGCCCTGGCGCTGGTCGCAACGCTCGCGTTCCTGTGGTCGACAATCGACGCGGCGGCCCAGTCCTCCGGCATTACCGCCGGCGAGGAGTTCCATAGCAGCGGCGGCGGCCGGCAATGCGGCTATCCCGGCTATAGCTACGACATGAGCAAGGTCGAAGAGGTCGCGCGCGGCTATCCCAACGGACGCATCTTCATCGTGACGCCGCAGGAGAAATCCCGGCTCGAGGACGAGATCCTCGCCTGGAACCAGCGCGGCGGACAGCCGATCCGGGCGATGGCGCCCTGCTTCAATTGCAGCCAGGAATACGAAGCCTGCATCGTCTTCGATCGCGGCGGCAACCGCACGCCGGGCGGCGACGAGTTCGCCAGCAGCGGCGGCGGGTCGCAAACCCCGCCCGGCAACGACCAGTTCGGCAGCGGCGGCGGCACCGTTCCGGGCGGCACCAACGACAATGCCTGCCTGCCCGACTATGCCAACACGGACAAGCCGGGCCTCTCGCCGGAGATGCATTACATGCTGGGCTTCTCGCAGAGCGCCCGGAAATGCATCGCGGACACGGCGACCCTCCAGAATCTGGCGCTCGGCGTGGCGGCCGCGCGCTTCAAGCAGGTGGCGGCGATCCTTCTCGTCGTGGCGGCGCCCGGCGTGCTCGACGCGGCCATCCACCCGCCCGGCTATTCGAAGAACCCCGATCCCTACCGGCAGGGCCGCGAGGAGGGCAAGAACCTCTGCGAATGGGGGCTCAAGGTCTCGCCGGCGCTCGTCGCCCGCTGCGGGCTGAAGCCGAAGACGCCGCCGCCCAGCAAACCGCTCTCCGCCCTCTCCGTGGCGCTCGCCGATCTCGGCTGGCTCAAGAAGATCAATCCGACCCGCAACACGGAGAATTGCGGGCTGACGGTGCTCGCGGTGGACGAGGCGCTTGCCGGTCGCGGCACCTTGCCGGCGCCGCCGACCTCCTGCGCCGGGACCAATACGCGGCAGCTCGAGGGCCATTACAACCAGACCTTCGGCTCGCCCGGCGCCCATGCCGACGTCAACAACACGATCTTCCACGCCGGCGACGGCGCACGCGGCATCGTCTTCGCGAAGGCCGCCGGCGGCGGTCACTACTTCAATATCGTGAACCATGGCGGCGATGTGATGCTGCTCGACGGGCAGCTCGGCCAGCCCATGACCTGGGGCGCCTATCGCGAGATGGGCTTCTACGAATTCTCGCTGCTGCGGACGAACTGAGCGAGGCTTCGAAAACGCGGGCGCGTCAGCGCGCGGGCTTGACCCCGAAGAACACGGCGAACTGACGCGCCTTGTAGCCGCAATCGACCGGCGCGAAGCCGGCCTCGCGGAGCCAGGCGAGCTGATCCTCGAGCGTGGCGCAGCGGTCGAAGCTCATGCGCCCCTCGGCCGCGACGATCTCCGCCTCGCTCGCCCCGAGGCCCGCCGCCGTCGCGCGCCAATGCGCATGGTCGCGCGCGGCGAGCTCGGGCGTCGGCGCCAACACCTGATCCGCCTCCAGGAAGAGCCCGCCCGGCGCCAGGGCCGCGAAGATGCGTGCGAAGAGCGTGCGCTTCGCCGCGTCGTCGATATGGTGGATCGAGAGCGCCGAGATGACGAGGTCCCACGGGCCTCCGAGCTCGTCCTTCGCATAGTCGGCGACCGCGAAGGTCACGCGACCGGGCCTTTCGTCGGCTGCGGCGACGGCGGTTCCGGCGCGGCCGGCCTTCGCCTTGGCGAAGCGGCGCTCTGCCTCCGCCAGCATCGGCGCGGAGAGATCGACGAGATGGATCCGGGCCTTGGGGAAGCGTTCGCGGACCATCGCCGCGAAGAGGCCGGTGCCGGCGCCGAGATCGAGCACCCGCAAGGGCTTGTCGCCCCGCGCCGCCTGCCATTCGGCGACGATCTCCAGCGCCGCCCCGTAGAAGGCGTCGAAATTGGGCACCAGCCGGCGCCGCAGCCGGTCATAGTCGGGCGCATGGGCGCCGAACGCCTCGCCGATGCCGGGAGAAGGTTTCTGCATGGCGTGGAGGTAGAACGCGGCCGGCACCGCCGCAAGGGGCCCGGTGTCGCGCCCCCGGGAAGCCCCGCGATCAGGCGACCGACTGGCTCGCCCGCTCCCGGTCGGAGATCTCGACCGTGTTGCCGATGTCGGCCGCCTTGGTGTTGTGCATGACCCGGCGATATTTGCCGGCGTCCCAGGCACGGCCGCGATGCATGGTGCAGCGATTGTCCCACATCACCACGTCGTTCTTCCGCCAGCGGTGGCGATAGACGAAGCGCGGCTCGGTCGCGAAATCCATCAGCTCGTCGATGAGGGCGGCGCCCTTCGCCTCCGGCCAGCCGATGATGTGCGAGGCGTGCGAGGCGAGATAGAGGCTGGAGCGGCCCGAGCGCTTGTGGTGCCGCACCAGGCGCTGGCGGACCGGCGGCAGGAGCCGGTCGATCTCCGGATTGAACTGCGTGAAGCCCAGGCGCTTGCGGGACTGGAAGATGCTGTGCTCGGCCACGAGCCCGTCGAGCTCACGCTGCCTCGCCTCCGGCAGCGCATCCCAGGCGGCGCGCATGTCGGCATATTCGGTCTGGCCGCCGACCGCCGCGATCTCGTGCGCCGAGAGGACCGAACATTTCGACGGCACATGCTTGAAGGAGCTGTCGGTGTGCCAGAGCTGGTTCGCGAGGTTGAAGGCGCGGCGCGGATCGTCCGCCGCCATCAGCCGCTCGTCCTCGGCGACATTGGTGAAGTCCGCCACCTCGCGGCGCCGGAACATCTTGCCGCCGGCATAGTCGGGGTTCATCTCCAGCGGGCCGAAAAGCGCGGTGAAGGCGAGCTGCTGCTCGTCGGTCACGGGCTGGTCGGGGAACACGAGCACGGCGTACCGCTCGAAGGCCTCCTCGATCTCGGCGAAGGCCTCGGGCGATACCGGCTTCGTCAGATCGACGCCCGTCGCCTCCGCGCCGAAATCGCCGAGGATGGGAAGAATCTCAACCGTCATCGCCACATCACGCAGATAACTCCAAGAGACCTGTCTACACGCTCTCTCAAGGTCCTACAATTGAGCGAGACGGTCCAGTTGGAATATGGAGCATTGGCCGGAATACGCATTCTAGATCGTCCAAGCGTGCCTCGTCACAATGGCGCAGCGATAATCGCGACCATACCGATGCGTGGTATCGGGTGAGCCACCTCGCATTCCGAATTGCAACAAAGGATGGGAAAACCATGAAACGCTACCTGAGACTGGCCAGCGCCACCGCTTTCGCGGTCCTTGCGCTGCCCTCTGCCGCCGCGATCGCGCAGGTATCGCAAGAGACCATTCGGTCTCTTGGCGCGCCCGATACGGCGCAGACGCGCATCGGCACGCTGGAATTCAAGGATGGCGCACCAACTGCCGAAACCGCCAGCAGGGTATACGACGCGCTCGATTTCACCCAGGCGCTCAACGTCTACAATAACAGCTTCCGTGGCGCCTCGGCCCTGGCGCTCGTCAAGGGATTCGCGAGCATTGGCGTCAAGCCCGGCGATGTTGCGATCTTCTCGGATCTCATGGACTCGAGCTCGCTGTTCCTGACGGCAAATGCCGATACGGTCTACTACCTCTCGGCACTCGATCTGAGCAAAGGCCCGCTGGTGGTCGAACAGCCATCGGACGCCGTCGGCACGATCAACGACATGTGGTTCTCGTGGATCATCGACATTGGCGCCCCGGGGCCAGATCGCGGCCTTGGCGGCAAGTACCTGATCGTCGGCCCCGACTATAACGGTCCGCTGCCCGAGGGCGGTTATTTCGTTGCCCGTTCAAAGACGAACCTCGCTCTTTACGCCGCGCGCGCCTATCTCGTCGACAACGACCCCAAGCCGGCCGTCGAGAACGTCAAGCGGAACCTGAAGATCTATCCTTACCAGCCGGGCTCTTTCGGAACGAGCATTGCTCAGGCGCTCGAAGGCACGGTGCGCATTGCCGGCGAACCGGAGCTTCCCGAGATGAAGTTCGTCGAGGCCAGCGGGCGGTCGTTCAACACGATTCCCCCGAGCGGCTACGGTTTCTTCGAAATGATCAACGAGAATGTCCAGAGCCAGCCGGCCACCAGCTACGACGTCGAGCTCGCTGGGCAGCTTGCCGCGATCGGCATCGTACATGGCAAGAAATTCGCCCCCGACGAGCGGATGAAGAAGATCCTGTCGGACGCAGCCCTGGTCGGACAGGCGAGCGGCCGGGCGCTCAACTGGCGCTATGCGATGCAGCACCCGGACTGGGCCTACTACAAGGATTCGCAGTGGGGCAGCATGCTGTGGGACGGCGGCGCGTTTTTCGAGACCCCGCCGCCCATCTTCAAGGACGGCATGTTCGAGCCGCTGCCACCAACTGGCGCGCGCACGCTCGATTCCCGCATAGCCTTTTATTACGGCTACACGCTCGACTCCCCGGGCATGATCATGCGCATCCCGGGCGTGGGCTCGCAGTACCTCATGAGCTTCCTCGATTCTGATGGAACTCCCTTCGACGGCGCGGAGACCTACAAGGTGACGCTGCCCAAGGACATTCCCGCCAAGGCGTTCTGGTCCTTCACGCTTTACGACAACCAGACGCGCTCCATGCTGCAGACGCCGCAGAAATATCCGCGCGCCGGCAGCCAGAGCTATCCCTCTCCGGCCGCCGAGGCCGCCGCCGACGGCACGACCACGGTCTATTTCGGCCCCACCCAGCCGAACGGCGTGGCACGCGGCAACTGGATCCAGACCGCCCCCGGGAAGGGCTGGTTCACAATTCTGCGCCTCTACAGCCCGTTGCCGTCGTTCTTCGACAAGAGCTGGCGGCCGAGCGAGATCGAGTTGGTGCCGTGATAGAACTGGTCAGCGCAGTGCCGGCGGCGGGCGCCAGCACTGCGCCGATCATTATGCCGATGACCAGCAAATGCGCGGCTCTATCGAGGACGGCCTGGAGCCAGCAGTCGAGAACATCACCTCGGGCCTCAAGATTTGCCCGCTGAAAGATGCCGGCAATCCCCCGCCGACCGAATACGTCAACCTGTCGGGGAAGTCTTTCAACACCGCTTTCCCGAACGATCTCCCGGCATAGTTCGACTTATGTCGAGCTCAACACGAGCCGAGCAGACGATCGGGGTCGCAGGGAGCGGCCTCCGAGAATGCGCGCGCTAGAGAAACGAAAACCAGAAAGCTGGCGTGATTTCAGCGGCCAGAGAGTTCTTCACAGGCGACTCCCGCGCGCCTCGCTGCCCGGCGAGCCGGCGCCTCCCCTATTCGACCCTTACGAGGTCACGACGCGGGAACTCCGCCGTCCAGTTCGAAGAGCTGTATGGCTATCGGCCGCTTGATCTTTCCGCTGGAGTTACCGGGACAGACCGAGATTCCGATGATGCAGTCCATGTCTGCGACGATTTCCACGTAGTCGCCTTGCCTTGCGACCGGGTCTTCATAGTACATCCTGTTTTCCTCGTTCAGGCCGGTGCACATGAACAGGTTGACGGGGTCATGGACCATGTCGGTGGTGATTCCATATTCCGCCACGGCCGAATGAAGATTGTCGTGGCAACTCGGGACATCACCCCTACCGGTGAGCAATTTGTAGTATTCCCGGTCGCATTGGCTGAAAGTGAGATCGTGCGTATGAAGCTTGCCTCCCGTCTTCTCGACGGTGTCCCGGACCAGCTTCATCATCGGACGCGCGTAAGGTGGCTTGCTCCAGATGTAGTCGCCTTCCTTCAGATGCAGTCCGTTTACCATGCGGGTGCGGGCGCATGAGAGAGCCTCTCGCGTGTCGTGCATGTTGAAGGCGTTGAGATCGACCACCTGCGGACCTTCGATGCAGGTGATCCTGACCAGCTTGCCTCGCTTCAACGCAAAGCCGAATCCCGTCCTCGGCCGGACGATCTGTTCAAGGATCGGCTTCCGATCGATCGCGCCCCGGCGTACGCGCTCGTAATAGTCTTCCGGCAAGCTGCCGGTCTTCGAATTCAAGCGCTCCGGGTTGTATCGTGGGGGCGTGAATTCGCCATCGCGACCGCTGGTCATCGGCTCGACTCCTCATCAACATCATCGACACGCCCTGGTGCCCTCATTGCGTCCATTGCGTCCCGGTCCGTGGCGGCGCTGGGTCGGGCCCGTGAAACGCGGGGGGCGCGGGCGGCGCGAAATCCGCCCTTGCCGGACCGATCCCTTGGAGAACGGCTGCAGCCATTCTACGTCGAAACCCTTCGGCACGCCGCCATCCCGCCGGGTCAGCCACCCCTCACCCGCTCGCTGCGCTCGCCTCCCTCTCCCACAAGGGGCGAGGGGCGATTCCGTCGCTCCGCTCCTTCTTGGCCTCGTACCCCTAC
This sequence comes from uncultured Rhodospirillaceae bacterium, assembly GCA_964569315.1. Lineage (GTDB taxonomy): Bacteria > Pseudomonadota > Alphaproteobacteria > Dongiales > Dongiaceae > CADEFF01. Next base: position 19,437 of record CAZMUZ010000047.1, on the reverse strand, counting down.
TCCGCCGCCTTGCCCTGGCCCACACGTTGAGCCAAGGCCGCGCCCATGAACTGGTCGAGGTCGCCGTTCAGCACCCCTTGCGTGTCGGAGGTCTGCACGTCGGTGCGCAGGTCCTTCACCATCTGGTAGGGCTGCAGCACGTAGGAGCGGATCTGGTGGCCCCAGCCGATGTCGGACTTGGAGGCCTCGACCGCGGCCGATTCCGCTTCGCGCTTCTGCAGCTCGAGCTCGTAGAGCCGCGCCTTCAGCATTCCCATCGCCGTCGCACGGTTGCGATGCTGCGAACGGTCGGCCTGGCATTTCACCACGATGCCGGTCGGCATGTGGGTGATACGGATGGCGCTCTCGGTCTTGTTCACATGCTGCCCGCCGGCGCCGCCGGAGCGCATGGTGTCGATCTGCAGGTCGGCGTCCTTGATCTCGATCTCGATATTGTCGTCCACCACCGGATAGACCCAGACCGAGGCGAAGCTCGTATGGCGGCGCGACTGGCTGTCATAGGGCGAGATGCGCACGAGCCGATGCACGCCGCTCTCGGTCTTGAGCCAGCCATAGGCGTTGTGGCCCCTGACCTTGATCGTGGCGGACTTGAATCCCGCCTCTTCGCCGCGGCTCTCCTCGAGCCACTCGACCTTGTGGCCATGCTGCTCGGCCCAGCGCACATACATGCGGGTCAGGATCTCGGCCCAGTCCTGCGCCTCGGTGCCGCCGGCGCCGGCATTCACCTCGAGATAGGCGTCGCTCGCATCGGCCTCGCCGGAGAGCAGCGTCTCGAGCTCGACCTGGCGCGCGCGGCCCTTGAGCGCCTTCAGCAGCGCTTCGCCCTCGGCCGCCGTCGCGGCATCGTCCTCCGCCTCGCCGAGCTCGACGAGGGTGATCGCGTCCTCCAGCTCCTGCTGGAGCTTGCGGCAATCCTCGATCGATTTGGCGAGATGGGTGCGCTCGCGCATCAGCGCCTGCGCCGCGCGGGAGTCGTTCCAGAGATCGGGATCCTCGGCCTTGAGGTTCAGCTCCTCGAGCTTCTTCAGCGCGCGATCCCAGTCAAAGATGCCTCCTCAGCAGCGCGAGGGAGGATCTCACCTCCTCGGCCGCCGTTTCGAGCTCTGCGCGCATGTCTCCGCTCCCGTCCGATCCGATCGAACGCCCGGCGCCCCTGGACGGGCGGCGAGCGTGGTTCGCGCCCTTCTTCGCCGAACCGGCCCTCGACCGTCAAGGGTCGCGTGCCTACCCTGCATACAGGCCGGCGCCCGGCCTCACCGATAAACGAGGCCGCCATCGATGAGCGGCGCCTGCCCCGTCATGTAGTCGGAATCGGGCCCCGCCAGGTAGGAGACGAAAGCGGCGACATCCTCCGGCGTCTGCGCGCGGCCGAGCGCGATGCCCTCGACATATTTCTCGTAGGTCGCGCCGATTTTCGCGCCGGTGATCTCGGACATCCGCTTGTCGATCTCGACCCACATGTCGGTGCCGACGACGCCGGGGCAATAGGCATTGACCGTGATCCCGTCGCTCGCGAATTCCTTCGCCGCCGCCTGGGTCAGGGCGCGCACGGCGAACTTGGTCGCGGAATAGACGCCGAGCAGGGCAAAGCCGTCATGTCCCGCGATGGAGGACGCGCTGATGATCTTGCCCTTCCGCTTGCGGGCCTTGAACTGCTTCGCCGCGGCCTGAATCCCCCACAGCACGCCTTCGACATTGATCTTCAGGATCTTCCCGACCTCCTCGGGCGTGACCTCGGCGAGGGGCCGGACCTGGGCGATGCCGGCATTGTTGACCATGATGTCGAAGCCGCCGAGCTCCTTTTCGGCGTGATCGACGGCGGCGTAAACATCGGCGCGGTTCGCGACGTCGGCCTTGAAGACCGTCGCCTTGCGGCCGATCGCTCTCACCGCCTCCGCGACGGCCTTCATCTTGCCTTCGTTGAGGTCCACGATGGCGATGTTGCCGCCGTCCTTCGCCAACCTGAGCGCGATCGCCCGGCCGATACCCTGGCCGGCACCGGTCACGAGGGCGACCTTGCCGTCGATGCTCATCTCGTTCTCCTTTGCTCAGTCAGTACCGAAGGCCCGGCAGTACCGAAGGCCCGGCATGGCCGTGGCTTCGCCCAATCCGCAAGCGGTCCCGCAGACTCCTTTTGGAGCCAACCCTTCGGTCCGGCGAACGGTTCCTGGCCATCGCGCGATCGTGAGCCGCGCGCCCGCGATTGCGCGGCAGGCGCGCTCGCCTTGCGGTGATGTCAGTACACAGGATCCCGTCGCGAAGCGGGGAGCGCCGCGCCTAATAAAGCCCGTCAGAACCGCCGCTCGTGACGCTCGGCACCTGCGGCGTGAAGGTGCCGCCGGTGGCGGCGCCCAGCGTGCCGTCGGGCTGCACGCCCACGCCCTCGATCATCCGCTGCTGGCCGCCCGAGGTCGGCTCGGTGCCGGGCTTGAAGGCCTCGTAGATCATCTTGCCGGCGCCGCTGCTGGTGCGCTTCCCGCTCACCGGATCGACGCGCACCAGCCGGATGCCGGGCGGCACGCGGAACGGCACCGCCGGACGGCCGGCGAGCGCTTCCATCATGAAATCGCGGAAGACGGGGGCCGCCACCACGCCGCCGGTCTCGCGGCCGCCGAGGCTCTTCGGCTGATCGAAGCCGAAGAACACGCCGACGGTGAGATCGGGCGAGAAGCCCATGAACCAGACGTCCTTGCTGTCGTTCGAGGTCCCGGTCTTGCCGGCGAGCGGCTTGCCGACCGCGCGGACCGCGCTGCCGGTGCCGCGCTGCACGACGCCCTCCAGCATATGGACCATCTGATAGGCGGTGAGCGGATCGGTCACCTGCACGCGCTCGTCGGGCACGACGGGGGGGACCATGCCCGCCTGCCAGGCGGCGACCCGGCAGCCTTCGCAAGGACGGTCGTCGGTCTGGAAGATGGTGGCGCCGGTGCGATCCTGCACCCGGTCGATGAAGCTCGGGGTCACCTTGCGGCCGCCATTGACGATCTCGGAATAGGCCGTCGTCATCTTCAGCACGGTCGTATCGGTGGCGCCGAGCGACATGGAGAGATAGGCCGGCATGTTGTCGTTGATGCCGAAGCGCCGGACGAGATCGACGATCTTCGGCATGCCCACCGCCTGGGCGAGACGGACCGTCATCAGGTTGCGCGACTTCTCGATGCCGAGACGCATGGTGACCGGCCCGAGGAAATCCTGGGAATAGTTCTCCGGTTGCCATTTCGGCAGGCCCGGGCCCTGGTCGATCACGATCGGCGCATCGAGGATGACGGTCGAGGGCGTGAAGCCGTTCTCGAGCGCCGTCATATAGACGAAGGGCTTGAAGGAGGAGCCGGGTTGGCGCAGCGCCTGGGTGGCGCGGTTGAACTCGCTGATCTGGTAGCTCCAGCCGCCGACCAGTGCCAGCACGCGGCCGGTATGCGGGTCCATGGCGACGAGCGCGGCGCCCACGGCCGGGATCTGCCGCAGGGCGTAGCTGCCGGCGGGATAGTCCGCCCCTTCCGCGTCCTTCGCGACCGGCTCGACCATCACCACCTCGCCCGGCTGCAGCGCGTCGGCGGGCTTCTCGATCTGCGGCCCCAGCTTGTTGTCGCCGAGCGACTTGCGCGCCCATTTGAGCTCGGCGAAAGGAATGCGTCCTTCCGTCCCGTCGGCGAGCCCGATGGCGACGCCCTCGTCATCGACCGTGCGTGCGACGGCGAGCAGCCACTGGCGCAGCCCGGGCGGCGGCGGCACGGCCTTCAGCCGTTCCGCCCAGCCCTCGCCCGGATCGATCGTCGCGACCGGGCCGCGCCAGCCCCATTTCCGGTCGTAGCGCTGCATGCCGTCGCGAAGCGTGCGGTCGGCGATCGCCTGCAGCGTCGGATCGAGCGAGGTGCGGACCGAAAGCCCGCCCTCGTAGAGGCTCTTGTCGCCGAAGCGCTGCACCAGCTCGCGCCGGACCTCCTCGGCGAAATAGTCGGCCGAGACCACATCCGCCTGGGCGCGGCCGGAGACGAGGATCGGCTCGGCGCGTGCGGCTTCCGCCTCGGCGGCGGTGATGTGGCCGTCCTCCTGCATCCGCCCGATCACCCAGTTCCGGCGATCGAGGGCGGCGGCCATGTTGTTGCGCGGATTGTAGTGGCTCGGCGCCTTGGGCAGCGCTGCGAGGAACGCCGCCTCGGCGACGTCGAGTTCGTCCAGCGACTTGTTGAAATAGTTGATCGCCGCCGAGGCGACGCCGTAGGAGCCGAAGCCCAGATAGATCTCGTTCAGGTAGAGCTCGAGGATATGGTCCTTGTCGTAGGCCTCCTCGATGCGCAGTGCCAGGATCATCTCCTTGAACTTGCGCTGGAACGAGAGCTCGTTCGTGAGCAGGAAATTCTTCGCGACCTGTTGCGTGATGGTGGAGGCGCCGACCGGCCGCCGGTCCGATCCCATCTGCGCGAGGTTGGTCACCACCGCCTGCAGGATGCCCGGCAGGTCGATGCCGTGATGCTGGTAGAAGGTCTTGTCCTCGGCCGAGAGGAAGGCGTCGGACACGATCTTCGGGATCGCCGCGATCGGCACATAGACGCGGTTCTCGGTCGCGAACTCCGCAAGCAGCCGGCCGTCGCCGGCGTGGACGCGGGTCACCACCGGCGGATCGTAGGCCGCAAGCTCGGAGACCTCGGGAAGCCCGACCGAGAATTTCTCGAAAAGAACGAAGGCGCCGATGACGCCGGCGATGCCGAGCCCGATCACGACGCCCAGCAGCGAAAGCAGAATCCGTTTCAAGATGTCATGCCGTCCTATGGATCGCGCTCGCGCGCAGGATCGCAAGTCCACGATTTTGCCGCGACGACCCTCCGCCGTCGAGGGCCGTGCGCTGCCTTAGTTGGGGAGTTTTTGCCTTAATTTCAGGGCAGCTTGAGGCTCGTCTGCCACTCGAAATAGCCGTCGATGGCGCGCCGGATCGCATCGGCGAGCTTGCGCCGATAGGCCTTGGTATTGAACAGCGACTCGTCCGACGCATTGGACAGATAGCCCATCTCCACGAGCACGGACGGCACGTCCGGCGCCTTCAGCACGGCAAACCCCGCGAAACGGTGGGTGTTCCGCAGGAGGAGCGTGCTGCGCGCGAGCTCGTCCACGAGCAGGCCGGCGAACCGGGCGGAAAGATTCATCGTCTCGCGCTGGGCGAGATCGATGAGGATCCCGGTCACCACCTCGCTCTCGTTCGAGAGATCGACGCCGGCGATGAGATCGACCTTGTTCTCGCGCTGGGCCAGCGCCCCGGCCTCGGCGTCGGACGCCGTTTCCGAGAGGGTATAGACCGAGGCGCCCCGCGTCGCGGCGTTCGCGTGGGCATCGGCATGGAGCGAAAGGAAGAGGTCGCCGCCCGCGCGCCGGGTGATCGCAATGCGCTCGCGCAAGGGGATGAAGACGTCGTCGCTCCGGGTCAGCGCCACGCGGTAGCGCCCGGTCGCCTCCAGCACCTTCTTCAGCTCGCGCGCCATGGAAAGGGTGATGTTCTTCTCGTAGCTGCCGCCAGCCCCGATGGCGCCCGGATCGACGCCGCCATGGCCGGCATCGATGACGATCAGGGGAATGCCGCGCGGCGGCGCGGGCTTCGCCGGCGGCGGAAACCCGAGCGCCACCACCTGCATCAGCGGCTCGGGCTGCGGCGCCTGCCATTCGGCGGCGGGCTTCGGCGGCGGCACCGGCAGGGCGCCCGCCACCGTCCCGAGCGATGCGGGGGCGGCCGCGGGAGACGGCAGAGGCGGCGTCGCGGCGGTCGCCGTGCCGTTGATCGGGGTCAGGTCGATCGCCAGGCGGAAGGTGCCGCCGCCCGCCAGCAGGATGGGCTCGTCGAGGCGGACCGGGCCGCCGAGATCGGCCACCAGGCGCGAGGTCGAGGCATTGAAATGGCCGAAGCGCACGCCGGTCACGATCCCCCGCCCCTCGGGCAGGGATGGCGCCTCGAGCCGCCAGTCGCCGCCGGCCAGCTCGACCACCAGCCGGTCGGGATTCTGGACCAGGAAGGTGCGGTAGCGCGGCGCCTCGCCGAGCTCGAGGACAAGACGGGTCTTGTCGGGATGGAGCCCGAGCCGGACGTCGCGGACGGCCGGGTCGGCCCTGGCTGCCGCCGGGAGCGACAGGCAGAGCAGCAGAACCGCCAGGATTCGACCGATGCCCCTCATCCTTGTGGGTCTCCAGCAGCGACTCCACAACATATACGCGCCCGAGTCGCGGGTCCAGAGTCGCCGAACCGCCCCGGAACCCCGCCCGATCGGCTAAAACGATTGTTGATCCGACGCCTAGCCGGTAAGGTGGGGCGTCCCACGGTTCGTTCCGCCCGGGACGCCGGCGCAATGGCCGGCGACGGGCAGGTCCGGTCGATGGTCGCTCGGGGACGGGCGGCTCGCCGCGACGCGGTGCGATCGGATCCGGCGGTCATGCCGCCGCGACGGATGAACCGGAAGGCTATTCCGCGCTCCCGGCCCTGCGGCAGGCGCTGGCCTCGCCGCCCCGGAAGACACGGGTATCGGCGCCACCTCCGATGTCGGAGACGGCGCCGCACGAACAGGATGCCATGACCGATTCCTGGCACATCGAGACAACCTTCGCGCCGCCACCCGCCGTCATAGCGGGCTGCGACAGGCGCGGCATGGAGTTTTCACGCAATGACCAAACATATGCTGATCGATGCCACCCACCCGGAAGAGACGCGGGTCGTGGTGGTTTCCGGCAAGCGGCTGGAAGAATTCGACGTCGAGATCGCTAGCCGCAAGCAGCTCAAAGGCAACATCTACCTCGCCAAAGTCGTCCGCGTGGAGCCGTCGCTCCAGGCGGCGTTCGTCGATTACGGCGGAAACCGGCACGGTTTCCTCGCCTTCAACGAAATCCACCCCGACTATTATCGCATCCCGATGGCGGATCGCGAGGCGCTGCAGGCCGAGCTCGAGGCGCAGGCCGCCGCCAATCGCGACGATGGCGAGTTCGATCCGATCGAGCCCGCGCAGGGACGGCGGCGGCATGGCGACCGCCGCCGCGGCCGCGACCACCGCGCGCCGCATGCGGCGCGGGGCGCGCGCGGCGGCGAGGAGACGCCGGCCGGACAGGACAGGGAGGCGCAGGATCACGACGATCATGCGCATGGCGATCACGATCATGGCCATGATCACGGGCACGGGCACGGGCACGGGCACGGGCACGATCACGGTCATGACGATGACCATGGCCATCACGAGAACGGCCAGGATCATCATGGCCGGGATGACGGGGACGATGCGTCCGATCCCTATGACGCGTCCGATCCCTATCATGCCGATGCGCCCGAGGCGGGCAGCCTCGGTCGGGACGATCGGCCGGAGGATGCCGCCGACGCCCTCGCCGACGCGCCGCACGACGATGGGGTGGCGGGCGACGGGCCAGACGGCGACGGGCCAGACGGCGACGACACGCAGGGCGACGAGGCGCGCGACGACGACGCCGGAGAGGATGCGCCGCGGGCGCAGCCGCTGAGCCGTGCCGGCGCCTGGGACGATCGTCTCGAGGCGCCGTTCCCGGAGGGCGACGCCGAGAACGCCGAGGAACGCGGCGCTGCCGAAGGCATGGCCTCGCCGCATTCCGGAGCCGGCGAGGACGGCTCGGACGAGCTGCCCGGCACGCCGGTCGCCGGCGGCATCGAGCAGCATGCCGCGACCCCGCCGGAAGCCGTCGAAGTGCTGGGCGGCAGCGAGGAAGAGGACGAGGCCGAGGAACCGCGCCGGCCGCGCAGCGTGCGCCGCTACAAGATCCAGGAAGTGGTCAAGCGCCGGCAGATCATGCTGGTGCAGGTCACCAAGGAAGAGCGCGGCAACAAGGGGGCGGCGCTCACGACCTATCTCTCGCTCGCCGGCCGCTACTGCGTGCTGATGCCGAACACGGCGCGCGGCGGCGGCATCTCGCGCAAGATCACGAGCGCGATCGATCGCAAGCGCCTCAAGTCGCTCGTCGGCGATCTCGACATCCCGCGCGGCATGGCGGTGATCGTGCGCACCGCCGGCAGCGAGCGCAGCAAGGCCGAGATCAAGCGCGATTACGAGTATCTGCTGCGGCTCTGGAACGAGATCCGCGACCTGACCCTGCGCTCGACCGCGCCCGCCCTCATCTACGAGGAAGCCAACCTCATCAAGCGGTCGATTCGCGATCTCTATACGAAGGACATCGACGACATCATCGTCGAGGGCGACGAAGGGTACAAGACCGCGAAGGCGTTCATGAAGACGCTGACGCCGAGCCACGCCAAGCGCGTCCAGGCCTATCGCGACCCGATGATCCCGCTGCTGCAGCGCTATCAGGTCGAGGCGCAGCTCGACGCGATGCACAACCCGGTCGTCCAGCTCAAGTCGGGCGGCTACATCGTCATCAACCAGACCGAGGCGCTGGTCTCGATCGACGTGAACTCGGGCCGCGCCACGCGCGAGCGCAACATCGAGGACACCGCCCTCAAGACGAACCTGGAAGCCTCGGACGAGATCGCCCGGCAGCTTCGCCTGCGCGACATGGCGGGGCTGGTGGTGATCGACTTCATCGACATGGAGGAGAACCGCCACAACGCGCAGGTCGAGCGGCGGCTCAAGGAAGCGATGCGTTTCGACCGCGCGCGCATCCAGCTCGGGCGCATCAGCCCGTTCGGGCTGCTCGAGCTGTCGCGCCAGCGGCTGCGGCCGAGCCTGGTCGAGGCCAGCACCGAAGTCTGTCGCTTCTGCCGGGGCACCGGACGCACCCGCTCCACGGAATCGACCGCGCTTCACGTGCTGCGCGCGATCGAGGAAGAAGGCTCGCGGCGGCGCGGTCCCGGCATCACGGTGGCGGTGCCGACGACGGTGGCACTCTACATCCTCAACCAGAAGCGCCGGCGCCTGTCGGAGATCGAAAGCCGCTTCGGCTTCCGCGTCTATCTCTCGGGCGACGACACGCTGATCGCCCCCGATTTCCGTCTCGACCGGCTGCGCACGCTGGCCCCGGGCGAAGAGCTGCCGCCCCCGCCGGAAGCGTTCCGTTCCGCCCCGATCGTGGAGGAGCCGGAAGAAGAGATCGTCGAAGCCGAGATCGAAGGCGAGGCGGACTCCCGGCACGAGATCGAGACCGACGGCGAGGCGCGCGAGGACGAGTCCGCGGAGCGCGACGCCGAACCGGTCGAGGCGCGCGAGGGCCGGAGCGAGGGCGATCGCGGCGAGCGCGGCGGTCGACGCCGGCGGCGCCGGCGGCGGCGCGGCGGGGGTCATGACGGCGACGGGCGCGGCGACCGGCAGGGCGCACAGCCGAACGGCCAGCCCGCGGAGCGGCGCCATGAACCGGCCGGCGACGAGGGCGATGCCGGCGACGAGATGACGGCGCAGCCGGCCGATGGCGACCCGGCGGAACGCCACGCCGAGCCGGGGGAAGCGCATCCGGCA
>CAZMUZ010000047.1:0-10026 GCA_964569315.1 uncultured Rhodospirillaceae bacterium | reverse complement strand
GCCGCGCCGGCGACGTCGCGGGCGCCGCGGCGGCCGGCGGCGGTCGCGTCGCGGACAGAATGGCGGCGAGGATCAGGCCCAGCCGCGGCCGGAGCACGCCGCTGAGGCGAGGCCGGACGACCGGCCCGGCGAGCAGCACGTCTCGGAAGAGAGCAATCGGCGCTACACCGGCCCGACGCCGGCCAACCCGTGGGGTTCCGGCGGCGATCCGCTGAGCTCGCCCTGGGGCCGGACGGACGACGAGGATTCCCGCCACGCGGATGCCCCGCAGCCGGGCGACGACATCGGCAACCGCCGCGGCACGAACGATCCCGAGCCGGAAGCGTGGGCGCCCGCACAGTGGCGGGAGGAAACGGCCGGGCGGGAGGAAACGGCCGCAACGGAGAACCTGCCGCCGCCGCGGCCGCAGCCGGCCCCCGAGGCGGCTCCTGTCGAGGAAACCAGGGCGGCCGAACCGCCGGCCGACGCCGAGCCTGCACCGCGCCGTCGCGGCTGGTGGCGCCGCCGCGAGTAGCCGCGCCGCGCCCAAAGGGCGCCGAGATCAAGCTTGTCGCAAAATATGAAAACGCCGCTCCCTCCGGGAGCGGCGTTCTCGTTTGTGCGGCGTCTTCGTTTGGGGCGGCCGGGTTTGGGGGCGGCCGGCGATCAGTCGGTCTGTACCACCGCCATGCCGAAGCCGCGCGGGTCGGCCGCGGCCTGACAGGCATTGCCGTCGGTTCTCAGCGACTTCGGACACCAGAAGGCGCTGACCCGCCCGATGATGTCGATCGGTTCGATCTGGTGGCCGCGCTGGGTGAGCGATTGCAGTGCCGCCGGGGCGGCGTCGGTCTCGTAAAACACCACGTCCGGATCGCCGTTGTGGTGGTAGCGCGGCACCGCCGCCGACTGGATCAAGGTCTGCCCGCCGTAATAAGTGTGCAGCAGGACTTGCGCCATCGCGGTCGGCGCCGTCTCGCCGCCCGATGCCGCGGCGGCAAAATAGACCGCGCCGTTATAGTCGTCGGCGACGATCATCGGTCCGAGCGCACGGTAGCCGGCGCCGCGTTCGTTCGGTGCGGGCGCCAGCAGGATGCCGGTTCCTTGCGCCATGCGACCGGCGCCGAAAAGATTGTTCATGGTCACGGCGCAGGCGACCGCGTTGCCGTCGCCATCGGCGGTCACGAAGCCCGTGGCCCAGGGGTTCTCCGGCGAGCGCTGCATGGCGCCGATGCTCGCTGCCGGCGTCGCGCGGTTGGGATCGTAGCTTTGCATGAGGGACTGGGCATGGTCCTCTCCCACCAGCATCTGCGCATCTTCGGTGCTGTCGCCCGCCGGCTGCATCCAGCGCGCCCGGTCGATAAAGGCCCGCTTGCTCGCCTCGACGATGAGATGCGGCCGCTCGCCCGGATCGGCGCTGTCGAAATCGCGCGCCTCGGTCAGCATCGCGACGATCTCGCCGAACAGGATGCCGCCGGCGGCCGGCGGCGGCGCCAGATAGATCTCGTGATCGTCGAAGGGCACCGTGATCGCGGGGAGGAACTGCGGCTTGACCGCGCGGAGCGCCTCCATGGTGAGCGGCGCGCCCAGCGCCTGCGCGCCATCGGTCAGCGCGCGGCCCAGCGGACCGTTATAGAACTCGCCGGCGCCGCGGATGCGGAGCTGCGTCAGGCTCGAGGCCAGAAGATCCTGACGGAGCGGATCGCCCTCGCGGAGCGTCGTGCCGTCGGGGCGGAAGAAGATGCGCATCATCTCGGGGTCGCCCGAGATCTGGTCGCGCGCCGTCTCCAGCTCCTGCGCGAGCGCCCGGCTCGTCGGCACGCCGAAGCGCGCCATGTTCTCGGCGCCCGCCAGATCCTGTTCCCAGCGCAGCTTGCCGAAACGCGCATGCAGCGCGGCCATGCCGCGCACCGCGGCCGGCAGCGCCACGCGGCCCTCCGGCGCGGCGCGCGGCAGGAAGTCGAGCGCCTCGGTCGTCTTGCTCTCCTGGTCATGCACGATGCAGACGCCGCCGCCGCCGAGCGCGGCCGTCGAAGGCATCGCGACGGCAAGGCCGAAATAGAGCGCGACCGCGGCATCCGCCGCATTGCCGCCGGCCGCGAGCACGTCGCGCGCCGCCAGCACGGCGCTCGGCTCGTCCGCGACGGCGATGCCGGCGAAGCCTTCGGCGGCGCCGATGACGCCCACCGGCGTGTCCCCCTCGCACCCGGCAAGACCCAGGCAAACCGCCAGAATCGCCGCAGATTGAACACGCGCCCGAGCGTTCCCAACTCTAACGAGGTCGGATAAGGTCCAAGGCATGATGCAGGTCCCGAAATGGCTGTTGAGGGCGGGGATGTCGGCGGTCGCGGCGCTGGCACCGACGCTGGCATGGGCTGCTTCGGCGCCGCCGCTCATCCGCGACGCCGAGATCGAATCTATCATCCACGGCTACGCCAAGCCAATCTTTGAAGCGGCCGGGATCGATCCGGCTTCCGTCAATCTCTATATCGTCAACGACGACAGCATCAACGCCTTCGTCGCCGGCGGGATGAACATGTTCATCTTCACCGGCCTCCTGATGCGCACCGATCGTCCGAACGAGCTGATCGGCGTGATGGCGCACGAAACCGGCCACATCTCCGGCGGGCATCTCGTGCGCACGCGCGACGCGCTGCGCGCGGCGACGGCCGAATCGATCCTCGCCTACATCCTCGGCATCGGCGCGGCCGTGGCGGCGGGCAATTCCGGCGCCGGCGTCGCGGTGATGGGCGCCGGCCAGACCGTCGCGCAACAGAACCTGCTCAAATATACGCGCACGCAGGAAAAGTCCGCCGACCATGCCGGCCTCGGCTTCCTCGACGCGACGGGACAGTCCGCCGCGGGCCTGCTCGATGTGCTGGAGCTGCTGCGCCGGAACGACGTGCTGACCGGGGCCGGCGGAAATCCCTATCTGCGCACCCACCCGCTCACCAAGGAGCGCGAAGAGTACATCCAGCGCTTCGTCGCGCAGTCGCCCTACTCGAACGCCGCCGACACGCCGGCGATGATCGACTCCTACAAGCGGATGCAGGCGAAGCTGATCGGCTTCCTGAAGCCGCTCGAGGACACGCTGCGCGCCTATCCCGAAACGGATACGAGCTTCGCGGGCCGCTATGCGCGGTCGATCGCCTATTTCCGCATCGGACAGCTTGAAAAGGCCTCCGCGCTGATCGACGGGCTGATCGCGGAGGAGCCGCAGAACGCCTATCTCTACGAGCTGAAGGGCCAGATGCTGTTCGAGAACGGACGCACGATGGAGGCGATCGAGCCCTATCGCCAGGCGGTCGCGCTCAAATCCGATTCCTCGCTGCTGCATCTGGCGCTGGGCCAGGTGCTGGTCGAATCCGGCGATCCGGGCCTTGCGAAACCCGCGATCGTCGAGCTCGAGACGGCGGTCGGGATCGAGCCGACCCTGGGCCAGGCCTGGCGCCTCCTCAGCGTCGCCTATGACCGCGACGGCCAGCCGGCCATGACGGCGCTGGCGCTGGCCGAGCTCGCGCTCGGCCGAGGCAAGTCCGAGGAAGCCCGACGTCATGCCGAGCACGCGATGCAAGGGCTCCCGACCGGATCGCCCGCCTGGCTCAAGGCGGAAGATATCGTCATGCAGGCCGATCTCAGGGCCGACGACTGAGGCGGAAGGCGCCTCGCAAGCCGCGCTCGCGCCGCACGCGGAGTCTCCCAACACAAGCCCGTGACCCGGGTCGCCGACCGCCGGAGCGCGATTGCCGAGCGGCGCAAAGCCCCAGATAATCCGGCCGCCCACCCTTGGCCGCCCATCCGCTGGCCGCGCCGGACACCAACGCCCGTGAACGAGGAATTGTCGATGAAAATGCCGCTCCGTCTAATCGGCACCGTGTTGCTTGCCGCCGCCGTCGGCGCGCTGGTCGCCGCGGGCACCATTTACCTGATCGCGCGCGACATGCTGGGGCCGGACCAGATGCGGGCGGTGGTTCGCGCGGCGCTGACGGCCGAGCCCACCATCATCACCGATGCGCTCGACGCCGGCGAACGGGACCAGCAGGCGCAGATCGAAGCCGCGCGCGCGAAGGCGCTGGAGGAGCTCGCCGAACCGCTCTATCGCGATCCCGGTTCGCCCAGCCTCGGCGATCCGGAAGCGAGCGTTACGATCGTCGAATTCTTCGACTACCGCTGCCCTTACTGCAAGCGCGTGGCGCCGGAGCTCGCCACCCTGCTTGCGACCGACGCCGACGTTCGCGTGGTCTACAAGGAATTCCCCATCCTCGGCCCCGAATCCGTCTTCGCATCCAAGGCCGCGCTCGCGGCGCACGGCCAGGGGAAGTATCACGAGATGCATGAGGCGCTGCTCGGCTACCAGGGCGGGCTCGACAATGCGACCGTGCTACGCCTTGCCGGCGAGGTCGGTCTCGATGTGCCGAAGCTGCAGCAGGACATGGAGAGCCGCGCGATCCTCGAACAGCTCCAGTCGGTCCAGAGCCTCGCCACCGCGCTCGGCGTCAGCGGCACGCCCGCCTTCGTGATCGGCAAGGAGTTCGTCGGCGGCGCAATCTCGGTGGAGGAGATGCGCACGCTGGTGGCCAAGAGCCGCGAGGGCTGACGCTTCGACCCGAAGCAAGAGGCTCCCGGGCGCCCCGACGGTTTGCGCTTTCCCCGCCTCCCGCGTTAGCCTCGCAGGGTTTCGGGGAGAAGGGGAACCGCCATGATGCTCAAGGGGAAATCCGCCGTCGTCACCGGCAGCTCGCGCGGGATCGGCAAGGCCGTCGCGCTGCGTTTCGCGCGGGAGGGCGCCAAGGTCTGCGTGAACTGCGTCGCCACGCGCGACAAGGCGGACGCGGTCGCGGCGGAGATCAAGAAAGCCGGCGGCGAGGCGATCGTGGTGCAGGCCGACGTCGCCAAAAAAGCCGATGCCGAGCGGCTGATGGCGGAGACCGCCAAGGCCTTCGGCCGGCTCGACATCCTCGTCTCCAATGCCGGCATCATCCAGGATCGCCCTTTCGTCGAGAGCACGGACGACGACTGGACGCGCGCCATCGAGGTGAACCTGCACGGCTTCTTCAACGTCACGCGCGCCGCCCTGCCCTATATGACGAAGCAGAAATGGGGCCGGGTGATCGCGACCGGCTCCTGCATCACCGAGGTCGCCGATTTCGGCGGCAACAAATATTCCGTCTGCGCCGCCTCGAAGGGCGGGATCAACGCGCTGCTGCGTCCGATCGCGGCCGAGGTCGCGCGCGAGGGCGTGACGGTGAACGCCGTGTCGCCCGGCTATATCGCGACCGAGATGCTGGGCGAGATCGATGCGGCGGGGCTCGAAGCCGCGCTCAAGCTCGTCCCGATGCGCCGCTACGGCAAGCCGGACGAGATCGCCGCCGCCATGGCGTTCCTCGCCTCCGACGACGCCGCCTACATCACCGGTCAGGTCCTCCGCGTGAATGGCGGCATGTCGATGGGCGGCTGAGGCCGGGCCCGAAGGGGTCGTCTTGCCCGGACCGACGCTCGAGACGCGCCGGCTGATTCTTCGCCCGCCGGCGGCGGAGGATTTCGAACCCTGGGCAGCGCTCCTCGCCGACCCGGAAGCCACCCGCTTCATCGGCGGCGTGCAGCCTCCCGCCCTCGCCTGGCGCAATCTCGCGCTCATGACCGGGGCATGGATCATCCGGGGGTTCAGCAATTTTTCGGTCATCGAGAAATCGACGGGCCGCTGGATCGGCCGTGCCGGCCCCTGGCAGCCGGAAGGTTGGCCCGGTCCCGAGGTGGGCTGGGCCTTCGATCGCTCGGTCTGGGGCCGGGGCTTCGCGACCGAGGCCGCCACGCGATGTCTCGACTGGGCCTTCGAGGATCTCGGCTGGACCGATGCGATCCACGTCGTCGATCCGGCCAACGCCGCCTCGATGCTGCTCGCGAAGCGGCTCGGCGCCGAGCATCGCGGCGTCGCGCGCCTCCCGCCGCCGCAGGACAGCCTCGTCGAGGTTTTCGGCCAGAGCCGAGAGGCATGGCGCGCGCGAAAGCGCGGGCTTACGGACTGAGCCCACGCAGCCGACCGCAACGGGCGAGCCGGGCCGGGCCCGCGCCATTGCGAAGCCGGTCTCTCATGCTATAACGCTGTGGAAACCCTCACAGATTCGGCAAGACGGCCGTGGCCAAGACCCCCAGAATCCTGATCCTGAACGGTCCGAACCTCAACCTGCTCGGCGAGCGCGAGCCGGCCGTCTATGGCCGCGACCGTCTCTCCGACATCGAGAAGGCCTGCGCCCGGCGCGCGAAATCGCTCGGCCTCGCCATCGATTTCCGCCAATCGAACCACGAGGGCGAGCTCATCGACTGGGTCCAGGCGGCGCGCAAGTCCCACGCGGCCATCGTGATCAACCCGGCCGGGTACTCGCACAGCTCGGTCGCGCTGATGGATGCGCTCATCGCCTTCGAGCAGCCGGTGATCGAGGTGCATCTCTCCAACATCTTCCGCCGCGAGCCGTTCCGGCATCATTCCTATGTCAGCCGCGTCGCGCTCGGCGTGATCTCCGGCCTCGGCAAGCAGGGCTATCTCGCGGCGCTCGATGCGCTTGCCGGAATTCTCAAGACCGAGGTGGAAGCCTGATGGCGAAGCTCGAGGTGGACGAGGCGCTGGTCCGCAAGCTCGCGCAGCTCTTGACCGAAACCGGCCTGACCGAGATCGAGTACGAAACCGGCGAGCAGCGCATCCGGGTCAATCGTCATGCGGCGGCCGCACCGGCCGCCGCCGCGGCCCCGACGGCACCCGCCGCCGCGGCGGTTTCGGCGGCGTCCGAAGGCCCGCCGGCCGGCGCGGTCACCTCGCCGATGGTCGGCACCTGCTATCTTTCCTCCGAGCCCGGCGGCGCGCCCTTCGTCAAGGTCGGCGACCGCGTGAGCAAGGGACAGACCATCCTCATCATCGAGGCGATGAAGGTGATGAATCCGATCCCGGCCCCGACCGCCGGCACGGTGCGCGAGATCGCCGTGGAGGACGGCCGGCCGGTCGAGTACGGCGAGACCCTCTTGGTCATCAACTGAGTCCAGGCTCGCGGGGCCCGCGTTCATGTTCGAGAAGGTGCTGATCGCGAATCGCGGCGAGATCGCCCTCCGCATCCATCGCGCCTGTCGCGAGATGGGCATCCGGACCGTGGCGGTGCATTCGACCGCCGATGCCGACGCGATGCATGTGCGGCTCGCCGACGAGGCGGTCTGCATCGGGCCGCCGCCTTCGCGCCAAAGCTACCTCAACGTGCCGGCGATCCTTTCCGCCGCCACGATCGCCGGCGCCGACGCGATCCATCCCGGGATCGGCTTCCTTTCCGAGAATGCCGAGTTCGCCGCCATGGTGGAGGAGCACGGCTTCGCCTTCATCGGGCCGGAGCCGGCGCATATCCGGCTGATGGGCGACAAGGTCGCGGCGAAGGACGCGGCGCGCTCGCTCGGCATCCCCGTGGTGCCGGGCTCGGACGGGGCGATCGCCGACGACGTGGAGGCGATGGATATCGCCGATCGCATCGGCTACCCGGTGCTGGTGAAGGCCGCCGCCGGCGGCGGCGGCAAGGGCATGAAGGTCGCCCAGGCGCGCGGCGAGATGGCGGAGGCGCTGGCTCTTGCGCGGGCCGAGGCGAAGGCCAATTTCGGTAACGACGCCGTCTATCTGGAGAAATACCTATCGCACCCGCGGCATATCGAGATCCAGATCCTGGCGGATGCGCATGGCAATGTCGTGCATCTGGGCGAGCGCGACTGCTCGCTGCAGCGCCGCCATCAGAAGCTGCTCGAGGAAGCGCCCTCGCCCGCCCTCAATGCGAGCCAGCGCCAGCAGATCGGCGAGCTCGCGACCGGCGCCATGCGGCGCCTCGGCTATCGCAGCGCCGGCACGATCGAATTCCTCTATCAGGACGGCGAGTTCTACTTCATCGAGATGAACACCCGGCTCCAGGTCGAGCATCCGGTCTCCGAGATGATCACCGGCATCGATCTGGTGCGCGAGCAGATCCGCGTCGCCTCCGGCGCGCCGCTCGGTTTTACGCAGTCCGACGTGACGATCAACGGCCACGCAATCGAGTGCCGGATCAATGCCGAAGATCCCGAGACCTTTCTGCCCTCGCCCGGCCGCGTCACCGATTTCCATGCCTCGGGTGGGCTCGGTGTGCGCGTCGATTCAGCGCTCTATTCCGGCTACAAGGTGCCCTCGAACTACGACAGCCTCATCGCCAAGCTCGTCGTCCACGGCCGCAGCCGCAACGAATGCCTGATGCGTCTCAGGCGCGCGCTGGAGGAAATGGTGATCGGCGGCATCAAGACCAACATCCCGCTGCACCACAAGCTGATCGCAGCACCCGATTTCATCAACGGCGCCTACGACATCCGCTGGCTGGAAAAGTTCGTCATAAAATAACGCCGCTTATTGCGCTTCGCTTCGATCGGACAGGGTGACGCCCAAGGCGGCGAGCATCACGCAGCCGATGGCGACTAACATCCGAAATCCCATGGCCTGGCCGAGGCAGATGGCGCCGACCAAGGCGCCCATTGCCGGCTCCAGGGTCAGCAGAATTCCATAAGTCCTGGCCGACATACGCCGCAACGCCTGAAATTCGATCGCCATCGGCAGCACGGTCGTCAGTAAAGCGACGGCAAAGGCGCCGGCCAATTCAACCACGCCGCCCTTGAAGATCGTTCCCTCGATAAGCGCTATTGGCAAGAGCATGGCGGTCGCCACCCACATGCCGAGCGTGAGGCTGGTGACGTTGTCGAATAGCCGCCCGGCGCGTTTGCTCACCAGCACGAAGCCGGCCCAAGCCACCGCGGAAATCGCCGCCAGGAAAAGACCATAGGGATCGAGATCGGCGCCGACATCCGGCGTCAGCAACGAAAGACCGAGCAGTGCGATGGCGATCCACAGGAAATGCACCAAGCGATGCGACGTCGCCACCGCCAGTCCCAGCGGCCCTAGAAAGGAGATCGTCGCGGCGATGCCGAGGGGGATATATTGCAACGCCATGAAGAACGGCAGAAGCATGCCGGCCAGCACCAGACCAAAGAGCAGGAGGAGGATCGCGTGCCGGCCGATCCGCGCATCGATCTTGGGACGCGCGACGGTGGTCAACACCAAGGCGGAGAATCCGGTGCTCGACAAGGCGGTTCCCGCCGGACCCAGGTTGGAAAATAGCGAAGTCGCCAAAGCCGAGCCCAGTTCGACCGATAGAATCGACAGCACCATGAGCAGCGTCGGCGGCAGGCGGCCGAAAATTCGCGCGATGCCGATGCCGGCGAAAGCGGGACGATGCGTTTCTTCCGATCCTTGCTGTTCGATACGGACGGATTGTGTCGCTGCAAGTTGCACTATAACCCCCGCAATGCGCCCTGGCCGGGCGAACCGGCTCGGCTACATTCAATCGCATGCCCCGCGTTTTGTCGACCGGGCCCTCCGATAAACCCTTGCCCAAACCCAGGGGATCGGGCTTAGAATCGGACTCGATGTCGAACCGATCGAAGCCGCCGAAGATCACCCCCGACATGCTGCTCCGGGCCTATGCCATCGGCATATTCCCGATGGCGGAAGCGCGAAACGATCCCGAGCTCTATTGGATCGATCCGGAACTGCGCGGCATCATCCCCTTGGATACCTTTCACGTGCCGAAGAGCCTGCGCAAAACCATCCGCCAGGGCCGCTTCCAGGTGACCTGCAACACCGCTTTCGAACGCGTGGTCGAGGAATGCGCGGCGCCCGCCGCCGGCCGGCGTCAGACCTGGATCAATCAGACGATCTTCGATCTCTGCCGCCAACTCTTCCAGATGGGCTATGGCGATAGCGTCGAGACCTGGATGGTTGGCGAGCTGGTGGGCGGGCTCTATGGCATCAGCCTGGGCGGCGCCTTTTTTGGCGAAAGCATGTTCAGCCGCGAGACCGACGCCAGCAAGGTGGCGCTGGTGCATCTGGTCGCGAGATTGCGGGCGGGAAACTACGGCCTGCTGGATACCCAGTTCGTCACCAAGCATCTGGAGCGCTTCGGCGCCCTCGAAATCCCCCGACGCCGATATCGCCTCGCCGATCCG
>CAZMUZ010000046.1:0-27064 GCA_964569315.1 uncultured Rhodospirillaceae bacterium | reverse complement strand
GTCGATCCGTTTGGCGAAGCTCACGAGCGTGGCACCCAAGGTCGCAATCTCGTCCGGCGCGCCGTCGAGGTCGGCCCGCGCGCGCAGGTTTCCCGCCGTCATGGCGTGAGCGGCGGCCGTAAGCCGGTCGATCCAGCGGGTCACGACCCAGCGCGTCCCGATCCAGGCGCAGAGGATGGCGATGAGCCAGGAAGCGGCAAGGACGAGCACCTGCACGGCGACCTTCCACCAGACCGGATCCAGCGCCTGCGCCTTGGGCAGGCCGAACAGCACATGAAGGTCGTAGTAGGGGAGCGCAGCGGTCGCATAGAGTCGTACCACGCCGTCCTCGCCGGGCGCCTCGAACTCGCGAACGTTCCGCCCGGCGACGGCGACCAGAAAATTCTCGTTGGGCGCCGCGGTGTCGCTGTTGCTGCCGGATTCGTCGAAGCTCGACAGCACCCGGCCGTTGCGGTCCAGCAGATAGACGACGCTGCCGGGCGGCAGGCCGGCCTCGTCGGTGACGGCGGCGAGGAACTTCAGGCGCACGCCGAGCGTCAGGAGCCCGGTGACCGTGCCGTCGCTGTCGATGACCGGCCGGGTGACGACGAAGCCGGGCTCCGGCGGGCTGGTGAGCATGAGATAGCCGCTGGCGCCGCTTTTCCGGCTCTCGATCGTCTCGCGGAACCAGGGTTGCTGGGCGATGTTCGGCCAGGGGGTCGCCTGATCGCTGGAGAGGCAGCGCGGGCTGCCCTCGAGGTCGAACAGCGCGAGGTAGCCGTAAAGGGTGAAGGGCTGGATGCTGCTCGCCAGCAGCGACGCGCAGTTTTCGATCTGCGCGGCATCGCCCTTGCTGACCCGTTGCACGCTCGGGCTGGCGGCGACGGCCGACATGATCTGCTCGGCCTGCGCAAGCAGGCTGCGGTTGAGGCTCGAGGAAAGGATCGCGAATTCGCGCACCGTCTGGCGCAGGCGCGCGGCGTAGTCGTCGTAAACGAGGGTCGCCTGATGCACGCCGAGCAGGATCGACGGCAGCAGCACGACCGCCAGCAGAAACATGAGCCGGTTTCGAAGCGGGCCGAAGAGACGCCTGCTCAGGCCCGTGCGCCCGGCCTGGGCTCGGCCGTTGGGCGATGTCTCCTGCGGCTCCGTCTGCTCCGCAGCGGAGGGGCTCGCTTCAGAGGCGGGAGGAGGCGACATCGCCTGCCTCGGTGCGGTGGAGGAGGCTGCCGATCGCCGGCGCTAGAGCGCGTTTCCTCGAACTTGAATCGGAACGCGCTCTAGATTCCTTGGTTTGGTCGCATTTTCTGCCGCGAACCGGTGCCCACTTCGCGGGAAAATGCTCCAGGTCCCCGATCGCCGCAACCGCCGGGGAAGCGGCCATGGGACCGTCAGGCACTGCGTTCGCGCACTCGCAGGCCGCTTCGGGTCGAGAGTGCCTGCGAGATCGTGACCTTGAGCGTATCGGATTCGAACGGCTTGGTGACGAGGTAGGTGGGTTCCGGACGCTCGCCCGTCAGCAGCCGTTCGGGGTAGGCCGTCACGAAGATCACCGGCACGTCGATGAGATCGAGAATTTCTTTCACCGCAACGAGGCCCGATCCGCCCTCGCCGAGATGGATGTCGGCGAGCACCAGGCCGGGCTTCCGCGCCCGCGCCATGGCGACGGCTTCCGAGCGGCTCGAGGCGACGCCGACCACGCTATGGCCCATTTCCCGCACGAGGCCGACGATGTCGAGCGCGATCACCGGCTCGTCCTCGATGACCAGCACGCTGGTCGCGATCTGGTCGTTGACCGCCTTCCAGGCATGGCTCAGCAGGCGTTGGGCCTCCTCGTCGTCGATCTCGAGGATCTGGGCGGCGTCGTAGATGGAGAAGCCTTCCAGCGCCGTCAGCAGGAGGATCTGCCGCTCGCTCGAGGGCAGCGCCTGCAGGCGGTTTTCGACCGACAGCGTCCGGCCGGCGGGCGCTTCGGAAACGGCCTCCAGCGGCGAATGGGCTTCGGTTAGGTTGGCCTCGTCCTGGGCCAGCCGGCGCCATGCCTGGTGAAACAGCTCGAAAAGCTGGCGCCGAACGTCGGTCACGTCGGAAACCCGTTCGGGCTCCTGGAGCAGGGTTTCCAGGCTGATACGGACAAACGAATCCCCGGTCGATTGGCTACCGGTCAAGGCGCGGGCGTAGCGCCGCAAATACGGCAAATTCCTCACGATTTCCTGGGAAATGTCGGCCATAGGACCCCTCAAATCTGCAAAAGTCGATAAATCGCTACTGATAGGGAACACATTTGCCACGCCGCGGGTTCCCACCCGGGAAGGCAGCGCGCCCGAGGCCGCTTATGGCCGGGTTGCGCGACGTTTCCGCACCGGCGATGGTTGCATATATCCGTGACTCGATGAAGTGGCGAACAGGCGCAGAATTCGGGGCTAAGCGCTCGACACATGGGGTGTTGGAGAGATCGGGGGATCAAAGCTTCGCCGATGGGGTTTCCATCGGAGAACGGGTTCTCGGCACGGCTGCCCGTAGCGGAGTGCTGGACGTGAGAGATGGAAAGAGCGCGAAGAACGTGAGCGACGGCAAGCAACCGAGGTCAGAGAAGCGCGGAATGACGAACAAGCGTGCACCGGCGAGAACCGATCGTTGGTTCGACGTGGAGTTGAACCGGCTTTACGACGATGTGGTGAACGAGCCATTGCCGGCGGACCTGCTCGGTCTGGTCGAGAAACTGAAGACGAAGATGCCCGGAAAATGACAGACGCAGGGCCGAGGGGCGGCCACCATTTATCCGGCAGTTCTCCGACATCAACCGAGCGAGGGGTAGCCCGCATGCGAGAGCGTCGCGACGATCAGCGCGATTCCAGGCGAGACGCTACAGCCGATGCCGTCCATGAGGAAGTGCAGACCGGTGTCGTGACCTGCATCCCGCATTTGCGCGCCTTCGCCCGTTCGCTCACGTCCAATCGCGATCTCGCGGACGATCTGGTGCATGACGCCATCGCGCGCGCGCTCGCCGCAGCGCGGCAGTACACCCCCGGAACGAACTTCAAGGCGTGGATCTTCACGATCCTTCGCAACCTCTACTACAACGAGGGCCGCAAGCGGCACGGGCGGTTCACCTCGATCGACGATCTCGGCGTGAACGAGCCGATGATCGCCGCGTCCCAGGAGGCGACGCTCGAGTTCTGCGACTTCCGTCGCGCCTTCTGGCATCTGAACGCGGACCAGCGCGAGGTGCTGATGCTGGTCGGGGCCAGCGGCCTCAGCTACGAGGAGGCCGCCGAGGTCTGCGGATGCGCCGTCGGCACCATCAAGAGCCGGGCCTCGCGGGCGCGGCAAGACCTGAAGGAGCTGCTGTCCGGCACGCCCCTTCCGGTCGATCGCACCGCCGTCGACCCGGTGGCGGGTCAGAATCCCATAGAGCTGTTGAAGCATCGCAAGGCGCGTTCGCCGGCGAAGACGAAGCGCGCCTGAGCGGCGGCCTCCGCCCCGGTTGGAGACCGCCCGGGGAACCGCAACGGCCGGCATAGGGTTCTCTTCCCGATCCGTCGCGCGCGGGTCGAACGAGAGGAGACATCCGATGCTCTACTGGGCACTATTGTTCTTCATCGTCGCGATCGTCGCCGGCCTGTTCGGCTTCGGCGGCATTTCCGCGGCGGCCGCGGGGATCGCCAAGATTCTTTTCCTGATCTTCATCGTGCTCTTCATCGCGAGCCTGATCCTCTATGCGGTCAACGGAAGCGCCGTGACGCCGCTCTAGCGTCGCCGTCTTGCTTCGGCCGGCAGGAGGAAGACTGCAATCAGCGCTATGTCGCCGCCGTTCCAGGGTGCCCTGCGCCCGTGGAACGGCGAGCGCCGGGAAAGCGGGCGGCCGCGCCTGTGCGACCCGCAAGCATGGCCCCGATGCGAGGATGGGCTGGAGGGGCGATCGATCGTCGCACCGATGCCCGCGACGGCGGCCGTGCCAGGGCGCGCTGGAACCCCGTGCCTCCGACCGGCGGATAGCCGCAGCCCCGGGGCATCCGACCGCGCTCGAGCGTGTTCGAGGAACGGGAGCGGCAGGCCGGCGGTCCCGGCGCCCGCCCGCGTCGTCTTTTCGAGTGTTTACATCCATGCGCCCCCCGGGGGAACGGCGGAACCGTTTGCTGGAGCAGGGGTTTTTCCATCGGTTGCCAATCCCTTGAACGAGGAGTTGAATCATGCTCGGAACCATATTGCTGGTGCTGCTCGTTCTCCTGCTCATCGGTGCGCTGCCGACTTGGCCCTATAGCGGAAGCTGGGGCTATGCGCCGAGCGGCGTGCTGTCGCTGCTGCTGATCATCGTCCTGGTGCTGGTGCTCGTCGGCCGTGTCTGACGAAGCCGCTCGAGGTCGATTGCGGGCACGCTGAGGCCGCTCTGATCGCTGGAGGGCGCGATGGCAAGCACCATGCTTGATGACGCCTTGAAGGACGTGACCAAGTTCTTCGAGGCGCCGGACGACATTCTGAAGGCCAAAGACTTCGCGAGAGCCGAGAAGGTCAAGCTGCTGCAGCAATGGGAGCTCGACCTCCGACAGCTATTGGTGGCCTCGGAGGAGAACATGATCGGCGAGGGCCAGGGCGACACGGCGGAGAAATTGCAGGCCGTCCGCGCTTGCCTGGGCGAGCTCGGCGTCGAGTCGAACGAAGCGGCCGCGGCGCCGACCAAGGCCGGCGGCGGCGACCTGACCTGAGAGTAGCCGGCCGGTTCGCAGCCGCCGGTCGAACGCAACGCAACGACATGAGGAGAGGAGCGAGACCCATGGCCACCGCAGACAATGCCAATTACGAAGCCGTCCGCGAGGACGTCGCCGCGCTGAAAAAGCAGGTGTCCGACCTGCTCCGTCATACGCGCGACGCGACGGCGGCGGGCACCCGTCAGATTTACGACGATCTGCATGACCGCGGCGAGCGCACCGCCGAGATGGCGAGCGCCTATGTCCGGGACCAGCCGCTGGCGAGCGTGGCGATCGCTTTCGCGGTCGGCTGCCTTTTCGGCCGGATGATGCGCTAGCATGGGGCGGCCCGTCCGGCGACAAGCGGGGCGGGCCTTCGGCCTTGCGTGAACGGGGGGAAGCGTGGACCAGCTATTGAAGATGGGGCTGATGGCCCTGACGGGCGGCGCTGCCGCGCAGGCCGGGCGGGCGGCAAAACGCACCGCGACCTATATCGCGGGGCTTGCCTTCGCCGGCGTGCTCGCGACCGCGGCCGCCGGCTGCGGGCTGGCCGCCCTCTGGGTGTGGCTGGTGCCCGAGGTCGGCGTGATCGGCGCCTGGCTCATCGTCGGGGCGGTGTTCCTCCTCGCCAGTGCGATCGTGTTGCTGGTCACGCTGCAGACTCATGCGGGCCATGAGCGGATCGAAACGCCTCCGGCTCCCGCGCTGCCTTCTGCGGACGAGCTGAAGCAGATGGTGAAAGGGCTGGAGTGGCCGCTGGTCGCGGCGGCGCTCGCCGCCGGGATCTTCGCGACCCGCGGCCGGCGCTAGGCGGACGGCGCGCGATCCGGCGATCGCCATAGCGCGAGACAGTCTTCGCGAAGCAGCCCCGCGCGAACATCCAGGCGTCGCTCGAAACGCGCCGCGAGCTCCGTGGCGGGCACCCCGATCTCATCGAGCGCATCGGCTCGCAATGCCTTGATCTCGGCCATCGATGCGCCGTACTGCGCGACGGCGACGCCGGCGAGCCAGGCAGCCATCATGCACATGGCGCAGCCTTCCGCGGTGGAGACGAGCCGGCAGCCCGAAAGATCGAAACCCTGTGCTGCCGCCCGCTGCACCGCGAGCAGTTCCGCATGCGCGGTCGGATCGCGTCGCGCTGCCACCTCGTCATGGGTTTCGGCCAGGATCCTGCCGTCGCGGCTCGCCAGAACGGCGCCATAGGGCAGCTCCCCGGCCTGCTTCGCCCGCGCCGCCTGCAGGAGCGCCCGTCGCATCAGTGCGGTGTCGTCCATCGATCCTCGCCCCGCCGGCTTCGTTGCCGCCCTGCCGCAGGTTCGCATGGCCGCACACGGTCGGGAAACCGCTTCCGGTCGTGCCGGAGCTTCAATCGGCGACTCTAGCGGGCACGGGACGGGCCTCGGGCCGGTCTGCTAGCATTTGCCCGTTATCGACCGATCGATCGCCCGGGGAGAGTTATGACCGATCATGTACGCGTTGCCGTCATCGGAGGCGGCATCATCGGCTGCCGCACGCTCTACGAACTGGCGCGGCTCGGCTGGAAGGATCTCGCCCTGCTGGAACGGGGCGAGCTGACGCAAGGCTCGACCTGGCACGCGGCCGGTATGGTCGCCGGCTTCTCCGAGAACGGGCTCATCACGCGCATCATGAAGGAGAGCCTCGATACCTATGCGCGGCTCGAGGCGGAGACCGGGGTCGCGGTCGGCTTCCACAAATGCGGCGGCATTCGCCTCGCCCACACGGCGGACGAGATGGACGAGAACCGGCGCTTCCTCGGCATCGCGCGCAGCATCGGGATGGAGGCCGAGATGGTCGGCCCGGACCGCCTCCGCGCGCTCTATCCGCTCCTGGAAGCCGGCGACATCGCCGGCGCGCTGTGGCTCCCCAATGATGGTTATACCGACCCGTCCCAGACCGCCCACGCGCTGGCCAAGGGCGCGCGCGAGAAGGGTGCGCAGATCCGCCGCCAGACCGAGGTGCAGGCGATCCGCCGCAAGCCCGGCGGCGGCTGGCGCCTGAGCACGACCGGCGGCGAGATCGATGCGGAGATCGTGGTCAATTGCGGGGGCATGTGGGCGAAGGAGATCTCGGCGCTCGTCGGCGGCGTATTGCCCGCGGTATCGATCGAGCACGAATATCTCGTGACCGAGACGATCCCCGAGATCGCGGCGCTCGATTTCGAGCTGCCGATGCTGTGGGACATGAGCGTGCCGATGTATACGCGCTCCGACCGCAAGGGGCTGATCGTCTCCTGCTACGAGGACCATCCGAAGTTCTTCGGCGTCGACGGTGTGCCGAAGCATTTCGGCCAGGAGCTGCTGCCGCCCGACCTCGACCGCACGGAATCGAAGCTGGCCGCGATTTTCGCCATGATCCCGCCGCTCGCCGAGGTCGGCGTCCGGACCGTGGTGAACGGTCCGACGCCTCGCAGTCCGGACATGCGGCCCTTGGTCGGGCCCGCCCATGGCTACGACGATTTCTTCGTGATGTGCGGGGTCTCGGGCGGGTTCCTCTTCAGCGCCACGGCGCGCTATCTCGCGGAATGGATCGTCGAGGGCGAGCCCAGTATCAACCTTGCGCCTTTCGACGTGCGCCGCTTCGGAGATTATGGCGACAAGCACTACGCGGTGGCGCGGCTTTCCTCGGGCCACGCCTTCGCGTCCGCCTCCTACCCGCCGCATTTCGAGCCGCCCGAGGCCCGGCCCGCCTGGACCACGCCGCTCTATGACCGCCTCAAGTCGAAAGGCGCGGTGTTCGGCGTGCAGAACGGCTGGGAGGTCGCGAACTGGTTCGCGCCGAAGGGCGTCCCCGCGGAAGACAGCCTCTCCTATGACCGCACCAACTGGTTCCCGCATGTCGGCGCGGAGCATCGGGCGGTCGCGGCCGGCGTGGGCGTGCTCGACCACAGCGCGCTCGGCAAGCTCGAGGTCTCGGGCGAGGGGGCGGAAGCCCATCTCGATCGCATCTCGGCGAACCGGCTGCCCGCGGTGGGCGAGCTCGCGCCCAGCCCGATGCTGACGGCGAAGGGCGGCATCGCCGCCCTCACCATGATCGGCCGCCTCGCCGGGGACCGCTTCTATGTGACGAGCGCGCCGGGTTCGACCCA
Organism: uncultured Rhodospirillaceae bacterium; assembly: GCA_964569315.1. Lineage (GTDB taxonomy): Bacteria > Pseudomonadota > Alphaproteobacteria > Dongiales > Dongiaceae > CADEFF01. The sequence goes on along the minus strand of CAZMUZ010000046.1, from coordinate 19,291 downwards.
GCGCGACGCGCACTGGCTCGGGCGAAACGCGCGCCCGGATGTGCGGATCGACGACGTGACCCATCGCACGGCCGTGCTCACCCTTGCCGGGCCGCAGGCGGAGCAGCTTCTCGCCCGGCTCGGCGGCTTCGGCTGGACCGCGGCGGGGCATCCCGCTTTCTCGATCCGCGAGCTTCGCATCGCCTCCGTCCCGGTGCGGGTGATCCGCCATCGGCTGGGCGCGGTGCCGGTCTGGGAACTCCATCATCCGATGCAGAGCCAGATCGCGCTCTATGACGCGGTGATGGCGGCGGGGGCGCATTTCGGTATCGTCGATTTCGGCATGCGCACCCTCGACTCCCTTCGGCTCGAAGCGGCGCGACCGCTCTGGGGCGCCGACATCGCTTGGCATTCCGATCCCTGGCGCAGCGGACTTGGCGCCTTCGTCGCCCTCAACAAGGGCGAGTTCGTCGGGCGCGAGGCGGCGCTGCGGGCGCGCGAGCAGGGCCGGGGCCGGCATCTCGTCCGGCTCGAGGTCGTCCCGGACGAGAATTGCCGGCAGATCGATCCCTGGGGGGACGAGCCGGTACTGGCGGAGGGTCGCGATGTCGGGGTGGTCACCTCGGCGGCCTTCGGCCATGGCGCCGGCCGCTGCTTCGCCTTCGCCGAGGTGGATCATGGCTTCGCCGAGCCGGGGCGCGGCGTCGAGATCGAGATCCTGGGCGAGCGCTATCCGGCGCGCATCGTGGCGCCGCCGGCATGAGCGGCCGGCCGGGGCGGCAGGCCATCGGGCGTCTCCCTTCATGCCCATAGAGCGCGCCGAATATCTCGCGCGGCAGAAACGGTTCGCCGAGGATTTGCGCGAAAGCGGGTTCGACGGCGCCGTCGTGGTGTCGCGCGGCGGCTTCACGGTCGATCGCGCGAGCGACGTGCTCTATCTCACCGGCCACTATCAGGCCTACGCCTATCTGCCGGATAACCCGCCGCACTGGTCGGGCCGCGCCCACACCCTGTTCGCGATGCGGCCCGACGGCGAGAACTGCATCCTCGTCTCGACGCCCGATTTCGATCCGGCGACCATTGCCGCGAACAGCATCCGCCAGGGCAAGGATTTCGGCGAGGAGGCGATCGCGGCGCTGCAGTCCCTCGGTCTGGTTCGGGGGCGCATCGCGCTGCTCGGGTCGGACGTGCTGACCGCGCGGCTCTGGCGCCGCCTCACCGCCGCCTTGCCCGAGCTCAAGTGGGAGGATGCGGACGAGCTGCTGGCGAGCCGCCGGCGCCTGAAGAGCCCGGCCGAGCTCGATCTCATCCGCGAGGTGGTCGGCATCAACCGTCGCGCCGTGACGGCCTTCGCGGAAGCGCTCGCGCCCGGACGGACCGAAGCGGATGCGGTGGCGGCGGCGCAAGCCGTGGCGGCCGCCGGCGGCGCCGGCATCTACTATGCCGCGGCCTCATCGGGCGAGATGTGCTGGGCCTATGCCTCGAGCCCGCAGCCGGGCTTTTCGCGCCGGATCCTGCGGGAGGGGGATTTCGTGCGGCTCGATCTCGGCATAGTGGCGGCGGGCTACTACTCCGATTTCGGCCGAACCTTCGTGGTGGGCGAGCCCAGCAGGGAGCAGCGTCGTCTCCTCGACACGCTGCACGAGGCGCTCGATCGCACCATCGCCGCCATCCGCCCCGGCCGCACCGCCCGGGAGATCGTGGCAGCGGGCGATCGCGGGCTCGCGGCACTCGATGTGGCGCTGGGCGTGCCGCCCCGGCCCGGGCAGATCCGGGCCGCCTATCCCGCTCATTGGGGACACGGGCTAGGGCTCGGCTGGGAGCGCCCCTGGATGGTCGCGAACGAGACCATGACGATCGCCGAGGGCATGTATCTCGGCATCGAACGCGCCATGGCGCTCGACGGCGTCGGCACGGTCGCGGCCGAGCAGAACCTGCTGGTGAGTGCCTCGGGGGTGGAGCTGCTGACGGTGGGGCCGGCGGGAGTCTGGTCCTGACGAGGGCCGCTCAGCGCCCCCGGCTGGTGCCGCTCTTGGGCGTCGCTGCCGCGTCGCGGCGCTCGCGGAGCGAACGGGGGTCCTTCATCACCCCCACGAGCTTGCGGCGCACCGTATCGAGCGATACCGGCTTCACGATGTAGTCGCTGACGCCGGCTTCGATGGCGGCGCGCACTTCCTGCTCCGTGGTGCGGCCGGTGACGATCACGACCGGCAGCGTCCGCATGTCGGGGCGGGCCGCCTGGCGCAGGGTCTGGGTGAAGCCGCAGCCATCCAGCGGACCGGCGATCCCGTCGATCAGCACCAGGTCGGCCTTGTATTCGCCGCTCTCCAGCACCGCGAGGGCCTGCTCGGCCTTCGCATAGCTCTGCAGCTCCAGCACGCCCAGATTTCTCAGAATCCCGCGCAGGAGAGACAGGGTCGGGGGCGCATCGTCGATCAGCAGCACCCGACAGGATGCCAATTCCCGTTGCGAATCGTTTAGAGCCATCGCCGTCCACATCCCAAGCCGCAGACGAAGCTGTCCGCAGGGTGATTGAACGCGGCAATGGTGAATTCCGTCTTAAGAGCTGTCCCAAGCATCAGGATTTCCGCGCCATTCCCCGATTCTGCGCCTCGGAGAAACGCGAGGTCCCGGTCGTGGGCAACCATTCTGCGAACAGCTCGCATCAGGCCAGCGCCAGAACCTCGGCAAGGTCCCGGCCGCTCGCGATCGCCTCGAAGCCGAGAACGGCCCGTTCGACGGCGTTGGCGCGGTCCGTGCCGGCGATCGGATCGGCATTGGCGTGGAACTTGGCGCTGACCTCGCTCCCGGCCAGGGGGCGATCCGCGCAGCCGCGATTCATGTGCTGCCGGTTGCGCAGCTCGCGCCCGTCCCGGGTGCGGACCACGACCTCACCCGAATAGTAGGTGGGGAAGCCGGAAGCCGGATCGACCCGATAGGAGACGCGGCGCGCGACCGCCTGCGTCGCCGCATCGGCGAGCGCAGCGGGTTCGAGCGACCCGAGGTCGAAGCGCCGCCGGACGAGCCCGCAGGCGACGGCATAGGGAATCGAGAACTGCGCCTCATAGGCCGATGCGACCGCCTGTTTCTGCGCGAGCGGCTCGCAGACCGTCTTCACCACCTCGGCCGGTACGAGCGCCTCCGCCGACGCGATGTCGTCGGGCGCCAGATTGTGCGCACGCTGGATCTCGAGCGCGGCGTCGATCGAGGCGTGGACGAAATGGCAGGCGGGGTAGGGCTTGATCGCGACGTTCGAGGTCTCCCAGCGCTCGCCGAGCCCGTCGGTGAGGAGCGGCAGGTTTCGCTCCTCGAAGGCGGGGCCGAGATAGCTGCGATAGAGGCCGAACCGCCCCTCATAGGCGAGCGAGGGGCCGACGAAGCCGGCCTTGGCGAAGGTCGCGGCGGTGATCGCCGCTGCCGCCGCCCAGCCCGGATGAAACCGCTTGGTCCAGGCGCCCTCGGCCAGAAACTCGAAGCTGCCGGAGGCGGTGCTGAGGGCGATCCCCTGCGCCCGGACGAGGGTCGCGCGATCGAGCCCCATCAGCATCCCGGCCGCGATCGTGCAACCGAACACCCCGGCGACGCTGGTCGGGTGGAAGCCGACCTGGTGGAAACCGCCTTTCGCCACCATGCCGATACGGGCCGCGACCTCGATGCCGGCGACGAAGGCCGCCAGCATGCGCGCGCCCGAGGCGCCGCGCTCGGCGCCGACCGCGAGCACGGTAGGCAGCAGGCTCGCGCTCACATGGACGATGCCCGCCACATGGGTGTCGTCATAATCGAGCCCGTGGACGAGGATGCCGTTGACGAGGGCCGCGTCGCGCGGCGTGAGCCGCAATCCGGTGCCGATCACCACGCTGTCGCCGGCACCCATGGAAAGCGCCTTGCCGGCCTCGCAGGCGACCCGGCCGTAATCCTGCCGGGTGGAGGCGAAGGCGATGCCGGCGGCGTCCAGCATCAGCCGTTTCGCCTGTTCCCGCACGGCGGAGGGGATTTGCTCCAGCCGCAACGCGGCGGCGAAGGCGGCGATGCGGTCGCTTTCGCTCGTGGCGGTGCGGGCGCGGCTCTCATCGGCCATGAAACGGGCTCCTGCTCGGATGGGGTCTCGAGTCGAGCATAGCGCCGCCCGGCCGCATTTCCGAACCCTTTGAAAGATCGGGCGGAAGGCTGCGTCCGGCTGGTCGTCATGGCTGCCGCGGGCGAGCCTGGCGCGAAGGTTTGGCGGATGGCGTTGTCGCAGGCGCGACAGCCAATCCCGAGTCGTCATGCGAGTCGCGGCTTACGCGACTCGCATGACGGGCCGGGCGGCGATTGCGCCCGCGAACGTCGGCTGTCACTCTCGATGCCGTGATAGCCGTCATCTCGCATCGTTCGTCTCGGGCAGCACGCGCCGCGTACGCGGCACCTCCATCTGCGCCATCCGATCCGCGTCCAGCGTCTGCAGGGAGACGATAGCAGTGCCCCGGGACGGCAAATCGCGCGTGCTTCTGCTGGGTGCCGGTGCTGTGGGGCGCGAGGCGGCGGCGCTCGCGGGCAGCCTCTCGGCCGTCGCGCATCTCACTATTGCGGACCGGGATGCACAGGCCGCCGCCACCGCTGCAGCGGGCGCAGGGCCGCGCGCCACGCCGATCCTGCTCGATGTGGAAGACGATGTCGCTCTGGCGACGCTCCTCGAAGACCATGATGTGGTGCTGAATTGCGTCGGTCCCTATTTCCGCTACGCGCAGCGCGTGTTCGATGCGGCGCTCGACACCGGCACCGACTATCTCGACGTCAATGACGATTGGCAGCCGACGCTGTCGCTGCTGAATTCGGACACGGCCTGGCGAGCGGCGGGGCGCACGGCGATCGTCGGCATCGGCACCAGCCCCGGCGTCGCCAATCTCGCCGCGGTCGCCGCGGCCCGTGCGGTCGGCACGCCCGAGCGGATCGTCACCGGCTGGACCATGCCGGATCGGCTGGCGCGCGAGGGCACGGCCGCGAGCGAGCATTGGCTCTATCAGAGCTCGGGGCGGATCCGCCTCTTCGCCGATGGCGCCTTCTGCGACGAGCCGCCGCTCGCCGAGCGCATGCTGAACTATCCCGGGATCGGGCGGCGCGCCGGCCTCACCGTCGGGCATCCGGAAGCGATCACGCTGCCGCGCGAGTTTCCGAGCCTCAAGGATTGCGTCAACGTCATGGTCCTGCCGGGCTCGCTCGCCGCGGCGCTGCGCTATTACGCGGGGCTGGTGGATGAGGGACGGCTCGATGCCGAGGGTGCGGCCGGAAAGATGGCGCAGGAATATGCGCCCGGCTCCTATCCGACGGACCTCCCCGACGGGCCCGGCTATCCGCCCGTCTTCGCCATTGCCGAAGCCGAAGGCGGCAGCCGTTTCGCCGCGGCCAGGCCCAGGCTTCCCGCCGGCGGCGCCGGCATCGCCGCGGCCGCGCCGCTGATCGCCGGTCTGGTGCTGCTTCTCTCGGGCCATGCCGCCGGCCCGGGGGTGCTGGCGCCGGAGCGCGCCTTCGAGCCGGAGGCCTTCTTCGCGACGCTCGGCCTCGTCACCGGCGCGGAGACGGCGCTCGAGGTCGTGACCGGCTAGAGCCGGTCAATCCTTGCCGACAACGCGCTCGACCGCGGGGCCGCCTGGCGCATCGGCCGCCGGCCGGTTCGCGCGGAAATTCCAGGTGAAGGTGATGCGCGGCCGGGCGCCCGTATAGGGATTGACGCCATGCACGAGCCAGCCGGGAAACAGCAGCATCGAGCCCGCCGGCAGCTTCGGCATGATCGGGTTGGTGAGATAGTTGGGCTGGTCCTGGCAGCAGTCGCGATAACGCGGATCGAGCACGGCGAACTGGCCGCTCAGCGGATCGGCGGGATCGGGATCGCCCGCATCCAGCACATAGACCACGCTTGCCGCGGCGCGCGGATGGCTGTGCGGCATCGAATAGTCGCCCGCGCGATAGATGTTGGCCCAGCTCTCGAAGATCTCCGCGTCGCCCTGGCCCAGCGCCTCCTGCAGCATGGCGCGCGCCCGCGCTTCCACGAGCGCGGCTTCGGGCGAGGCCCATTGCGCCGGCGTCTCGACCTTCACCCCGCCGAAGGCGCGGATATATTGCCGCGTGAAGGGCGAGCCTTCGGCAAGCGCCAGCACGCGCGCGATCAGCGCCGGGTGATAGCGCGCCGCATCCTCGAAGCGGGTCAGCAGGATCGTGCGGTCGTCGCCCCGCTTCTGCAGCTTCTGCCCCGCGGGCCAGCTCTCCATGGCGCGGCGTTGCTCCTCCGGCGGAAGGGCGGCGGTCATGCCTCGGTGTCCCGGCCCGTCCGCCCGCTCAGGCCGGACGCAGGTACCACTGATAATCGAGCTCGGTCGGCTCGGCCATGAACTTGTCGAGCTCGGCTCGCTTGATCGCGAGATAGACTTTCATGAAGTCGCGTCCGAAATACTCGGCAAGGAATTCGGAGTTCTCCGCGCGGTCGAGCGCTTCGTACCAGTTGGTCGGCAGCGCGCGGGGATCGGCCTGCTCATAGCCGTTGCCGGCGATCGCCGGTCCCGGGTCGAGCTGCCGCGCGATGCCGTAATGCGCGCTGGCGAGCGCGCCCGCGACGGCGAGATAGGGGTTGGCGTCGGCGCCGCAGGGCCGGTGCTCCACATGGCGCGAGAAGCCGGGCCCCGCCGGCACCCGGATGCCGACCGAACGGTTGTTGATGCCCCAGGTCGGCGCCACCGGCGCGTAGGAGGTGCGGCGGAAGCGGCGATAGGAATTGGCGTTGGGCGCGTAGATCACCATGCCGTCCGCCATGGTGGCGGCCATGCCGGCGATCGCCTGGCGCAGCAGCAGGCTGCCTTCCGGCGCCTCGCCCTCGGCGAAGAGATTGCGACCCTTCTCGTCGGCGAGGCTCACATGGACATGCATCCCGGAGCCTGCGCGCCCCGCGAAGGGTTTCGCCATGAAGCAGGCGATCATGCCGTGCTTCTCCGCCACGCCCTTGATGAGGCGCTTGAACATGACCGCTTCGTCTGCCGCCTGCAGCGCGTCCGGCCGGTGATGCAGCGTGATCTCGAACTGGCCGGGCGAGTATTCGTGGATTACGGTCTCGGCCGGCAACCCCTGAATCCTCGCCGCGGCATGGATGTCGGCGAATACCGGCGCCATCTCGCCGAGTTCGGCGACGCCATAGACCTGGATGTGATGCGGCCGATGGCCGGTGCCGGGCGCCGCGGCGGGTTGCGGCCGTCCGTCCGGGCCGGGCTCGCGGTCGAGCAGGTAGAATTCGAGCTCGACCGCGCAGACCGGGTTGTGGCCGGCATCGGTGAAGCGCTTCACGATCGAGACCAGCGCGTGGCGCGGATCGGCATGGTTCGGGGTGCCGTCCAGATTGTACATCGTGAGGAGGGTCTGGGCCGTCGGCTCCTCGCGCCACGGCACGCGGCGGAGCCGGCCTGGTATCGGGAAGCAGATCCGGTCGGCATCGCCCTGCGCCCAGACGAGATCGGTCTCCTCCACATCCTCGCCCGTGATGTCGAGCCCGAGCAGCGATCCCGGCATGTAGCGGCCGGTCTTGTAGATCTGCGGCAGCTCCGCCTTGCGGATGTTCTTGCCGCGATTGACCCCGCAGGCGTCGGTCAGGAACACGTCGACGCCCTCGATGTCGGGATTCTCGGCGAGGAAGCGCTCGGCTTCCTCGGTCTGGGCGCCGCTGGCGGTTGCGGGCGCGGATTTGCCGCTGCTGTTCATGCCGGTCTCACCCCTTCGTCAGTTCGTCCAGGCATTCCGCGAACGCGCCGTGCAGTTTCGCGAGGTCGGCCGGGCTCGTGGCTGGGCAGCAGAGCGTCATGTTGTGGAAGGGCGCAATCATCACGCCGCGATTGATGAGGTAGAGGTGGATGGTCCGCTCGAGCGGCGCGATGAGGCCGGCCTCGGCCTCGCTGCCGTTGCGCGGCGGCTTCGCCGTGAAGACGAACTCGGCGCGCGCGCCCACCCGGGTCACATGCCAGGGCAGCTTGTGCTGCCGGACGATCTTGGCGAGGCCGTCGGCCAGCGAGGCGGAAAGCTTCTCCATATGGGCGTAGGCGGCCGGCGTCATGACCTCCTCGAGATTGACCCGCATCAGCCGGAGCGAGAGGGCGTTCGCCGACAGCGTGGTGCCGATCCCGGTATGGCCATGATCGACGGCGGGCGTCGCCTCGCGAATGCGGTCGGCAACCTCCGCCGTGAAGCCGTAGACGGCGCACGGGATGCCGCCGGCGATGGGCTTTCCGAGCGTGAAGAAATCGGGCTCCAGCCGGTGGGCGTGGGTATAGCCGCCGGGGCCGGTCGAGATGGTATGGGTCTCGTCGATCACCAGCAGCGTGCCGTACTGGCGGGTGAGGGTGCGCAGATGGTGATGGAACTCGGGGTCGGGCTGCACCATGCCGATATTGGTCATCGCGGGCTCGCAGATCACGGCCGCGATGTCGCCCTGTATGAGCGCCGCCTCGAGCCCCTGCAGGTCGTTGAACTCGACCACCTTCGCGATTTCCGTCAGGTCCTGCGCCTGGCCGAGCAGACCCGGGCGCGGCGTCTGGCGGCCGCCAACGAGGCGCAGATAGGTGTCGTCCACCGTGCCGTGATAGCAGCCGTTGAAGACGAGAATGCGCGGCCGCCCGGTGATCGCGCGGGCGAGGCGGAGCACGAAGCGGTTCGCATCCGTCGCCGTCGTCGCGACCTGCCAGAACGGCAGGCCGAAACGGTGCGAGAGCAGTTCGCCCACCACCACCGCATCCTCCGTCGGCAGCATGTAGGTGAGGCCGCGACCGGCATGTTCCTTGAGGGTACGGACGATCGGCTCGGGCGAATGGCCGAACATGGAGCCGGTGTCGCCGAGGCAGAAATCGGCATAGACGTTGCCGTCCACGTCGCGGATCGAGGCGCCGCTCGCCGATTCCGCGAAGATCGGGTAAGGGGAGGCCCAGTCGGTCATCCAGCCCATCGGCACGCCGTTATGGAGATGCCGCCTGGCGGCGGCGGCGAGCCCGCGCGATTTCGGATGGCTTTGCTCGAAACGGCCGCGCTCGCGTTCGTAGATCGCGCGCGCCCTGGCTTCCGCGATACCGGCCCAACTCGTCATCGAGATTTGTTCTCCCTGTCGGCCGCAACCGGCCGCGGAGGAAGAGCCATAGGCGAGCCGCGCCGCCGAGACAACCCCGGCGGGCGCGGGCTCAGCTAGCTTTCGGAAGAATCAGGGGAAATTCTGGGCCTTCCAGCGCAGCGCCATGCGGCAGCCTGACCTCGCGGAAGGGCGGGGAGGTCATGCCCTTGCGGCGCGCGAACGTCGCGTCGTCGCCCACGAGCCGCAGCGAGAAGGCGCGGCGCGCACGCTGCGCCGAGCTGTTGCCGGGCGCGCCGTGGAGCGTCAGGTAGTGGAAGGCGATCGCGTCGCCCGGTTCGAGGTCCCAGTTGAGGATCTTGTATTGGTTCCGGTTGCCGTCGATGTCCGGCACCGGCTCGAAGCCGTCATCTTCATAGAGCGCAGTGCGGTTGAAACGCTCCGGCCGGAACCAGCGGCCCCAGCGATGCGACCCCGCGACATATTGGGGGCAGGTCTCGCGCGGGACCGTGTCGAGCGGGATCCAGAGCGAGACGTTCTGCGCGCCGTCGACATTGTAGTAGGGCTGGTCATGGTGCCAGGGCGTCGGCACGTCGGCGCCCGGCTCCTTCACCAGCACATGCTCGTGGAACAGGCGGACGGTGCGGGAGCGCATGAGCTGGCGCGCGATCTCGGCCGCATCGGAATTGAAGATGAAATCGCGGAACTCGGGAATCCGCGCCCAGTTGCAATAGTCGCCGACGAAACGCCCGCTGGCACCCTGGTAGATGCGGACATCGGCGCTGGGCTCCGCGAGGTTGCGCGCCACGCCGGCGCGCAGCACGTCCATCCAGTCGCCGAACAGGCCGGTAAGCCGCGCGGCCCCGTCGCGCTCGAAATCCTCGATCTGCTGTTGCGTCACCGTTGCCGTCATGATGTGCGCTCCTCGAAGTCCCGACGCCCGATTTTAGCACCCGGATCGGGCCGGAATGAAGGGTCCGGGCGGACTGGCTCCCACCCGTCCGATCGGTTACGCTCGCCCGCGCTTTGGGGCCCGAGAAGGAGATGTCGATGTCCGATCCCGTGAAATCCGTCCGCCGCGATCACCTGCTCGAAATCACCCTCGACCGGCCCAAGGCCAATGCCATCGATCCTGCCACCAGCCGGCGGCTGGGGGAGGTCTTTGCCGGCTTCCGCGACGATCCGTCGCTGCGGGTGGCGATCGTGACCGGTGGCGAGGGGCGCTTCTTCTCGGCGGGCTGGGACCTGAAATCGGCGGCGGAGGACGAGGATCACGGCCAGGGCGGCTTCGCGGGCATCACCGAGATGTTCAACCTGAAGAAGCCGGTGATCGCCGCGGTGAACGGGATCGCCTTCGGCGGCGGGTTCGAGCTTGCGCTTTCCTGCGACATGATCGTCGCGGCGGAGGAGGCGGAGTTCGCCTTCCCCGAGGTCAATATCGGCATCATTCCCGACGCCGGCGGCGTGCTGCGCGCGCCGAAGCTGATGCCGCGCGCGCTCGCGAACGAGCTCATCATGACCGGACGGCGCATGAGCCCGGTCGAGGCGCATCGCCACGGCATCGTGAACCGCGTGGTGCCGAAGGCGCAGCTCATGGAGGAGGCGCGGGAGCTGGCGAGCCAGGTGGCCGCCGCGGCGCCGCTTGCGGTGATGGCGGCGAAGGCCGTCATCCAGGCGACCGACGATCTTACCGTCGAGGAAGGCTACAAAACGCTCCGCGCGGGGACCGTGCCCGAATATAACCGGGTGAAGGATTCCGAGGATGCCTGGGAGGGCCCGCGCGCCTTCTCGGAGAAACGTTCGCCGGTCTGGAAAGGCCGCTGACCAACAGACTGCCAGGGGGACTGAAGCCGATGGCCAAGCCGAAAGCCAAATCGCTGCCGATCAAGGCGCGCCGCGACCTGCCGCCGTTCGACCGCGCCGAGTTCGAGAAGCGCGCCGAGCGCGCCCGGGCCAAGATGACCGAGGCGAAGCTCGACGGGATGCTGATCACCACCGAGCACAATGTCGAATATCTGTCTGGTTTCACCACGCAGTTCGCCTGGAATACCCCGACGCGACCCTGGTATTTCGTGCTGCCGCGCGAGGGCAAGCCCTTCGGCGTGATCCCCGAGATCGGCATCACCAACTGGCAGGCGACCTCATGGGTCCCGGATCTGCTGACCTGGCCCTCGCCGCGGCCGGAGAACGAGGGGCTCGATCTCCTGCAGAAGGTGATCGGCGGCGTGAAGCGCAAGTTCGGCCGCTTCGGCGTCGAGCTCGGGCCGGAATCGCGTCTCGGCATGCCGGTCGCCGACATGTTGCGGCTCCGAGACATGATCAAGCCGTTCGAGCTGGTGGATTGCTTCCACGTCACCCGCGCGCTTCGTCTGGTGAAATCGCCGGCCGAGATCGAGCGGATCCGGCGCATGTGCCAGATCGCCTGCGACAGCTTCGACAATATGGGCGCGCTGCTGCGGCCCGGCGATACCGAGCGCGACCTGGTCCGCAAGTTCCAGTCGGACATGCTGCTGCGCGGCGCCGACAAGACGCCCTACACCTCGATCGGTTCGGGTGCGGGCGGCTATGACAGCATCATCATGGGCCCGACCAACCGGAAGTTCCGCAAGGGCGACATCTTCCTGATCGACACCGGCGGGCGATATGCGGGCTATTTCTGCGATTTCGACCGCAACTACGCCGTCGCCCGGAAGCCGTCGGACGATGCCCGCCGCATCCACGAGCTGCTCTACAAGGCGACCGACGCCGGCATCAAGGCGGCGCGGCCGGGCAGGAACGCGGCCGACGTGTTCGACGCCCAGGCGAAGGTATTGACCGATGCCGGCATCGTGCTCGGCAATGTCGGGCGCTTCGGCCACGGGCTCGGCAAGGTGCTGACCGAGCCGCCGTCCAACATGCCGGGCGATGCGACCCTGCTCGAGGTCGGCACCGTGCTCACGATCGAGCCCTCCGCCATGTATGGCGACGGCAAGATCCTGGTGCATGAGGAGAACATCGTGGTGACGGAGACGGTCGGAAAGCTTCTCACCCGACGCTGCCCTCGCGAGATTCCGATCCTCGATTTCTAGAGCCGGAGACGCGCCCTTGTCGAACCGCCGGAGTCGGCCCATGAACAGGTTTCTGCGCTCGGTTCTGGCGGCTTCGATGCTTCTTGCGGGAAGCCTCGGGGCCGCTGCCGCCGAGACCGTGGACGCGGCCTCGGCGGGCCTCGGCTTCACCTTGACGTTGCCGGAGCGGTGGCAGGTCCTGACGCAGAACTTCGATGCGTCGAGCGGCCTCATCTCCGAAGTCACCGACAAGCAGCAGGTCGCCTACATGATCGTGGTGGCGACCGCGGCCGATCCGGGCTTCGCCTCGCCCGAGCAGTGGGTGAAGAAGGGCGAGATGCCGATCGCCCTGCAATATTTCGCCACCAACGGCCAGCAGCTTCAGGGCCAGAACTACCAGATCCTCGGGCAGTCCAGCCCGACACCGGTGAAGGTGGGCAGCGGGGCCGACGCGAAGGTGATCAGGCTGCGGCTCTCGATCATCGGCGAGCAGCGCGACGCCGCCGTCATCTACGGCGCCAGCAGCGACGGCGGCACCTGGTACTACGTGCTCCTGGGCAATCCTGGGAAGGCGGCCGACCTCGAGGAAGCCATCGCGCTCGCCGCCTCGGGGATCGGCATCCGCTAAGGCGCCGCGCGGCCGCCGACCGCCGCCGCGGGGCGATTTTAGGAAGCCATTAATCCGCTTCCCGCGGGCGGCCTTGGCGCCGGCCGTTTCCGCCGCCGTCGGACCCGCCACGGAAAAGCCCCGGCGTCGTCACGAAGCCATCACCCGTTCAGCGAATTGAAACCATGACCGGGTAGCATTCTCGCTCCGGCCCCACCGATGCGCTCATGCAGGGCGGCGAGGGCTGGAGCGAAACATGATTGCCGCAAGATCGATGACCATGGAAATGGCCGAACTCACCCGTCGCTGCGATGCCGCACGCGGTTTTCTGCCCCAGCCTCTCCCGGTGCAGCGCTCCCGCCTGCAGCACGGGCTGCTCCTCGCGCTGGGCGCCGCCGGCGCTCTGGCGGTCCTGCTGGTCCTGCTGCTCTTCGCGAGCGCGATCCTGGACTTCTGAGCCGGCTCAGCCGGCATAGGCCGGCAGGCGATAGCCCTTGCCCTCGGCCCGGAAGGCGATCCGGTAGCGCGCGAAGATCCGGCGCAGCACCAGCCCGGTCACGATGCCGACCAGCGCCCCCGCCACCACATCCGCCATGAAATGCGCCGTGATCGCCACGCGGCTCGCCGCGATGGGTAGCGCCAGCAGCGCGAACGGCCAGCGAAAGCGCGGCCAGAGGGCGCCGAGCGCGAAGGCGAGCGCGAAGACGGTCGTGGCATGGCCGGAGGGGAAGCTGCGCAGGGCGTAGTCGAAGCTTCCCGGCTCGATGCCGTACTGTCCTTCGGAAAGCAGCTTCACCGGCCGCATCCGTCCGACCAGGGGCTTGATGATGTTGATGACGATCCCCGCGATGGCCACCACGCTCAGCACATAGAGCGCCGCCTCGCCGCGCCAGATCGCGCGATAGCGGTCGCGGACGGCGATCCCCGGCCGGCGCGCCCAGAGCAGGAATCCCAGCGCGAGCAGGGCGCTTCCGACCAGATACCCGGCCGACTTGCCGAGAAACGTGATGGACTGGAAAAAACGGGTCACCGACGGGTCGAGCCGCGTCATCGCCTCGGCGATCCAGGGGTCCGCGAAATACCAAAGCGGCGGGATCGAAAGCAGGGCGAGCGCGAGCGCGGCGAGGCTCGTCCCGTCGGTCAGCGGCGGGCGCTGCGCGTCAATCCGCCTGGAAAAGCGTGAGGTGCTCCGCATCCCCATTCGAATAGTTGAATCCGTCGATGGTGGCGAGGGCATGCGCGCCCCGGCCGAGCTCGACCAGGCGTGCCTGGAAGGAACCGGCCTCCGCGGCGCCGATCAGCGCCAGGCTGCACCGGGGATCGCTCGATAGCCGGGTCGCGGCCTCCGTGGGTGCGACCAGCGCCGTTCCGGTGCCGAGGGTGAAGACGAGGCTCGGCTCATGGTAGCCCGCGGCGAGAAGGGCCGTGTCGGGGCAGCGGCGATGGGACTCGACGGCGGCGGCAATGGCGCGGGTGAGCCAGATCTTGTCGAGCTGCGGCAGGATCCAGCCATGCAGCGGAACGGCGACGAGGGACGCCGCGGCAAGGAGGCTCGCGAGAAGCGCCGCGGGCTGCGCTCGCTGGAAGGCGAGCAGGGCGAGCCCGAGCGGGATCGTCAGCAGGATCGGTATCGCCCAGGCCAGATCCGGGATGGGGGCGCCAAGGAACCGGGGAAGCAGCAGGCCGATGCTGCCGAGCGCGAGCCCGATGACGAACCATCCGGCGAGCGCCGCGTTGCGCAGGGCGCGATGGCGGGTCTCCTGCGGCCGCGCGACGAACCGGGACAGCCGGGTCAGCGCCTGCGCCGTCAGGATCGCGATCGCCGGATAGAGCGGCAGCACGTAATGCGGCAGCTTGGTGAGGGCGAGCTCAAAGGCGATCCAGGCTGGAATGATCCAGGCGAGGCAGAATCGCACGGGATCGTCCCCTCGGGCCCGCCAGAGCGCGGGCGCCGCGAAGGCCACAACCAGGGTCGCCGGCCAGAAGGTGAGGCAAAAGGCCAGCAAGTAGGTGCCGGGCGGGCCGAAATGGGATTCCTGGATGCCGATCAGCTTGCCGAGGAAATCGTGGCCGAGCGCCTTGTCGGCGAAGGCGCCGCCGCTTGCCTGCATGATCGCGAGGAACCAGGGGAGCACCAGCGCAAGGAGGATCGCGAGGCCCGCCACGGGGCGCAGATCGAGCAGCCAGGCCCCGCGCCGCTCGATGATCGCGAGGCCGAGGATCGTGCCGCCGACCACGAGCAGGACGATCGGTCCCTTGACGAGGATGCCGGCGCCGATCGCGATCCAGAACAGCAGCGGCTCGCCCCACCGGTCGTGCCAGGGCTGGCCGATGCCGCGCAGGGCGTCCCGGCGCAGATAGATGCCGGCAAGCGCCCATTGCGCGGCGAGGCAGCAGGCGAGGAGCACCGCATCGGTGGTCGCCATGCGGACCTCGATGCCGGTCAGCGGCACCGCCGCCATCAGCAGACCGGCGACGAGCCCGACGGGCGCGCCGAAGAGCCGGTCGCCGAGCGCCACCAGGAAGAGGATCGCTACCAGCCCGCCGAGAAGCGACGGGAGGCGGTAGGGCCAGATCGTGCCGCGCGCCGTCTCGCCGGCGAGCGACACCGCGGCCGCCTGCAGCCAGTAGATGCCGATCGGCTTCTTGTAGCGCGGCTCGGCCTGGAACCGGATGTCGATGAAGTCGCCGGTCTCCAGCATCTGCTTCGTCGCCTGGGCGAAGCGGGATTCGTCGCGGTCGATCGCTGGAAGCGTCGCGAAACCGGGCAGCCAGACCGCAAGGGCGAACAGTGCCGCGAGGAGAAAACGCGCCGGCCCCCGGGGCAACCGTTCGAGGGCCGTCGCCGTCATTGCGGGAGAGCGGTGTTTCGACGCCGTTCGCGCCAGATCATGTAGATATTGCGGGCGTAAATGAAAAGTCCGCCCGCCTGGCCGACGATGAAGACCGGGTCCGCGCGCGAGATCGCGTAGCAAAGGAGCGTCACGCCGCCGCCGATGCTGCAGTACCAGAAGAGCTCCGGAATGATGCTTCGGCCGACGCGCTCGCTCGCGAGCCACTGCACGATAAAGCGCGCCGAGAAGAAGGCCTGACCGAGAAACCCGATCCCCATCCAGATCTGTTCCGTATCCATTATGGTCTCTCGTCCCTTGTTGAGTCGGTATCGGGCGGCGACATTCGGCGCCGCGTGAGCCACATGACGCCGACGAGATCGGCCGCGCCGCGCAAGCCGCGGTCGAGATTGCCGAAATGCGATCGGCCGTGCCGCCGCATCCGGTCGTTGACCTCGACATACGCCACTTTATGCCCGTGCATGCGGAACAGCGCCGGCAGGAAGCGATGCATGCCGTCGAAGCTCGGGAGCGCGAGGAAGGCGTCGCGGCGGAAGAGCTTTAGGCCGCAGCCGGTATCGGGGCAGCCGTCGCGCAGCAGCCAGCCGCGGAGGCGGTTGGCGAAGCGCGACGCCGCCCGTTTCGACCAGCTTGCGCGGCGACGCCGGCGTAAGCCACCGACCAGCGCCGGTTGCGGGGTCTCCTCGTCGCGCCGCCGCAGCAGGGCCGGGATGTCGGCCGGGTCGTTCTCGCCGTCGCCATCCATGGTGACGATCCAGGGTGTCTCGGCGCCGCGGACGCCCGTAAGGATCGCGGCGCTGAGGCCGCGCCGACGGTCATGCCGCAGGATGCGGATGGGCGCACCGGCCGAGATCTGCGGGGCGAGGCAGTCCGCGGTCGCATCGCTGCTGCCATCGTCCACGAGAACGATCGCCGCCGGCGGGTGTCCCGCGGTCGCGGCGAGTGCCTCGGCGACGAGCGCCGGAAGGTTCTCGGCCTCGTTATGGGCGGGGATGACGATGGAAAAGCGCATGAGTTCCGCTGTCGCGCCGCGGCCCGAACGTTCGGCGAGTCGGCGAGGGCCGCAGTCTAGCCGCGGCGCCGCGCCGCGTCACCCCTGCGCCGGCGGAGGCGGATGGCAGCGACGGCGGATCAGGCGATCGACCGAGAGCAGCCCCGGTCCGCGGAGGATCAGATAGATCAACGGACCTGCCCAAAGCAGGTGGACGCCATAGCTCTGGGGATAGACGAAAAGCTGGATGACGAGCGTCATGATCAGCAGCGCAAGGGCGGCGATGCGCGTTCCGAGCCCGAGGACGAGGGCCATGGACGCGGCGATCTCGACGCCAGTCGCGAGCCAGGCGGCGAGTTCCGGCGGAAGCAGCGGCACGCGATACTCGTCGGCGAAAAGAGCCAGCGTCATGTCCCAGCTCGCGAGCTTCGCCCGGGCGGAACGCCAGAAAACGAGGGCGAGTGCGACCCGGAACAGGAGCTCAGGGAGCCAAAGGGGTATCCGGTCGAGCCGCGCCAGGATCGACGCCGCAGGTCGAAACGCGCTCTCGCCGAGCCTTGGCATAAGCGGTTCTAAGGTGCCGGCAGGATCGCGCGCGCGAAGCTGCCCCGCGCGAACTGCCGGGCGAGCAGGCCGGCGAGATCGAAGGCCGCGTCCGTCTCCAGCGCGAAAGTACAGGCCCGCTCGATCGTTTCGCCGGCCTGCAGCGCGGCAAGGAAATCATGCTCCGCAGGCTCGATCTCGATGAGGGCGACTTCGAATTCGCGACGCATCACCAGAAGCGCCGCACCGCCCTCGGCAAGGTCGATCGCGTCTTGCGGCTCGGCGCCCGGACGATTGGCGAGCCAGATGCGCTTGATCGGGAATCGGGATCGCACCAGCCGGCAGCTCGAATGCAGGCCAAGGCGCAGCCGCGGGTAGGCGTCGGGCGCGAGATCGACGAGGGTTGCGGGCGCGAGCGGCGCTTCATCGGGGGCGTTGTAGGCCAGGTTCACGGCCCATTCGAGCCGGGCGACGTCGGACAGGTAGGGAAGCATGCGGGCCGGCTCGAAACCGGCGAGGAAGGCGGGGAACTCGGCGCCATAGTCGGCGAGGCGGGGGTCGCGGGGCGGGGCGCCGTGGATGAACCGGTCCGCCGCGAAATCGAAGAAGCGGTCGCCCACCAGCCTTGCAACCGCGGGAAAGCTCGTGCGCAACGCTTCGGTGAGGCCGGTCAGGATGTTGTTGCGATGGATTTGCAGCCGTGCCGCCGGCGCGAGGCCATGGCCGTCGATTTGAGCAAGCAACGCCTCGGCCGGCTCGCCGAGGATGCCGGCGCGCATCGCCGCCTGCAGCTCATTGAGCCGCATGACGCGCCTCCGCGGCGAGCTCGGCGAGGATCGCGTCGGCCTTGGCGGCTTCCCCGACCAGCATGGCGAGCGGTGGGATGCGGCTGTCCCATTCGATCAGGGTGGGGCGCGGGCCGACGCGCCGGACGAGCTGCCGGTAGAGCGACCAGACGGATTCATCGACGGCGGAGCCGTGATCGTCGATGCGAAGCTCCACGGTCTCGATGCGTCGGACGGCGTGACCCGCCAGGTGGATTTCGCCGATCGCATCGCCCGGCATCGCCGCCAGATAGGTTTCGGGATCGAACCCGAGATTGCGGGCGCTGACATAGAGGTTGTTGAGATCGAGCAGCAGGCCGCAGCCGCTTCTCGCCACGGCCGCTGCGACGAAATCCCATTCCGGCATCTCGGAGCGGGCGAAGCTCAGATAGCTCGACGGGTTTTCGATGAGGATCTGCCGGCCGAGAACGCCCTGCGTGCGGTCGATATTGGCGACGAGCGTCTCGAGCGCTTCGCCCGTGTAGGGCAAAGGCAGCAGGTCGTTCAGATGAATGCCGCCCTGCGCGGTCCATGCGACATGTTCGGAAACGAGTGTCGGCTGGAAACGGTCGATCAGCTCCCGAAGCTTCTCGAGGTGCGCGCTGTCCGGGCCTTCCGCGCTGCCGAGCGAAAGCCCAACGCCGTGGAAACTCAGCGGGTAGCGCTCGGAAAGCCGTTCCAGGCAATGGCGCGGCCGCCCGCCGCCGAAATAGTTCTCCGGATGGATCTCGAGCCAGCCGACCGATGCCGGCGCGGCGAGCAGGGCGTCGTGATGCGGGAAGCGCAGCCCGATCCCGGTCTTGCCGGAAATGGGGCGCGTTGCGACGAGCCTATCGGGTGCGGCGCCGGACAGGGGATGCCGTCCGCGGGCTCAGGCTTTCGGCTGCAAACTGCCGCCGGCGATCTTCACGCAAGTGCCCGTCGGGACATAGATCCAGGCATCGGGCTGGTTGTCCGCCGTGGCCGTGCCGGCGCAGGCATTGGTCGAGGTCTGGCAGTCATTCTTGCCGGCCGCGGCAATGCCGTAGCATTTCTCGTTCTCGGCAGCCGACGCGGCCGCGATGGCGCCGACCGAAAGCGCGGCGGCGACCGCCGTGGCGATCAGGGACGGTTTCATGAGTCCTCTCCTGGGCATCGAAACGCCTGAACAGCCGAGGAGATAGCATAGGCCGCGCCCGGGTTTAAGGAGTCCACGGATTCTTCACGCCGAAGTGAGCCCGCGTGACGGCGCGGCGCAGCGAGAGGCTGGAAAGCCCGGAAGAGCCCGGGCGAGGCGCCCTATGCCGGCGGGGGCCTTGCCGTCAGACGGGTTGCGTTTCCCGCTGAAGCTTGCGGATCGCTTCGAGGGCGAGCTCCTGGAGGCCCTCGCCGCCGGTGG
>CAZMUZ010000045.1:0-27068 GCA_964569315.1 uncultured Rhodospirillaceae bacterium | reverse complement strand
TGAAGAAGTTGGTGATGACGGTGGCGCCCCAGAAGCTCATCTGGCCCCAGGGAAGGACGTAGCCCATGAAGGCGGTCGCCATCATCAGCAGGAGGATGACGACGCCCAGCATCCAGAGCAGCTCGCGCGGGGTCTTGTAGGAGCCGTAATAGAGGCCGCGGAAGATGTGGATGTAGGTCACGATGAAGAAGAACGACGCGCCGTTCATGTGCAGGTAGCGGACCAGCCACCCGTAATTCACGTCGCGCATGATGCGCTCGACGCTCTGGAAGGCGAGCGAGGCATGCGGGGTGTAGTGCATCGCAAGCACGATGCCGGTCACGATCATCGTGATCAGCATGAAGCCGGCGAGCGAGCCGAAATTCCAGAAGTAGTTCAGGTTCTTCGGCGTCGGATACTCATGCATCTCGTGATGCATGAAGCTGAAGATCGGCAGGCGGTGGTCGATCCACCGCACGATCGGATTGCTGAAGGCAGGCGCGGCCATTATGCGGCCTCCCCGGTTGCGGGCTTCGCGTCCGGCGCCTCGCCGATCAGCAGGGTGGTGTCGGTCAGGAATTTGTAGGGCGGCACCGCAAGGTTGTGCGGCGCGGGGCCTTTGCGGATGCGGCCCGAGGTGTCGTAGGCCGAACCGTGGCAGGGACAGAACCAGCCGCCGAACTCGCCCCTGTCGTCGGTCGGCATCTGCCCCTTCGGGATGCAGCCGAGATGGGTGCAGACCCCGATCATCACCAGCCATTCCGGCTTCTGCACGCGCGCCGAATCGGGCTGCGGGTCCTTGAGGTCGCCGAGCGGCGTGTCCTCGGCCGTCTTGATCTCCTCCGGCGTGCGATGCCGCACGAAGACCGGCTTGCCGCGCCAGACGATCGTGATGGCCTGCCCGACCTCGACCGGCGCGATGTCGACCTCGGTCGTCGAGAGCGCGAGCACGTCGGCCGCCGGGTTCATCTGGTCGATGAGAGGCCAGGCGACGGACGCGATCCCGACCGCCCCCAGGGCCGCGGTGGCCAGTACGAGGAAATCCCGCCGTGTCGCTTCGCCGCCGGCGCCGGGCCCATGTCCCGTCGCTGCCCCGGCCTGCAGGCTGTTCGCCATGTTGCTAACGCTCCTTAGTGCCTTCCCGAATGGCCGATCCCGCCAGGAGACCGGTGAGGGCCTCTCCGCCCTCGCCGACCCTGTCCCCGGCCGGCTTTGCGCGCGTCCTTATAGCATCCGGAGCTTGCAGGCGTTTCCGGCCCTTATGCGACAATCCGCCGCACGGAATCCGGCAGCCATGCGGGCCCCCTCGAGGCCAAGCGATATAATCGAGTTTCGCGCCCTTGCCTAGGCATCGGAAGGCGCGCGAACGTCGCAGTTCCGCGGGGGATCGCAAGCCATGCGCATCGCGCTTTACGAGCCCGACATCCCGCAGAACACCGGCACCATCCTGCGACTCGCGGCCTGCTTCGGCCTCGGCGTCGATATCGTCGGCCCGCCGGGGTTCGCGCTCGACGACCGCCGCATGCGGCGCGCCGGCATGGATTATCTCGACCGGGTGGATATCGCGCGCCATGACGACTGGCCGGGCTTCCGCCGCGCGACGACGCAAAGGCTGCTGCTGTTCAGCACCAGAGGCGAGGCGAGCTATCTCGACTTCGCCTACCGCGCCGACGACACGCTGCTGTTCGGGCGCGAGAGCGGCGGCGTGCCGCCCGCCGTGCATGAGGCGGCCGATGCGCGGCTGGTGATTCCGATCCGCCCGGGCCTGCGCTCGCTCAACCTCGCCGTCGCCGTCGCGATGGCGACCGGGGAAGCCTTGCGCCAGACCGGCGGCATGCCCGGGAAGGACTGATCCGGGCGCGACCGCCAGTCGCGACCGCCAGCCGCGACCGAAGGCGCCCTTGCCTCCCTCGGGAGCGGCCGTCACCATCGGCGGCGCGAACGGAAAGGGATGCGATGGATCCGGCGAGGAAAGCCCCGAAGAGCGACGAGCGCCGCCGTGCGGCCATCTGGTTCGAGACCCTGCGCGACCGCATCTGCGCGGCCTTCGAGGCGATCGAGGACGAGCTCACGGAGACTTATGCCGAGCTCCCGCCCGGACGTTTCGAGCGCAAGCGCTGGGAACGCGCCGACGCAGACGGCGCGCCGGGCGGCGGCGGTACCATGGCCGTGATGCGCGGCCGCGTCTTCGAAAAGGTCGGCGTCAATGTCTCGACCGTCGAGGGCCGCTTCTCCGAAGAGTTTCGCAAGCAGATCCCCGGCGCCGAGGCGGACGGGAATTTCTGGGCGAGCGGCATCAGCCTCGTCGCGCATCTGCGCTCGCCGCTGGTGCCGGCCGTGCATATGAACACGCGCCATATCGAGACGACGCGGCGCTGGTTCGGCGGCGGCACGGACCTGACGCCGATGGTTCCCGACGAGAAGGACACCGCCGATTTCCATGCGGCGCTCGAAGCCGCCTGCAACCGCCACAACCCCGCCTATTACCCGGAATACAAGGCCTGGTGCGACCGCTACTTCTACCTGCCGCATCGCGGCGAGGCGCGCGGCGTCGGCGGCATCTTCTACGACTATCTCGACAGCGGCGACTGGGAGGCGGATTTCGCCTTCACCCAGGAGGTCGGGAGGAGCTTCCTCGAGATCTATCCGCAGCTCGTGCGCCGCCACATGAACCGGCCCTGGACGGCCGAGCAGCGCCGTCACCAGCTCGTCCGGCGCGGACGCTATGCCGAGTTCAACCTGCTCTACGATCGCGGCACGCAGTTCGGCCTCAAGACCGGCGGCAATACGGAAGCGATCCTGATGTCGCTGCCGCCCGAGGCGAGCTGGCCCTGAGCCGCCCGCGGCGCTACCGCCCGCACCAGTCGCGCCAGGCCTGCCGCAGCCCCGCCTCGAAATCGCGCACGAAGCGCGGATTGTCGCCGAGCGTCGTCCGGGCGAAGCGTTCGCGCATCCCCGCGCGCAGATTGGCAAGCCGCGCCGGGTCGCCGGCAAGCGCGACGGCCGTCGCCACATAGGCCGCCTCGTCCGGCGCCACGAGCTCGCCGAGGCCGAGCGCCGCAAGGCTGCTCTCGGCGTGATGGCCGTAATAGCTGCGGCCCTCGAGCGAGACCACCGGCACGCCCATGCGCAGCGCCTCGACCGTGGTGATCCCGCCATTGAAGGGAAAGGGATCGAGCGCGATGTCGATGCCGCCATAGGCGGCGAGCAGCGCCGCGTGATCGGAATGGCCGGCGAAGCGCAGCCGCCCAGCTTCGATCCCTTCCGCCGCGAAGAGCGTGCGGAAGCGCTCGGCGGTCGCGGTCTCGCCGAAGGCCCCGGTCCGGAGCTCCAGCGTTGCGTCGGGAACGGCGCGCAGCAGCCGGCCCCAGAGCCGCACCACCTTCGGGCCGATCTTGGTCGCGTTGTTGAAGCAGCCGAAGGCGATGCGGCCGCCCGCCAGCATGGGCGGCGGCCCGACCGGCGGCTCGCCCGGCGGCGGCGCGAAGGTGACGTAGCTATCCGGCAGCCAGAGCGGCGTCTCCAGGAACTGCCCGGTTTCCGAAGGCCGCAGCAGGCGGCGGTCGGCGACGATGCGGTCGATCGTTGCGAGCCCGACCGTGCCGCCATAGCCGATCCAGCTCATGGCGAGCGGCGCCGGCTTCAACGCGAAGCAGCCGAGGCGGTTGCCGGCGGTGTGGCCGGAGAGGTCGATCAGGATATCGATGCGATCGGCGCGGATCCGGTCGGCGAGCGCGGCATCGTCGAGCGCCGCGACCTCGCGCCATCCGGCCGCGGCCTTGCGCAGCATGGCGGTGACGCCGTCGCCGCCCGTCCGGTTCGCGTAGCAGATCGCGGCGAAGTTCGCGCGGTCGTGATGCGGCAGCACCGCCGCCAGGTAGAACCCCACCGGATGACCGCGCAGGTCGCCCGAGACATAGCCGACGCGCAAGGGACGGTCGGGATCGCGATCGACGATGGCCGGCGGGAGCGGCCTCCGCCCGGCCGTCAGGCGGTTGCCCCATTCGACGGCCGCCGCGCGCCGCACCAGCGGATCGATCTCGGGCAGATAGGCCATCGCCAGCAGGCGGTTGCTGCCGGCCGTGCGGTCGTTCGGGTCGCGGGCGAGGATGCGGTCGTACTCCGCGATGGCTTCCGCGACGAGCCCCTGACCGACCAGCGAAAGCGCGTGATTGCCGCGTGCGCGATGGTTCTCCGGATCGCGCGACAGCACCTCGCGCAGCAGGACCGAGGCCGCGTGATGCTCGTGGCGGCGCGCCAGGATGCGCGCAAGCGCGATGCGGGCGGCATCGAACGGCGGCGTCAGGGCGACGGCCCGCCGGAAGCAATCCTCCGCGCCGGCGGCATCCTCCATCGCTTCGAGGCAAAGGCCGAGCGCGGTCAGCAGGGAGGCGTTGCGCGGCTCGCGCTCGAGCAGCCAGCGATAATGCGCCGCCGCCTCGCGCGAGCGACCGCGCCGCTGCTCCGCCTGCGCAAGGCCCGCACGCGCGACGAGCGACCCCGCATCGAGCGCGAGCGATTCCGAGAAGGCCGCCGCCGCGTCATCGAGCCGGCCCTGCCGCAGGAAATCCTCGCCCTCCCGGCAGCGGCCGGTCGCCCGATCGCGCGCGCCAGGCGCAGCACCCGGCTCAGCCGGCACGGCCGGCGAGCTCCTTCAGCCGGGCGAGGCAGGCCTTGCGATCGGCGCGGAAATCGCCCTCGGTCCACCAACGCTCGACCGCGGCGAGCAGCCGCCCGACCTCGGGGCCCGCGGCGAGCCCCAGCTCCAGCGCATCGCGGCCCTTCAGGGGGAATTCCGGGATCGGCGCCTCGGCCATGGCGACGAGACCATGCCAGGAGTCGCCATCGCTCTTCGGCGCGATCGCCCAGCCGAGCAGCGCGCGGTCGCGGAACAGCGTGGGGCCGAAGCGATAGAGCCGGAGCCGGCGTTCCCGCTCGTCCAGCGACGGCACGAGATCGGAGGCGTCGCCGAGCTGCACCAGCCGGTCGCGATCCGCGCCGGAGAGCTTCAGCCGCTCGCCGACCCGGCGCGCAGCACCCTCGCCGCCCACCAGCAAGGCCGCGAGACGGCGCAGCGGATCCGGCTTCGCAACGATGGCTTCGGCAGTTTTCGGCGCGGCGGCCTTCGCCTCCGTCACGGGAGGCGTGGCGCCTTCCGGCATCGGAGCCGCTTTCTGGGCGGGCTTGCTCGAGGCGTTCTCGGCCCGCACCAGCCCGGCGAGGCGGTCGATGGCGGTGGCTTCGGGCAGCAGATGCTGCAGCACCCCGCGATCGCGCATCAGCGCGATCACCGGCGCCGGATCGGGCGCCGCCAGCAGCTTGAGGAGCTCCGCCTGCACCCGCTCGCCGGAAAGATCCGGCAGCTTCGGCGCCAGCGCCGTGCAGGCGGCGAGCGCCGCCTCGTCCGGCGGCGGCTTGCCGAAATGGGCGTAGAAGCGGAAGAAGCGAAGCAGCCGCAGCACATCCTCCTCGATGCGCGCGCGCGGCTCGCCCACGAAGCGCACCCGGCCCGCCTGCAGATCGGCGAGGCCGTCGAAGGGGTCGAAGAGCTCGCCCGACGGCCGGAGCGAGAGCGCGTTGAAGGTGAGGTCGCGGCGCGAGGCGTCGGCCACCCAGTCGTCGGTGAACTCGACCCGGGCGTGGCGGCCGTCCGTCTCGATGTCGCGCCGGAGCGTCGTCACCTCGAAAGGCCGGCCGTCGGCGACCGCGGTGACGGTCCCGTGCGCGAGGCCGGTCGGCACCGCCTTGATCGCGGCGCGCTCCAGCAGGGCCGTCACCGTCTCCGGCCTGTCGGGCGTCGCGATGTCGATATCCTTGACCGGGCGGCCGACCGCCGCATCGCGCACGCAGCCGCCGACGAAGCGGATCTCGGCGCCGTCCGCGGCGAGCGCGCGCAGCACGGCCTCGGTCGCCGGATCGCTCATCCAGGGTTGCGGCGGCAGGCGACGCGTTTGCATGGCGGATCCGGTCGCCTCAGTCGCTGAAGCCGCCGGGCTGCACCTGCCCGTCGATCATCCTCGGCGGCTCGTAGTGGCTGCCGGGGTCGGCGCCGCCGAAGAGCGCGACCGCCAGCAGGGTCACCGCCAGCAGCAGCACGCCGGCGCCGGCAAGCCAGACCCAGGGAATGTCGGCGGAGGCGACCGTCGCGCCGCCGCCCGCGGACCGGCGGCGGACCAGCGAGAGGTAGCCGAAATAGAGCAATGTCGGCAGCAGCAGCGGGATGACGATCGTGAGGAACTGTCTCATTCGCTTTCGCCCAGCACCTCCGCGAGATTCACCAGCATCCCGGCCGTGGCTCCCCAAATATAATGCTCGCCCCAGGGCATCTCATAGAAGTAGTGCAGCACCCCGTCATAGGTGCGGCTGCCGAGCCGGTGGTTCGTCCGGTCGAGGAAGAATTCGAGCGGCACCTCGAAGATCGCCGCCACCTCTGTCGGATTCATGACCAGCTCGAAGGGCGGCGTCACCAGACCCACCACCGGCGCCACCTCGTAACCGGTCCCCGTCACATAGATGTCGAGCCGCCCGAGCGGCGCGACATGGCGCGGGGCGAGGCCGATCTCCTCCTCCGCCTCGCGCAGCGCGGCGGCGACCGCGTCGGCATCCTCCGGATCGATGCGCCCGCCGGGAAAGCTCACCTGCCCGCCATGGGAGGTCATCGTCGCCGTGCGCCGGGTGAGCAGCACGGTCAGGGCGCCGTCGCGCGCGACGAGCGGCACCAGCACTGCCGCCGGCACCAGCTTTCTCTGCGGCGGCAGATCGGGACCGCGATCGCCGCGCGGCGCGAGCGGCAGGGTCTCGGCCGCAGGGCCCGGCGGCGCGCGCCGGCGGCCGGGACGGTGCTGCGCCAGCCGCTCGCGGATCGTCGCGAGGGTCAGCGCGGCGTCTCGACGCGTCCCAGGCTGAAGAATCGACCCTTGCTCCATACGCCCAGCCGTTCCTCGCCCTCTATGCGGCGCATCTCGCCGAGCGCCACGAGCTCGTAGAACACGGGTCTCAGCATGCGCGCCTCGAGCCCATCGCGCACCATGATATAGGGGCTGGGCTCTCCCGTCTCCGGGTGGTGCGCGACCCGGATCGGGTGCGCCTCGTCCGCCACCACCATCTCGTCCAGATTCGTGCGAAATTCGAGGCACTGGTCGCGGCCTTCGCCGGTGGCCGTCACTTCGACCGCGGTGAAGGGCGCATCCTCGACCTCGATCGTGCCGCGCTCGACCGGCGTGACCAGCCAGTAGCGACCGTCCGGCTCGCGCCGGAGAACCGACGCAAACAGCTTCACCAGCGGCCTCCGGCCGATCGGCGACCCTTGGTAGTACCAGGTTCCGTCGCGGGCGATTCGCATCGTCAAATCGCCACAATCGCGAAGCTTCCTGCCGCCCGGAGAC
Source organism: uncultured Rhodospirillaceae bacterium (assembly GCA_964569315.1). Taxonomy (GTDB): domain Bacteria; phylum Pseudomonadota; class Alphaproteobacteria; order Dongiales; family Dongiaceae; genus CADEFF01. Next base: position 19,704 of record CAZMUZ010000045.1, on the reverse strand, counting down.
AGTAACGAAAGAGTGCTTTCTGAGCCCCTGTCGCCGGTCATAGAATGTTCGCTCTTCACTCTCATCTCAGGAGCCGCCGGCGGTGAATTCTCCCGACAGCGTGGCGACCGGCGATCGGCTGGCGGCCGACATCGCCGATCTCGGCCGATTGCTGCAAGAAGTCCGCCGCAGCATCGGCCGGGTGATCTTCGGCCAGCAGGCCATCGTCGATCAAACGCTAATTACGCTGCTGGCCGGCGGGCACGCGCTGCTGGTCGGCGTGCCGGGCCTCGCCAAGACGCGGCTCGTCGCGACGCTCGGCGTGGTGCTCGGCCTCGAGGACAAGCGCGTGCAATGCACGCCGGACCTGATGCCGGCCGACATCCTCGGCTCCGAGGTGCTGGAGGAGAGCGAGACGGGGCGCCGCTCCTTCCGCTTCCTCCGCGGACCGGTCTTCTGCCAGCTCCTCATGGCGGACGAGATCAACCGCGCGAGCCCGCGCACGCAGTCCGCTTTGCTGCAGGCGATGCAGGAGCATCGCGTGACCGTCGCCGGCCAGCCGCACGATCTGCCGCGCCCCTTCCATGTGCTGGCGACGCAGAACCCGATCGAGCAGGAGGGCACCTATCCGCTGCCCGAGGCGCAGCTCGACCGCTTCCTGATGCAGATCGACGTGAGCTACCCGGCGCGCGATGCCGAGCGCGACATGCTGATCGCCACCACCGGCGCGCGCGAGGACGAGGCGGTGCCGGTGATGACCGCGACGCAGCTCGAGGCGGCGCAGAAGCTCGTGCGGATGATCCCCGTGGGCGAGAGCGTGGTCGAGGCGATCCTGACGCTCGTCCGCGCCGGGCGGCCGGACGAGAGCGAGCTTCCCGACATCCGCAAGCATGTGGCCTGGGGTCCGGGCCCGCGCGCGAGCCAGGCGCTCATGCTGGGCGCCCGCGCCCGCGCCCTCATGGAAGGACGCTTCGCGCCTTCGGTGGACGACGTGCTGGCGCTGGCGCCCAGCATCCTTCGCCATCGTATGGCGCTCAATTTCGCCGCGCGCGCCGACGGGGTCGGGCTCGACGACATCATCGCGCGGCTGACGGCGCCGCTTCGCTAGGCGGCGACCTTGTCTCCTTCGTCGGCGCATCCCTTCGGGATCGAGCCATGACCGCCGAGAGCGGCGCGCTCCGCAACCGGGCCGAGGCGCTGGCCGCGCGCGTGCCTCCGCTGCTGGTGGCCGCCCATCGCATCGCGGCCACGGTCGAGTTCGGCGAGCATGGCCGGCGCCGCGTCGGCCAGGGCGAGACCTTCTGGCAGTTCCGCCGCTACCAGCCGGGCGACGCCACCAGTGCCATCGACTGGCGGCAATCCGCGAAGGCCGATCCGGTCTTCGTGCGCGAAACCGAGTGGGCGGCGGCGCAGAGCATCTTCCTCTGGTGCGACCGCTCGCCCTCCATGCATTACCGCTCGGACCGGAACCTGCCCGAGAAATCCGGGCAGGCGGAGCTCCTGACGCTGGCGCTGGCGATCCTGCTGTTGGCCGGCGGCGAGCGCGTCGCGCTGCTCGGCGCCGGGATGCGGCCGACGGCGGGCCGCAGCGCGATCGACCGCATCGCGCGCCATCTGCTGGCCGAACGCGACAGCGAGGCGAGCCTGCCCCGGCCAGCCGCGCTGCCGCGCCATGCCGAGCTGGTGCTGATCGGGGACTTTCTTTCGCCCCTGCCGGAGATCGAGCGGAGCCTCGCAGGCTTCGCCGAGGCCCGCGTGCATGGCCATATCCTGCAGCTCCTCGATCCGGCGGAAGAATCCCTGCCCTTCCTCGGCCGCGTCCGGTTCGAAGGGCTCGAGACCGAGGGCGCACTGCTGCTGGGGCGCGTCGAGATGGTGCGCGACCAGTATCGCGAGCGCTTCGAGACCCATTGCGCGGGCCTCGCCGATCTCGCGCGCGCCATCGGCTGGAGTGCCACCCGTACCACCACCGACCGGCCGCCGCAGGCGCCGCTCCTCGCCCTGCATCGCCGCCTCACCGAGCGGCCGGGCTGAGCGATGCTGGGGCTGGGCCCGCTCTCCTTCGTGACGCCCTGGGTGCTGGTGGCGCTGCTGACTCTGCCGGTGCTCTGGTGGCTCTTGCGGGTGACGCCGCCCGCGCCGAAGCGCATCGCCTTCCCGGCGATCCGGCTCCTCTTCGGCCTGGCGCCGCGCGAGGAGACGCCGCACCGCACCCCGCTCTGGCTGCTGCTGCTGCGGCTCGCCATCGCGAGCCTCCTCATCCTCGCGCTGGCCGGACCGCTCCTGAATGCGCGCCCGCCGATCGAGGGCGCCGGACCGCTCCTCATCGTCGTCGACAATGGCTGGGCGTCGGCGCCGCGCTGGGAATCGCGTGCCGCCGCCATGCGCAACCTCGTCGCCGAGGCGGGGCGCGCCGAGCGCCCGGTGGCGCTTCTCGCGACGGCGCCCTCAGGCGACGGCCGGCCGATCTCGCCGAGCGGGCTCATGGAGGCCGGCGAAGCGGCGCGTGCGCTGCAACTCATAGCGCCGCAACCCTGGTCGACCGATCGGCGCGCCGCCGCGGCTGCCCTCGAACAGCTCCCGGCCGGCGCCCTGGAAAGCGTCTGGCTCAGCGACGGCATCGCCGACGTCACGGGCGCAGGGGCGGGCGCAGGGGCGGACGCAGGGGCGGACGCAGGCGCAACCGAGCCGTCCGACGGCGCCGAGCGTCTGGCACTGGCTTTGCGCGAGCGCGGCCCGCTCCGGGTCATGCTCGATCCGCCCGAGGCGCGCGCCCTCCTGCAGCGGCCGCCGGCGAGCGCCGCCGACGCCCTCACCCTCAATTTCGAGCGCGTCGCGGCGGGCGGCGAACATCCCTTCACCATCGTGGCGAGCGATCTGCAGGGCCGGCCGGTGGCGCGCGAGACCGTCCGCTTCGCGGCGGGCCAGCGCAGCGCGAGCCATGCGATCCGGCTGCCGGTCGAGCTGCGCAACCGCATCGCCTCGGTGCGGATCGAAGGCGAGCCTTCCGCGGGCGCCACCTTCCTCGTCGATGCGCAATGGCGCCAGCGGCCGATCGGCCTCGTCTCCGGCGGCCAGGCCGGCGAGGAAGAGACGCTGGTCGGCGAGCTCTACTATCTCCGCCGCGCGCTCGGCCCCGGCACCGATCTCCGCGAAGGCACCATCGCCGACCTGCTCCAGCGCGGGCTCGCGGTGCTGATGCTGGCCGATGTCGGCAGCCTGACCGAGGAAGAGACCGGGGCGCTCCAGGGCTGGATCGAGCGCGGCGGCATGCTGCTGCGCTTCGCCGGGCCGCGGCTGGCGCAGAATGCGGACGCGCTGCTGCCGGTGCAGCTTCGCGGCGGCGACCGCACGCTCGGCGGCGCGCTCACCTGGGAGCAGCCGGCCGAGATCGCCCCCTTCGGCCCGAGCACACCCTTCGCCGGCCTCGCACTGCCGCCCGACGTCCGGATCTATCGCCAGGTGCTGGCCGAGCCGGAGCTCTCGCTCGGCGACAAGACCTGGGCGACGCTGACCGACGGCACGCCGCTCGTCACCGCCGAGCATCGCGGCAAGGGCTGGCTCGTGCTGGTTCACACCACCGCCAACGCCGACTGGTCGAACCTCGCCCTTTCCGGCCTCTTCGTGCAGATGCTGAACCGCATCGTGGCGCTGAGCGAAGGCGTCGCCGGCGAAGCGGCGGCGACAAGCCTGCCGCCGCGCCTCGGCCTCGACGGCTTCGGCCTGCTCGGCGCGCCGCCGCCGCTGGCGCTCCCGGCACCCGCCGCGATCTTCGACAAGGGCGAAGTCGGGCCGCAGCACCCGCCCGGCTTCTACGGCAGCGAGACGACGCAACGGGCCCTCAATCTCGGCACCGGCCTTGCCGATTTCCGGCCGCTCGGCGCCCTGCCGCAGGGGGTGGCGACGGAATCCTACGGCGCCGCGGACCGGGCGTTCGACCTGCAACCCTGGCTCTTCGCCGCAGCGCTGCTTCTGTTTCTCGGCGATCTCCTGATCTCGCTGGCGTTGCGCGGGCTGCTGCCGCGCCCGAGCCGCGTGGCGGCGGGCATGGCGTTCGCCCTGCTGGTCGCGGCGGCGACGCCCCTGGCGGCGCAGCAGACCGACCCCGGCAGCGACGACTACGCGCTGGAGATGACCGGCGCCATGCGCCTCGCTTTCGTGCGCACCGACGACCAGTCCGTCGATCGCGAAAGCGAGCAGGGCCTGCTCGGCCTCAGCCTCGTGCTCCGCCAGCGCACCGCCGTCGATGTGGGCGAGCCGGTCGGAATCGATCTCGCGCGCGACGAGCTCGCGTTCTTCCCGCTGATCTATTGGCCGATCGCGCCGGAGAATCGCCCGCTTACCGACGACGCGCTGCAGCGGGTGAACCTCTATCTCCGCAATGGCGGCCTCATTCTCTTCGATACGCGCGACGGCGATGCCGGCACCGGCATGGCGCGCTTCAACGAGCTCGTGCGCGGGCTCGACATTCCGGCGCTCATCCCCGTGCCGCCCGACCATGTGCTGACCAAGGCGTTCTATCTCCTGCGCGAGTTTCCCGGCCGCTGGGCCGGCGGCACGCTCTGGGTCGAGCAGGGCGAGGGTCGCGTCAATGACGGCGTCTCCTCGGTCGTGATCGGCAGCAACGACTGGGCCGCCGCCTGGGCGATCGACGATTCAGGCCGGCCGATCTACGCGACCGTGCCGGGCGGGCAGAAGCAGCGCGAATATGCCTACCGCTTCGGTGTCAACCTCGTGATGTATGCGCTGACCGGAAACTACAAATCCGATCAGGTCCATGTGCCGGCCATTCTCGAAAGGCTCGGGCAATGAGGGCCGTTCGGCTCGGCCTTGCTCGCCTATCCCCCTCTCCCCTTGCGGGAGAGGGAGGGGTGAGGGGTAGGCGCGTCCGCGCCGGAACGACGATGCGTGTCGGCACGACACCCCCCACCCTCGCCCTCCCCCGCAAGGGGGGAGGGAATCGCATCGAGCGGTTCATCCTTCGACGGGCTCCGACCGAGGTCCTCGCATGACGGTCGGCCATCTCAGCATCGATTTCGCCCCGCTGCTGCCCTGGTGGCTGATTGCGGCGCTGGGCGGCGTGGCGCTGCTCATGCTGGCGCTCGCGGTCTGGCGCCACGCGCGCGGCGCCGGCTGGCGCGCGGCCGCGATCCTTCTCCTGCTGGCCGGGCTCGCCAACCCCTCGCTGGTCGAGGAGCAGCGGCGGCTGATCGAGGATGTGGCGGTGCTTGCGATCGACCAGTCCTCGAGCGAGCGGGTGGCGCCGCGTCCCGACCAGCTTGCGGCCGCAGCGCCCGAGATCGAGCGGCGGCTCCGCGAGATTCCCGGCATGGAGCTGCGCGTCGTGCGCGTCGGGCCGCGGCGCGAGGAAGGCGACGACGGCACCGCGCTCTTCGGGCCGGTGACCCAGGCGCTGGCCGATGTGCCGGCGAGCCGCATCGCCGGCATCGTGCTGCTGAGCGACGGCCAGATCCACGACCTGCCGCCCGACCTCGCGAAGCTGGGCTTCGAGGCGCCGGTCCATCTGCTGCTGACCGGGCTGCCGGACGAGGGCGACCGGCGGCTCTCCGTGCCGACCGTGCCGAGCTTCGGGCTCGTCGGCCAGCCGGTGCAGATGACGATCCGCGTCGAGGATCTGGGCGCGCCGCCCGAGGCCGAGGCAAGCGCGCCACGCCAGACCCAGGTCACCATCCTTCGCGACGGCGAGCCGCAGCCGCCGGTCACCGTGCCGATCGGCCAGGAAGTGCCGCTCGAGCTCGAGCTCGACCATGCGGGGCAGACGCTCTTCGAGATCGAAGTGCAGGCGGGCCCGCGCGAGCTCACCCTCGCCAACAACCGCGCCTTCATCACCATCAACGGCGTGCGCGACCGCCTACGCGTGCTGCTGGTCTCCGGCGAGCCGCATCCGGGCGAGCGCACCTGGCGCAACCTGCTGAAGGCCGATCCCGGCGTCGATCTCGTGCATTTCACCATCCTGCGTCCGCCGGAGAAGCAGGACGGCACGCCGATCGGCGAGCTCTCGCTGATCGCCTTCCCGATCCGCGAGCTCTTCGAGGTGAAGCTCGACGAGTTCGACCTCATCATCTTCGACCGCTATCAGCGGCGCGGCGTGCTGCCCCGCACCTATCTCGAGAACATCGCCCATTTCGTCGAGGATGGCGGCGCGCTGCTCGATGCCGCCGGCAGCTCCTACGCCGGCGCCTACACGCTCTACAACTCGCCCCTGGGGCGCATCTTCCCGGCGGCGCCGACCGGCGACGTGCTGCAGGGCAGCTTCAAGCCCGCCATCAGCGAGATCGGCCGGCGCCATCCGGTGACGGCCGGGCTTCCAGGCGGCGGGAGCGAGCCGCCGGCCTGGGGCCGCTGGTTCCGGCAGGTCGGCGCGAACGTCATGCAGGGCTCGGCGGTGATGACCGGTCTCGAGGGTCAGCCACTGCTGGTGCTGAACCGCATCGGCAAGGGCCGCGTCGCGCAGCTCCTCTCGGACGAGATCTGGCTCTGGTCCCGGGGCTACGAAGGCGGCGGGCCGCAGGCCGAGCTGCTGCGCCGCGTGGCGCACTGGCTGATGAAGGAGCCGGAGCTCGAGGAGGAGGATCTCCGCGCGGTCATCGCCGAGGGCAAGCTCGGTATCACGCGGCGCAGTCTCGGCGATCAGCCGGAGACGGTGGAGGTCACGCTGCCTTCCGGCCGCAGCATCGCCGTGCCGCTCGCCGACCAGGGCGACGGGCGCGCCGTCGCCGAGACGCTCGCGGAGGAGAACGGCCTCTACAAGGTGAGCGACGGCGAGCGCACCGCCTTCGCCGCGGCGGGCGCGCTCAACTCCAAAGAATATGCCGATCTCCGCTCGACCGATGCGCTGGCGAAGCCGCTGGTGGAAGCGAGCGGCGGCGGCATCATCCGCATCGCCGACGGCGCCCTGCCGCAGGTCCGCCGGGTAAGGCCGGGGCGCGATGCCGCCGGCAGCAACTGGATCGGGCTCCGCAGCAACGAGGACTATGTCGTAACCGGCGTCGATGCGACGCCGCTGCTGCCGGTCTGGCTGCTGCTCATCCTGCTGCTCGGCACCGCCCTCCTCGGCTGGCGCCGCGAGGGACGGTAGTTTCCCGCCGCTCACCGGGCATCGCGACGGTTAGCTGTTCACTTCGTCATCGCCCTCAGGCTCACCTCCCCGGCCCTCAACCTCTCCCGTCATGTTCGGGCTCGACCTCTTCGGCCCTCGATCTCTTCCCGTCATGTTCGGGCTTGACCCGAACATCCATGGCGGAGGCAGGTTTCGGTGACCGCTAACGCCAGTCTCGCGCATCGGCGCAATGGACCCTCGGGTCAAGCCCGAGAGTGACAAGGTGGCGTGATGGGCCCTCGGGTCAAGCCCGAGAGTGACGTCAGCCAGGGCGGAGCCCGGCGCGGCAATCCGCCCTTCGACAGCGCCACGGAACCGCGCTCGACGGCGATTGTTGACGGGTCGTGGCCAGTCTTTTGCCGCCTGGCGCGGTTATCGCCGCCGCGGCGAGCCACCAGCTTCATCGGGGAGGCCGGCCGCCAGGGCCCGCGTCACGGATCAGGGAGACAGCCATGCCGAAGATTCTCGTCCTCTATTACAGCAGCTACGGCCATATCGAGACGATGGCCGAGGCGATTGCCGAAGGCGCGCGCGGCGTCGCGGGCGCCGAGGTCACGATCAAGCGGGTTCCGGAGCTCGTGCCCGCGGAGCTCGCGAAGAAATCCGGCTTCAAGCTCGATCAGAAGGCGCCGATCGCGACCGTCGACGAGCTGCCGGCCTACGACGCCATCATCTTCGGCACCCCCACCCGCTTCGGCAACATGGCGGCGCAGATGCGGAACTTTCTCGACCAGACCGGCGGGCTCTGGGGCAAGGGCGCGCTCATCGGCAAGGTCGGCAGCGTCTTCGCCAGCACGGCGACGCAGCATGGCGGGCAGGAAACGACCATCACCTCCTTCCACAGCACGCTGCTGCATCAGGGCATGGTCATCGTCGGCCTGCCCTATTCCGCGCCGGGCCTCGTCGTGATGAACGAGGTCACCGGCGGCACGCCCTACGGCGCGACCACGCTCGCCGGGCCGGACGGCAGCCGCAAGCCGAGCCCGAACGAGCTCGAGCTCGCGCGCTTCCAGGGCCGCCACGTCGCGGAGATCGCGGCGAAGCTCGCGGCGAAATAACGAGGTGACGGCGGGCGGGGCGCCAGGACGGCAACCCGCCTCCCGCGCCGCTTGCCGGGGCTCAGGGTTCGAGCGCCGGCTCGAGCTCGGCGTAGAAGACCGCGAGCCAATCCTGGGCCGAACCGCTGTCGCAGCCCTCGGTCTGGATCACATGATCGACCTCGGCCTTGGCTTCCTCGATGAGGGCGAGGCGCCGGCCGGCGGAGATCTGGCCCATCAGCCGATCGTTGATCACCGCCCCCATGCGATCTTGGGCTTCCTGCGCCTCGGCGGCGTTGGGATCGTCCACGCCCTTCTGCTCGAGCGCTTCATGCTCGCAGAGCGCCGCGGTGTGGATCGCCTGGTGATAGCGCTTGAAGAGCATCTCGTCGGTCGCATCGTCGGCGCGGAGCGGCCCGGCGATGAAGGCGAGCAAGGCAAGCAGGCCGCCGGCCAGGAGGCCGGTGGAACGAACGGAAGCCATGGGCGAACCCTCTTCGGCGATGGTTGGCGGCGATGGTCAGCGACGCCAAGCTCTAGGAACTCGCGCGCTTGCGCAAGGTTCCGGCGGCCCGCCGGAGCAGATTCACGGGCCTCGAGCCCGAACCGGCCCCGAGGCAACTCTAGCGCGCCAGCACCGTTTCCAGGTCGGAATGGAAGACGGAGAGCCAGCCCTGCACCCGGGGCGCATCGCAGCCGGATTCGGCGATCACCCGGGTCGAGATGTCCTTCGCCGACAGCATGAGCCCGAGGCGCTGCGTCGAGGAAAGCTCGCCGGGCGTCTTCTGCGCGATCACGCGATCCATGCGATTGCGATCGGCCGCGATGCGGGACCATTCGGGGTCTGCATAGCCTTTCGGCTCCAGCCGCCAGCCCTCGCAGAGCTGTGCCGCATTGATCGCCGCGTGATAGCGGAAAAAGATGTCGGTGGGCCGCGGCCCCGCCACCGCCGGCGAAACGGCGATCGCGAGGATGGCGATACCCAATGCGCTGCCAAACCAGCCAGTCACCGGTGATGTCCCCCCTCGGATGGAGCGAATGCCGGGAGCCTGGGCCCCGATCACGGCATAAATATGGCATCCGCCCCTTGCCGGGTCGATGAGGTGTCGATCGGCCGAGGCGCCGCCCCGACGGGGCCTCGATTTGGTCGGGCCGCCCCCCCCGACGGGGCCTCGATTTGGTCGGGCCGCCGCCGCTATGCTCTCGCGGATTGCGGCGCGAGAGGCCGCCGGGCTGCAGAGCAGGAGCGCCATGCGACGCACCACCAGATTCCGCGAGCTCGTCGAAGCACCGGAGATCCTGCTGCTGCCGGGCGTGCATGACGCGCTCACCCTGCGCCTTGCCGAACAGGCGGGTTTCGCCGCCGTGACCTGCGGCGGCTATGCCACGACCGCGAGCCTTCTCGGCGCGCCCGACATCGGGCAGCTCGGGATGAGCGAGATGGCGGATTCCTACGCGCGGCTCTGCGACCTCACGGCGCTGCCGGTCTTCGCCGACGCCGACACGGGCTATGGCAACACCGCCAATGTCGCCCGGACCGTGCGCGCCTATGAGCGGGCCGGCGTCGCCGGTCTCTTCATCGAGGACCAGGTGGCGCCGAAGCGCTGCGGCCATATGGACGGAAAACGCGTGATCGAGCCCGCGGCGATGGTGGCGAAGCTCAAGGCGGCACTCGATGCGCGGCGCGACGCCGACCTCGTCATCATGGCGCGGACCGATGCGCGCGCGGTCGAGGGGCTCGATGCGGCGATCGGGCGCGCCCAGCTCTACCGCGAAGCCGGCGCCGACATGCTGTTCGTCGAGGCGCCGCTCACGGTCGACGAGATGCGCCGGATCTGCGCCGAGATCCCGGCGCCCTGCATGGCGAACAACGTCGAGGGCGGCAAATCCCCGCCGCTCGACGCCGCCGCGCTCGACGCGATCGGCTACGCCATGGTCGCGTTCCCGGTCGCCGCGAGCTATGCGATCGCCGCCGCCGTGGCGGAGCTCTATGCGCTCCTGAAGCGAGAAGGCAGCACGCTCGGCTTCGTCGACCGCATGGTCGATTTCGCGAGCTTCAACGAGATCGTCGGGCTGGCGCGGCTCAGGGCCGAGGAGCGCGGCTACGAGGCGGAAGCCGAAAGCCTGCTCGGCGAATTCAGGGATCGCGACTAGGGTATCGGCCCCCGGCGGGGTTCGCGCCGGCCGCCGAACCGGCTCGGGACGATCGGACGCCGGAGCATTTTCCCGCGAAGTGGGCACCGGTTCGCGTCAGAAAATGCGACCGGACCAATGAATCCGGAGCGCGTTCCGGTTCAACCTCGAGGAAACGCGCTCTAGGACGCCGAGCGATAGGGCCCGCTGCAGAAGCGGAAATGGGCGAGGATCATGTCCACATGATCGTCCGCGCGGCCGAGCGGCAGCATCAGCCGTTCCGCATCGTAGGTGGTGCCGTGCGCCTGGTTGGTGAAGGGCTCGAGCGTGAAGACCGGGCGCCGCGAGACGGCGACGGCCGCGTAACGCTGCAGCTCTTCCGGATGCTGCCGGAAGAACGCGACCTCGGCGAAATGCCGGCCGGTGCGATCCTCGCCGGTCGCCTGCACCACGCGCGTGCCGACCAGCCGGTAGCGATAGCGCGCGCAGTCGGTGCCGGCGGTCTCGACCAGCATGATGTTCGGCATGAGCCTGGCGAGCGCCAGCGGGTCGAGATCGGCGCGCGCGGGCATGCGGCGCGAGCCGCGCCGTTCGCACCAGTAGTCCAGAACCGCGAGCTGTTCCCGCCCGCGCAGATTCGAGCGAAGTTCGAGCAAATCGGTATCGACGCCGGAATCCATCACATCGACTTTGCCGCCGCCGGGCGCGACGAGGTCGCCGCCGGCGGTGTGGTTAAGAGAACGACAACGATCGAGCGCAGCCTCTACTCGACCTTTCCCTCCGCGGCAGTTCGGCCCCGACCGACCTGAAGGGGGGGACAGGTCGCCGGGGCCGGCTGCTGACGCACAGGATCTGCCGAAGATCCCGAGGCTTCGCGGCGAAAGACTGGGCCCGCCGCTTAACGGCCCGCCTCCTGGCAAACCGTCGGGACCGTTCGAATTCATCGGCCCCGCGAGAACAGAATCGCCGCAAAAGCTTGACGGCGGATTGCGCGCGCGACCCTTCATTCGTTTGTCCGAACCATATGTTCGTATAGTGTTGCGAACGGGAGGCGGCGGTGTTCCGCGGCCGTCCGGGCGTTGCGGGCGTCGGCCAGGACGCGGGCCGCCTCCGGTCGGCGCGCCTACCGCCCGAGCGCGAGGCCGCGAGGACGATGAGAATTCTGCTCGCCGACGACCACGACCTGGTGCGCGAGACGTTCGAGCTGCTGCTGAAGCGGTGGGAACCGACGGTCGAGGTCCTCCATGCCGGCACCCTCGGCGAGGCGCTCGCGCGCGTGCCCCAGGGCGTGAAGCTCGACCTGATCCTGCTCGACGTGAAGATGCCCGGCATGAACCGCCTCGTCGGGCTGGAACGCATCCGGCAATACCATCCGGGCGTGCCGGTGGTGCTGCTGACCGGCTGGACCGAGCCCGCCTTCGTGGAAAGCGCCATGGCCGCCGGCGCCGCCGGCTTCATCCCGAAGACCATGTCGTCCAAGGGCATGATCGCAGCGCTCCAGCTCGTGCTGTCGGGACAGCGCTACATCCCCGATCCGCAGCTCCTCGAAGGGATGGCGTTCGACCATCCTTTGGCCTCGGGCACCGCCGCCGACGGCCATGTGAACGGGCCGAGCGGCGCGCTCAGCGATCGCGAGCGCCATGTGCTCTCGCTTCTCACCACCGGCGTCTCCAACAAGGAGATCGCCCGCCGGCTCGAGGTCGAGGTGGTGACGGTCGCCGGCCATCTCAGCAACATCTATCGCAAGCTCGGCGTCGCCAACCGCACCCAGGCGGTGCGCAAGGCGATGGAGCTCGGCTGGACGGCGAAAGAGACCCGGGACTAATCTCGAAGGCGGTCAGGCGCCGCGAGAGCTGCCGCCCGGGCGTTCCCCGCCCGCTGTCGCCTGTCCCGCAACGCGCCGCCGGCATCGTCCGGAACCCGCAAACGAAGGAGAGACCCATGACCGTGAAGGTGCTCTACACGACCAAGGCCACGGCAACCGGCGGCCGCGACGGCGAGGCGGCGACGGCCGACGGCAGCTTCAAGGTGAAGCTCGCGACGCCGAAGGAGCTCGGCGGCGCCGGCGGCCCCGGCAACAATCCCGAGCAGCTCTTCGCCTCGGGCTATTCCGCCTGCTTCCTCGGCGCCATGAAGTTCGTCGCGAGCCAGGGCGGGCCGAAAGTGCCGAACGACACCAAGGTGACGGCGACGGTCGGCATCGGGCCGCGGTCGGAAGGCGGCTTCGGCCTCGAGGTGGGTCTGGATATCTCGCTGCCCGGCGTGCCCCGCGCGGAAGCCGAGGCGCTGGTCGCCAAGGCGCATCAGGTCTGCCCCTATTCCAACGCCACGCGGAACAACGTGCCTGTCCGGCTGACGGTGGTGTGAGGGGCGGGCGTCGGCGGTTGCGCGGGCCTTCCGCCGGGCTGACATAGTTTGTGAGGGGCGGCCCGGGGCCGCTGCTAGCATCGGGGCGCGGCTGACCCTGTGGGAGAGGCAGCGTGCAGGCCCAGAATCCGATGACCAGTCCGATGACCAGTCCGATGACCGGCTCGACGACGCCGTCGCCGCCCATGACGGCGCCCTTCCTCGTCGTCGACGACTTCCTGCCGGCCGAGCTCGCGACGGCGATGCGCGAGGACATCGTCGCGCATTTTTCGAAACCGATGCAGCACGGGGCGGACACGCACCAGGTCTGGAACTACTGGTTCGTGCCCAATCTCTACACCTATCTCCGCACCCAGCCCGAGAAGGTGATCCGGCCCGCCAACATGGAGTCGTTCTTCGCCGCCCTGCGGCGCTGGGCCGGCGACAGGCTCGGGCTCGGCATGGTGACCTGGCCGTTTCTCAGCCTCTATGTCGATGGCTGCAGCCAGGGCCTGCACAACGATTCCAAGAACGGCCGCTTCGGCTATGTCTATTCGCTGACGCCGCTCGAGCGCCGCAGCATCGGCGGCGAGACGATCGTGCTCCACGAAGGCGATCCCTTCCGCCGCAATTTGCGCAAGGCCAATGCCGGCACCGGGCTCTACGACCTGATCGAGCCGCGCTTCAACCGGCTCGTGCTGTTCGACGACCGCATGGTGCATGGGGTGCAGCGGGTCGCGGGCTCGATGGATCCGCTCGAGGGGCGCTGCGTGCTGCACGGCCATATCGAGGAAGCCGGCGCCATCGTCACCGGCGCGCTGCCGCGCGAAGCGGTCGGCACGGCCGTGCGCGCGGCGATCTCCCGCTTCGCCGCGGAGCGTCTTCAGATCGTGCAGCGGCTGCACGGGCCGCTGGTGGTGCGCCTCAGCGTGGCGCCCCAGGGCAAGGTGATGAAGGTGCGCGTGCTGCTGGACCGGGTGATGCACGAGCAGTTCGGCAGCGCCGAATGGGAGCCGATCAAGCTGGCGCTGCTCGAAAGCTTCGGCGACGCGCCCTTCCCGCCCGCGCCCGGCGAAACCTCGATCACGGTGCCGATCACCTTCGGCGGCGCCGTGCGGGCGGAGAAGTAAGGCGCTCGCAGCAGCGTTTCCTGGCGCGCTTCGCGGCCATGACCTGCGCGGGAACGCGGGCGGCTGGCTGGGGCGGGAGGGATCGAACCTCCGAATGGCGGAATCAAAATCCGCTGCCTTACCGCTTGGCTACGCCCCAATGCCCGGCGCGGGGTTTCGCGACGGGCCGGCGCGAGCCGGCCGGCCTCCCCCGCGAGCGCGGGCGCAGCTTTAGCGCAAACCGGGATGAGCCGCAATCGGAGGGCCGGCGGCGTGGGGCGCCAGCCGCCGCCTCAGGCGGCCGCGAGCCCTTCCTTCAGATACCAGCCATAGGTCCGGGCGAGCCCCTCCTCGAGCGGGATCGCGGCGCGCCAGCCGAGCCCGGCGAGGCGGCTCACATCGAGCAGCTTGCGCGGCGTGCCGTCCGGCTTCGAGGCGTCGTAGCGGAACTCGCCGCCATAGCCGACCACGCGCGCGATCAGCGCGGCGAGCTCGGCGATCGAGAGGTCGGTGCCGGTGCCGACATTGACGTGGCTCTCGCCCGAATAGCGCTGCAGCAGATGGACGAGCGCGTCGGCGAGATCGTCCACATGCAGGAACTCGCGGCGCGGGCGTCCGGAGCCCCAGATCTCGACCGCATCCCTGCCTTCCTGCTTCGCGCGGTGGATCTTCGCCATCAGCGCCGGCACGACATGGCTCGAGGCCAGGTCGAAATTGTCGCCGGGCCCGTAGAGGTTGGTCGGCATGGCCGAGATGTAGTCGACGCCATATTGCCGGCGATAGGCCTGGCAGAGCTTGATCCCGGCGATCTTGGCGATCGCATACCATTCGTTGGTCGGCTCGAGCGGGCCGGTGAGCAGCGCCGCCTCGCTCATCGGCTGCACGGCATCGCGCGGATAGATGCAGGAGGAGCCGAGGAACAGGAGCTTCGTCACGCCGACGCGCCGCGCCGCCTCGATGAGGTTGGTCACGATCGCGAGGTTGTCGTAGATGAACTCGGCCGGCCGCGTCGAATTGGCGAGAATGCCGCCGACGGTCGCCGCCGCCACGATCACCACGTCGGGGCGCCTCTGCGCAAGCATAGCCTCGGTCTCGGCCTGGCGCCGGAGATCGGCTTCCGCGCGCCGCCCCGTCAGGATTTCGCAGCGCTCGCGCGCCAGCCGGCGCAGCAGCGCCGAGCCCACCATACCCCGATGGCCGGCGACGAAGACGCGGCGGCCGGCGAGCGTGAAGGGCGGGTCAATCCTGTCCGTCATGGGGCTTCGCTCCGTCGCGGTGATCCTGGAGGTCGGAGGCCACCATCTCCCGCACCAGTTCCTTGAAGCTGGTGCGGTGGCGCCAGCCGAGCCGCGCCTTGGCCTTGGTCGGATCGCCCAGCAGATAATCCACTTCGGTCGGCCGGAAATAGCGCGAATCGATCCGGATCAGCGTCTCGCCGGTCCTGGCGTCCAGCCCGCGCTCCTCGGGCCCCTGGCCTTCCCAGCGGATCGGCCGGTCGATCTCGGCGAAGGCGATCTCGGCGAATTCCCGCACGGAATGGGTCTCGCCGGTCGCCAGCACATAGTCGTCCGGCGTCGGCTGCTGCAGCATCAGCCACATGCCCTCGACATAGTCCCGCGCATGACCCCAGTCGCGCTTGGCGTCGAGATTGCCGAGATAGAGGGTCTCCTGCTGCCCGGTCGCGATCGCCGCCACGGCGCGCGTGATCTTGCGGGTGACGAAGGTTTCGCCGCGGATCGGACTCTCGTGGTTGAAGAGGATCCCGTTCGAGGCGTGCAGCTTGTAGGCCTCGCGGTAATTGACCGTGATCCAGTAGGCATAGAGCTTCGCGGCGCCGTAGGGGCTGCGCGGCTCGAAGGGCGTGGTCTCGCTTTGCGGGCGCTGCGGCGTGTTGCCGTAAAGCTCCGAGGTGGAGGCCTGGTAGAAGCGCGTGTGGTTTTCGAGCCCGAGCAGGCGGATCGCCTCGAGCAGCCGCAAGGGGCCGATGCCGTCGGCATTGGCCGTGTATTCGGCCGTCTCGAAGCTGACCTGGACGTGGCTTTGCGCCGCGAGATTGTAGATCTCGGTCGGCCGGGTCTGGGCCACCAGCCGGATCAGGTTGGTGGCGTCGGTCAGGTCGCCGAAATGCAGAAAGAACCGGACTTTCGCCTCATGTGTGTCCCGGTAGAGGTGGTCGATCCGGCCGGTGTTGAAGGAGGAGGAACGGCGCTTCACCCCATGGACGACATAGCCCTTGGAAAGCAGCAATTCCGCGAGATAGGCGCCATCCTGGCCGGTAACGCCCGTGATCAGTGCGACTTTTTCTGTCATGGTCCGGCACGCTAGTCCATTCCTGTTAACGGTAAAAGCATCCTCCCAGATCAGAACGTTTGACTAAACGTTAACCAAGATTTGTCACAAATTTATTGTGATGCTGCGGAATGTCGCGGCAGATTATCTTGCCAAGGGGAGGATCGTCAGCATGCAGGATATCGGACATCCGATGCGCAAGGCGTTCCAGAGTGCCGATACCGAACGTCTGATCGTTGCCACGCCGCCGGTCAAGGACCCGGAGATGCAGGCGTGGCTCTCGCCGCTTTCCGTTCGCGAGGACGATGCGCGGCCGATCAGGAAGGCGGCGCCCCAGCGCACGCTGGTGCAGGGCTTCACCCTGAGCGCGCTCGCCGCGCTCTCGATCGGCGCCCTTACCTGGACCGTGCTGCCGCGGGACGACGGCGACGGCGCGATGCTGACCGCCGACAACGCCTCGATCGAGGAGAGCATGATGCCGGCCGCGGGCGGGGTTTCGCTCGAAGACTCCATGACGCCGGCCGCCGGCGGCGCGGCGGTGGATCCGGCGACGGCGATCACCGACGAAGCCGGCATCAAGGAAATCGAGGAGATGCTGCAGAAAACCGCGTTCCAGCCCGGAACCGTCGACGGCTTGCTCGACGACCGGACCGAGATCGCGATCCGCGAATATGAGACGGCCTCGGGCCGCGAGCCGACCGGCGTCGCGACGGTCGGGCTGCGCGACGAGCTCCGCGAAGTGGTCGCCGACCTCACGCCGTAAGGACGCGCCGTCCGCGGCGGCAGCCCGCGCATGCGCGCCGACCGGTAGAGCCCGCAGCGCCCCAACCGTCAGCCCAGCGGCGGCTCCGCATCGGCGGTCAGCATCGGCGCCGCCGCGCTCCACCATGCCGGATGCCGGCGCGCGATTTCCGCACGCCCCGCCGCCGCCGCGGCCGCCGTCGCGAAGATCCCGAAGCAGGTAGCGCCGCTGCCGCTGAGCCGCACGAGCCTGACGCCCGGCAACGCCTCGAGCGCCTCCAGTACCTCCCCGATCGCCGGTGCTATCGAGCGCGCGGGCGCCGTGAGATCGTTGCGGCATCCCATCAGGCGCCGCACGAGGGCCGCGAGATCCGGGGTCGCGTCGGACCAGCGCGCCGGCGGGGAGAAGCTTCCCTGACGCGCGGCGAAGACGGCAGGCGTCGGCACGGCGACGCGCGGATTGACCAGCAACAGCCACGCCGCCGGCAGCCTCGGCACCGGGTCGAGCCGCTCGCCGATGCCGCCGACGAAGCGCGGGCCGCCGGCGAGGCAGACCGGCAGATCGGCGCCGAGCCCGAGGCCGAGGGCCGCGAGATCGACCAGGCCGGGCGGCGACTTCCAGAGCGTCCGGAGCGCGCGCAGCGCCGCCGCGGCATCGGCCGAGCCGCCGCCGATGCCGGAGGCGACCGGGAGGTTCTTGGTGAGGACGAGGCGCGCACCGCCGACCTCGGCGCCCTTCGCGGCGAGCGCGTCGCGCAGCGCCGCCGCCGCGCGGAGAACGAGATTGTCCGCACCGCTCGAAAGGCCGGCGGCGAACGGACCCTCGATGGCGAGGCTCAGATCCGCGGCCGGTGCCGCTTCGACGCTGTCGCCGAGATCGGCGAACGCCACCAGGCTGTCGAGCTCGTGATAGCCGTCGGCGCGCCGCCCGGTGACCTGCAGGTAGAGATTGATCTTGGCCCGCGCCGCGACGCGGATCGCCGCCCCGCCCAAGGCGGTCAGGTGCCGCCGACGAGGCCGCGCTCGACCTTCGCCTGGATCGGCGCGACCTGATCCTCCTCGGGATCGAACAGCAGCGCGCGGCGCCACTGGTAGCGGGCCTCGTTCTTGCGCCCGGCCTTCCAGTAGGCGTCGCCGAGATGATCGGTGATGGTCGGGTCCGCGGGCTCGAGCTCGACCGCACGCTCGAGGGTGACCACCGCCTTGTCGTACTGGCCGAGGCGGTAATACACCCAGCCGAGACTGTCGACGATGTAGCCGTCCTCGGGCTTCAGATCGACCGCGCGTTCGAGCATCTTCAGCGCTTCGTCGAAATGCTGCCCCTGCTCGATCCAGCTATAGGCGAGGTAGTTCATCACATAGGGCTGTTCGGGCTCGAGCTCGAGGGCGCGCTTGAAATCGACCTCGGCGCGGTCCCACTGCTTGATGCGCTCGAGCGCGATGCCGCGCGAATAGAAGAGCGGCCAGTTCTCGGGCCGCGGCTTCTCGATGCGCGCGACCGCGATGTCGTAGGCGGCGGCCGCCTCCTCGAAGCGCTCGTGGCTGCGCAGGATGTTCCCGAGGGTGGTGGCCGCATCGCTACGGTCCTTCCGCTCCTCGATCATGGCGCGCAGCATCGAGATCGCCTCGTCGGTCCGGTCGATATCGTCGAGCCCCTTGGCGACCTCGAGGCGCGCCGGCCAGGCGAAGGAGGAGTCGGGCGCGACCTTGCGATAGGCGGCGACCGAATCCGCGGTCCGGCCCTGCCCGGCCAGCATCTCGCCGAGCAGCGTCTGGGCGATCGGGTAGTCCGGCTTGAGGGCGAGCGAGACGCGCAGGAACACCATGGCCGTATCGATCACCTCCTCGCGCGACAGGATCGAGGCCAGGTTGAAGAAGGTTTCGGCAAGCCCGTCGCGGGCGTCGGCGATCACCGGCGCCGGCGCCTTGCCGGCGGCAAGGGCCGCCATCGGAACCTCGAGCGCGGTGCTCTCGGGGTTCTCGGCGAGGAACTTGTCGTAGACGGCGCGCGCCTGCGCGGGCGTGCCGTGCCGCTGATAGAAGTTGCCGACGATCTCCACCACGCGAAGCGTGGTGCCCTCGGCCTCGACCAGTTGCTTGAATTCCGCTTCGGCCGTCGGAATGCGGTTCGCGACGTCCAGGATGGCGCCGGCATGGAGATGGACCATCGGCTCGAGGCCGGGGATCGCCTTCAGCCCGTCCAGCACCTTCAGCGCCTCGTCGGGCCCCTTGTTGGCAAGCGCGAGCCAGGCGCGCGCCATCGGCAGGACGAGGCGGTTCACCCCTTCCTCCGGCAGCTTGGCGAGCCGGACGTCTGCCGTCTTGTAATCGCCGGCGATCATGTCGCGGGCAGCGAGCACCATGCCCGCCGTCTGCGATTTCGGGTCGAGCGCGTCGATCCGCTCGGCGGCGTTCGCCGCTTCCTCGATCCGTCCCTCGCTCGCCAGCAGCAGGAAGGATTCGTTGAGCAGATCGAGATTGTCGGGATCTTCGGCGATGGTGACGGCGAGGAGGTCGGCCGCGCGGCTGTTGTCCCGCTCGACCTCCGCCTGGCGCGCCGCGAGGTAGTGGCCGTAGGGCGATGGCGTCAGCGGCGCCTCGCTCGTCGCTTCCGCGGCGCTCTCCGCCTTGCTCTCGGACTGCGGCTGGCAGGCCGTCAGCAGCACCG
Source organism: uncultured Rhodospirillaceae bacterium (assembly GCA_964569315.1). Classification (GTDB taxonomy): domain Bacteria; phylum Pseudomonadota; class Alphaproteobacteria; order Dongiales; family Dongiaceae; genus CADEFF01. Next base: position 282 of record CAZMUZ010000045.1, on the reverse strand, counting down.
CCGCGCCCAGCAGCAGGGGACGCCGCCAGTCGCCGAGACGCAGAAACCCATGCTTGCTCAACTGTTTCGCCTTTCGCCGAACGCCGATCGCATCTTAGCCTATCCGGGCCCTAGCGGTCTTGGCCGGCCGTGTCGCCGGCTTCGTCACATGCCGGCTTCGTCACATATTGGGGTAGTTGGGGCCGCCCCCGCCTTCCGGCACTACCCAGTTGATATTCTGCTCCGGATCCTTGATGTCGCAGGTCTTGCAGTGGACGCAGTTCTGCGCGTTGATCTGCAGCC
>CAZMUZ010000044.1:0-27307 GCA_964569315.1 uncultured Rhodospirillaceae bacterium | reverse complement strand
TGATCTGCTCGATGATCATCGGCGTGCCGTTGGTGACCACGGTGATGCGCGAGAAATGCTCCTTCGCATCGACCTCCGCCACGGTAAGGCTTTCGATGTTGTAGCCGCGGCCCGAGAACAGCCCGACCACGCGGGCGAGAATTCCCGGCTCGTTGTCCACCAGCACCGAGATGGTGTGGCGCTCGATCTTCTGCATCTCGCTCATGACGACTAGACCAGCACCATGCCTTCTTCGGAAACCGGCTTCGCCTCGTCCTCCGGACCGAGCAGCATCTCGTTGTGGGCGGCGCCCGACGGAATCATCGGGAAGCAGTTCTCCGTCTGATCGACCTGGCAATCGACGATGACGGTGCGATCCAGCCTGATCATCTCGGCGATGACGTCGTCGACCTCGCCCGGCTTCGTCGCCTTGAGGCCGACCGCGCCGAACGCCTCGGCGAGCTTGACGAAATCGGGCAGCGAGTCGGTGTAGCTCTCGGAATAGCGCCCGCCATGCAGCAGCTCCTGCCACTGCCGGACCATGCCCATCCACTGATTGTTCAGGATGAAGATCTTGACCGGCAGCTTGTACTGGCAGGCGGTCGACATCTCCTGGATGTTCATCAGGATCGAGGCTTCGCCCGCCACGTCGATGACCAGCGAATCCTTGTGCGCGACCTGGACGCCGATGGCGGCCGGCAGGCCATAGCCCATGGTGCCGAGTCCGCCCGAGGTCATCCAGCGATGCGGCTGTTCGAACTTCAGGAACTGCGCCGCCCACATCTGGTGCTGGCCGACCTCGGTCGTGATGTAGACGTCCTTGCCCTTGACCGCATGATAGAGCCGCTGCAGCGCATATTGCGGCTTGATCACCTTGTCCGAGTTCCGGAACTTCAGGCAGTCGCGCGCGCGCCAGGTCTCGATCTGCTTCCACCAGGCGTCGATCGCCTTGGCGTCGGGCCGCGCCTGCCGCGCCTTCCAGAGCTTGATCACGTCCTCGAGCACATGGGCGACGTCCCCGATGATCGGCACGTCCACCCGCACGCTCTTGTTGATCGACGAAGCGTCGATATCGACATGGATCTTCTTCGACCCCGGCGAGAAGGCCGAGAGGCGGCCGGTGATGCGGTCGTCGAAGCGGGCACCGATATTGATCAGCAGATCCGCGTCGTGCATCGCGAGGTTGGCCTCGTAGGTGCCGTGCATGCCGAGCATGCCGAGGAACTGCGGGTCGGAAGCCGGGTAGGCGCCGAGCCCCATCAGCGTCAGGGTGATGGGGAAGCCGGTGAGCTTGACGAACTGCGTCAGGAGCTGCGAAGCGGCGGGGCCGGAATTGATCACGCCGCCGCCGCAATAGAAGACCGGCCGCTTGGCCTTCGCCATCAGCTCGACCGCTTCCTCGATCCGGCGGATATCGCCCTTGACCTGCGGGTTGTAGCTGCGATGGCGCACCGTCGTCGCCTTGGCGCCGCCGCTATAGGTCGTCTTCGCCTGCAGCACGTCCTTCGGCAGATCGACCACCACGGGGCCGGGCCGGCCGCTCCTCGCGACATAGAACGCCTCGTGGATCGTGCGGCCGAGATCGGCGACGTTCTTCACCAGGTAATTGTGCTTGGTGCAGGGGCGCGTGATGCCGGTGGTGTCGGCTTCCTGGAAGGCGTCGTTGCCGATGAGATGCGTCGGCACCTGGCCGGTGAGGCACACCACGGGGATCGAATCCATGAGCGCGTCGGTGAGGCCCGTGACCGCGTTGGTGGCGCCGGGACCCGAGGTGACCAGCACCGCACCGACCTTGCCCGTCGAGCGCGCGTAACCTTCGGCGGCATGGACGGCCGCCTGCTCGTGGCGCACGAGGATGTGGCGGAGCTGGTTCTGCTTGAACAGCTCGTCATAGATCGGCAGCACCGCGCCGCCCGGATAGCCGAATACGACATCCACGCCCTGATCCACGAGGGCACGGATGACGACAGCGGCTCCGTTCATTTCTTGCGCGGCCATGACAAAATCTCTCTTCCGATCGACGTGGCCGCGGCGTCGGGCAGGCGCATTTCGCAGACGCAAAAAGCTTCCATTCCGGCCGCCAGCGGCGTGCAGGTGCGCCACCCTAGTGGCTCGACTCGGATAGGTCAACCGGAAACAGAAAACTTCGAAAAGATTTCTGGAAAGAATCTTTCTGAATATTTCTCGATCTGGAGGTCGATCGGAAGGCGGGTCGCCTCCGGCATCTGGTGGCGAAACCAGGTGGTCTGACGTTTGGCATAACGCCGGGTTGCCTGCTGCGCTGCAGCAACCGCAGCTTCCAGGCTTCCGCTCCCCGCCAGATACCGCCCGATCTCCGCGACCCCGATCGCTTTCATGGCGGGAAGGGCCGGGTCGAGCTTGCGCGCCAGGAGCGCCCGCGCCTCCTCGAGCGCACCGGCCTCCATCATGGCGGCGAGCCGCGCGTCGCAGGCGGCATAGAGCTGCGCCCGCGGCGGATCGAGAAGATAGGCCGCGTAGCGGTAGCGCGGCGCGGCGCCGGAGACGGCGAGCCAGGCGGAGAGTGGCCGCCCCGTCGCCTCCTCGACGGCGAGCGCCCGGAGGATGCGCTGGCCGTCCCGCGGCGCGAGCCGCGCCGCCGTCGCCGGATCGACATCGGAAAGCGCCGCATGCATGGCCGGCGCGCCGTCGCGGCGCATCCGATCCGCAAGCGCGTCGCGGATCGCGGCGGGTACGGGCGGGATCGCGGCGAGCCCGGCCGTCAGCGCGCGGAAATAGAGGCCGGTGCCGCCGACGAGAATGGGCAGGCGACCCGCGGCGATGGTCTTGCCGATCTCGGTCTCGGCGAGCGTCAGCCAGCGCCCGACCGAGCAGCCGTCCGCGGCATCCAGGCTGCCGAACAGCCGATGCGGCGCGCGGGCGAGCGCCGCCGCGTCCGGGCGCGCGGTCAGGACCGCGAGGTCGCGATAGAGCTGCATGCTGTCGGCATTGATGAGCGTGCCGCCGAGCCGCTCGGCGATCGAAAGGGCGAAGGCGGATTTTCCGCTGGCGGTCGGCCCCGCGACGATCAGCGCGTCGGGGGGCGCCTCGGGCGAGCGCGTCATTGGGGGCAGCGTCCGCCGCGACTAGCCCGCGGGCCCGCGAATCGGAGGCTCAGCCCTGGTCGATGCGGACCGCCACCCACTGGTAGTCGCCGCCGCGATAGATCAGCAGCGTCACGACCCGGTAGCCGTTCTCCTTGGCGCTCTCGACCTGCTGCGACACGTCGGCGGGCTTGGCGACCGCTTTCTGATCCACCTCGACGATGACGTCGCCGGCCTCGATGCCCTTCTCCGCCGCCGGTCCCTGCTTTGCCACGTCCAGCACGACCACGCCCGTCACCTCGGGATCGACATTGAACTGCCCGCGCAGCTCCTCCGTGATCTCGGTGACGGAAAGCCCCAGCAGCTCGATCTCGCCCGCCCGCAAGTCCGGGCCGGTCTTCTGGCCTTCCGGTTCCTCCGCGGCGGCCATGTCCGTCGCCTCGTCGAGCTCGCCGACCACGACATCGACGGTCAGGCGGTCGCCCTGACGCCAGATCACGACCGGGACCTTCCTGTCGATCGGCGTCTCCGCGACGACGCGCGGCAGCTTCCGCATCTCGTCGATCGCCTTGCCGTCGAACTCGAGCACCACGTCGCCCTGGCGGATGCCGGCCGCTTCCGCGGGCCCGCCTTCGGTCACGTTGGCGATGAGGGCGCCGGTGACGGAGGGCAGCCGAAGCCCCTCGGCAAGCTCGTCGCTGACGCTCTGGATCCGCACGCCGAGCCAGCCGCGGCGGGCATGGCCGAAATCGCGGAGCTGGTCGATGACGGTGCGGGCGAGGTTCGAAGGGATCGCGAAGCCGATGCCGACGCTGCCGCCGGAGGGCGAATAGATCGCGGTCGCGATGCCGATGACGTTGCCGTCCATGTCGAACATCGGGCCGCCGGAGTTGCCGCGATTGATCGAGGCGTCGGTCTGGATGAAATCGTCATAGGGGCCGGCATTGATGTCGCGCTGCCGGGCCGAGACGATGCCGGCCGTGACCGAGCCGCCGAGGCCGAAGGGGTTGCCGATCGCGAGCACCCAGTCGCCGATCCGCGTTTCGTCCGAATCGCCCCACTGCACCGCCGGCAAGGGCTCGGTCGGCTCGACCTTGAGGAGCGCCAGGTCGGTCTTCTCGTCGATGCCGACAAGCGTCGCCTTGAGCTCGGTATTATCGTGCAGCTTGACGGTGATCTCGTCGGCGCCCTCGATGACATGGTTGTTGGTGACGATGTAGCCGCTCGCATCGATGATGAAACCGGAGCCGAGCGAAGTCGCGCGGCGCGGGCCCTCGTCGCCGCGGCGCTGCCGGTCGAAGAAGTCGCGGAAGAACTCGTCGAGCTCCTGCTGGGAGAGGTCCTCTTCGCGGATCTGCTGGGTGGTCGAGACGTTGACCACGGCCGGCAGCAGCCGCTCGGCGAGGTCGGCGAAGCTGTCCGGGGCCGAGCGGGCCTGCGCCGATGCGGCCGCCAGAAGCGCGGCGAGCAGGGCGCCAAACGGCAGCAGCCAGCGCACCGCCATTTCCAGCCGCGCGGCGGCGAGGCTTCGCGCCACCGCCAGAGACTTCGGCCTGCTTCGCACCACCGCTACCTCCTCCTCGTTCCGATGCTCAATCTAAGGGATTTCGTTCGCCGCTTGAACGAATTCCACCCGGCTTCACACGGGTTTTACGGGGAGGCGCATCCTGACCGGCCCATCAGCCCCGCATCAGCCAGACGACGCCGACACCGAGCGCAATGGCCAGCAGGCCGCCCAGGCGCAGGCGCGATTCCGGGGCCGCGGCCAATACCGCCACCATCCGTTTCGGCATGCCGGGCGCCAGCGCCAGCACCAGCCCCTCGATCACCAGCACGAGACCGAGGGCGACCACGAAATCGACCAGATCGACGCGCATCGGCCGGAACCGTCCGGGGGCCTATTGCGCGGGCGGCAGGGGCGTTTCCTGGCCGAAATAGCGGAAGAAATCGCCGCTCGGCGGGCCGACATAGGTGGTGGTGCCGCCCGAAAGGCCGTTATCGAGCGCCTGCAGCGACCGGAAGAAATCGAAGAAGGCGGGATCGCGCCCATAGGCGTCGGCATAGATGCGGACCGCCTCGCCGTCGCCTTCGCCGCGCAGGATTTCGGCCTGCCGCCTTGCATCGGAAATGATCACGACCTGCTGCTTGTCGGCCTCCGCGCGCAGCGTCTGGGCCTCGCGCTGGCCCTCGGCGCGGATTCGCCGGGCCTCCTGCTCGCGCTGGGTCTGCATGCGGCGGAAGATCGCCTGGCTGTTCTCTTCCGGCAGGTCGACGCGCTTCATCCGCACGTCGATGACTTTCACGCCGTAGCTTTCCGCCGCCGTGCTTACGGTCTGGGTTATCTCCTGCATGATGTTGGCGCGCTCCTCGGTAAGGATGTGCGCCATGGGGATACCGCCCAGCTTGGATCGCAGGTTGCCGCTGATGATGCGCCCGACGCGGCTGCCGAGCCCGTTCTCGTCACGCACCACCTGGTAGAATCTCAACGGGTCGGTGATGAGGTATTTGGCGTAGGCCTCGACCACGACCTGCTTCTGGTCGGCGGTCGGGACTTCGGCCGGCGGCAGATCGACACTGAGCACCCGCTTGTCGAAATAGACGACGTTCTGGACGAAGGGCATCTTGAAATGCAGCCCCGCCTCGTCGATGGCGCGCTGCGGATTGCCGAACTGCAGCACCAGCGCCTGCTGCCACTGGTTCACGGTGAACATCGACGCGCTGCCGACCACAACCAGCACGACGAGCGCGATCACCAACCCTGCGAGAGTGCTGTGTCTCATTGGCCGGTCCCCGTTCCGGTGGTTGCCGGGGCGGGGTTCGACGTCGCCGTCCCGCTCGCCGGCTTCTGCGCCGCCTGCAGGCGATCCATCAATTCGTTCAGCGACAGATAGGGCACCGCCCCGGTGCCGCCGGCGGCGCTGTCGATCAGCACCTTGTTCATGTTGTGCATGATGCGCTCCATCGTCTCGAGATAGAGGCGACGCTGGGTGATGTCCTCCGCTTTGACATACTGGTCATAGACCGAGACGAAGCGTTCCGCGTCGCCCGTCGAGATCGCGATCCGCTCCGCGCGATAGGCCTCGGCGGCCTTGATGGTCTGCTGCGCGTCGCCCGCGGCGCGCGCCGTCACCTCGTTGAAATACCCCTGCGCCTCGTTCACCGACCGCTCCCGGTCGGCGCGCGCCGCCTGAACGTCGCGGAACGCCTCGATCACCGCTTCCGGCGGATCGACGCGTTGCATTTCGAGCTTGGTTACTTCGATCCCTGCTTTGTAATCGTCGAGAATCTGCTGGATGAGCTCCTGGGCCTGCGCCTGAATTTGCGCGCGCCCGACCGTGCGGATGTCTTCGAACTTGGACTGACCGACGATCTCCCGCATCGCCGCCTCGGCGACGCTCTTCACCGTCGCCTCGGGCTCGCGGACATTGAAGAGATACGCGCCGGCGTCGCCGATCTTCCAGAACACCACGAACTGGATATTGATGATGTTCTCGTCGCCGGTGAGCATGAGGCTTTCCGCGGCGTTTTCGCGCAGACTCGAGCCGTCCGCGCTGGAGACGAAGCCGACTTCCGTCGGGTATTCGAAATCGACCATCGGCGTCTCGACCGAGCCGATCGGCGCCGGCAGGTTGTAGTTGAGGCCGGGACCGGTGGTCGCGACCCATTTGCCGAAGATCAGCACCACGCCCTGCTCGTTGGCGTCAACGCGGTAAAAGCCGGAGGCGAGCCATAGCGCCAGCGCCGCGAGCGCAATGAAAAAGATGCCGCGTCGGCTGCCGATGCCGCCCGGCATCCAGCCCTTCATGCGGTCCTGGCCGCGCCGCAGCATATCTTCGAAATCGTTCGGCCGCTGGCCGCCGCCCGAGGGTCCACGACCCCATGGTCCCTGGCCGCCGCCCCATGGACCGCCGCCTCCCCCTTGATTCTGCCACGGCATCGTGTCGCTTTCCCCGTCTTGTGAAATCGGCGCCTGCTTTGACAAGCTGCAGGAACGCCTTATATGTCGGCCCGTTGGCGCCAGCAACCTGGCGCTGCTGCCCATATTGGGCCGTTCGAGGAGAATTCAAGCATGGCCGGCCCGAGCGAAGCCACGATTATCGAGGCGCTGCGCGGCGTTAAGGGACCGGACGGGCGCGGCGACATCGTCGCGCTCGGCATGGTAAGCGGCGTGATGGCGAAGGACGGCAATATCGGCTTCGCGATCGAGATCGATCCGCGCCGTGCGGCGGAGCTGGAGCCGCTGCGCGCCGAAGCCGAACGTATCGTGCAGGCGGTGCCGGGCGTGCTTTCGGTGACGGCCGTCCTGACCGCGCATCGCGGCGCGTCCGCTGCGGCGCCGCCTTCGCGTCCCGTGCCGGATCGCGACCATGCCCATCACGGCCATTCGCACGGCGCCGAGCCGCGGCCGCAGGCGCGCGCCGGCAAGGCGCTGGTGCCGGGCGTCCGCCATATCGTCGCCGTCGCGAGCGGCAAGGGCGGCGTCGGCAAATCCACGACGGCGGTCAATCTCGCGCTTGCGGCCCACGCCAACGGGCTCCGCGTCGGCCTGCTCGATGCCGACATCTACGGACCCTCGCAGCCCCGCATGATGGGAATCTCCGGCAAGCCGAGCTCGCCCGACGGCAAGCGGCTCCTGCCGATGGAGAATCACGGGGTGCGCTGCATGTCGATCGGCTTCATGGTGGCCGAGGACACGCCGATCATCTGGCGCGGGCCGATGGTGATGAGCGCACTCAACCAGCTCCTGCGCGATGTCGAATGGGGCGAGCTCGACCTCCTTGTCTGCGACCTGCCGCCGGGCACCGGCGACGCGCAGCTCACCATGGCGCAGCAGGTGCCGCTCGCCGGCGCCGTCATCGTCTCGACCCCGCAGGACATCGCCCTCGCCGATGCGCGGAAGGGCCTCAACATGTTCCGCAAAGTCGAGGTGCCGGTGCTCGGCATCGTCGAGAACATGAGCTACTTCCTCTGCCCGCATTGCGGCGAGCGGAGCGAGATCTTCAGCCATGGCGGCGCGAAGCGCGAAGCCGAGCGGCTCGGCGTCGAGTTCCTGGGGGCGCTGCCGCTCGACATGGCGATCCGCGAAACCTCGGATGGCGGCCGGCCGATCGTGGTCGCCGACCCCGCGAGCCCGCATTCTGAGACCTACCGCGCGATCGCGAAGCGGATCTGGCAGCTCCTCGAGAGCGGGACCGCCGCCGGGCGCGAGGCGCCGCGCATCCTCCTGCAGTAGTTCGTCGTCGAGGATCGCCGAACCGCCAGCCGACGACCCTCATGGTTCGACAGGCTCACCATGAGGGATCAGTGCTGCCTCATCCGGAGCCTGTCGAAGGATGAGGGAGGCCCGACTTGCGGAATTGCCATAGCAAGCTCCAGGGCTGCCGCGGCAGGTCCGGCCTCAGTAGAGCCCGACCTTGTAGTGGTCCTCGAGGTCCTGCTCGGCTTCCGCGACCTCGGCATCCGCAGGCGGCTTCTCGGCCTCGGCCACCTGCTCCATAATCATCCTGACCAGGCTCGGCAGCGCCTTGCGCTCGACCTGCGCCGCCGGATCCCAGAGCTTCGAGCGCTTCAGCGCCTTGGCGCAGTGCAGGAACACCTCCTCGACCGCGACACGGATCCCGACCTTCGGCGCCTTGCCGTTCACGACCGACGCGCCCAGCAGGTCCCGGTCGCTCACGATCGTCGCCCTGCCGTTCACCCGCAGCGTGTCCTCGAAGCCCGGGATAAAGAACAGCAGCCCGACATTCGGGTTCTCCAGGATGTTCCGCATGGAATCGGTGCGGTTGTTGCCGGGGCGGTCGGGAATGAGCAGCGTGCGGTCGTCGAGCACCTGCACGAAGCCCGGCGGATCGCCGCGCGGCGAGACATCGGCGGCGCCGTCGGCACTCGCCGTGCCGATACAGAGGAACGGCGAGAGCGCGATGAAATCGCGCGCATGACGGTCGATCCGCGCGATCTGCTTGCGGATCGCGATCGGATCGGGCGGGCCCAGCATCGATTCCAGCTTGTCGGGACTCCCGACGTCCCCGGTCGGCCGGTCGGTCATGGTCACCTCCTCGAGATGGGGCGACGTCGGAGGGAAGCCCGCGTCTCGCGCGTTGCGATTCAGTCGCCGTCGCGGCCGAGCGCCGCCATGAGCTCGGTCCATTCGCGCTTGCCGAGCCCGCTCGTCGCTTGCGTAACCGCCTCGCCCGCCAGCAGCCGCTTGACCGCCGCCAGCGCGCCCGCGGAGAAGGTGACGGCGTTGAGCTTATGCTGCTCGAACGCCTCGTGGGTGAGCGGCACCCAGCGCCGCACGAGATCGAGCATCGTCTCGGCATAGGCGCGGATCTCATATTGCGCGTGATCGTCCGCGCGAAGCGAGAGGAAATGCAGGAGGTTGTGGAGGTCGACCTTCCAGTACCACTGCGTATAGAAGGCGAGCGACAGGTTCATCCGCGCGAGCTCGCGGGCGAGGCCCTGCCGGTCGGCGGAAACGGGAGTCCCGTCCTCCCGTTCGTTCAGCATCTCCGCATAGTGGTCGTAGGCGCGGGCGGCATCCTCGCGCAGCAGCCGCAAGACCCGCTCGGCCTCCGTCCCTTCCAGCACCGCGCCGCGGCCCTGCCGGTTCGCCTGCGATTGCGCCGCCAGATGCTCGGGCGCCGGCACATAGAACTCGTTGTCGAGGATCGAATAGCGCGCCGAATACTCGTTCACGTTCGCGGTGCGGTGCCGGATCCACTGGCGCGCCACGAAGATCGGCAGTTTCACATGGAATTTGATCTCGCACATCTCGAACGGCGTCGAATGGCGATGGCGCATCAGATAGTGGATGAGCCCGCGATCCTCGCTGACGCGGCGCGTCCCCTTGCCGTAGGAAACGCGGGCCGCCTGCACGACGGCGGCATCGTCGCCCATATAGTCGATGACCCGGATGAAGCCGCGATCCAGCACCGGAAGGGCCTGGTAGAGCACCGCCTCGAGCGCGGCGACGGTGGGCCGGCGCGTGGCGGCGGTTTCGCCGCGCTGGGCGTCGATCTCGGCCTGTTGCGCGGGCGTGATCGTCATCGGAGGGGCTTCGGCGCTGGGCTTCGGGAATGGCGGGCGAGTCGGCCGCGCATCTTAACCGCTCGCCGACAGGCGAGCCATATGCTTGGTCCGGCGTCGATTTTACCGCCGGCCGGAACCCTTCCGATTTCCGGTCGGGAGACCTATATTCAACTCGTCGGGCAACCGACTATGGCGATAAACGCCCTGTGGCATAAGCGTAGCGGACCCGGGGGCAGTACCCGGCGCCTCCACCAGTTTCCGGCTTCCCTCGGGAGCGATCCCGGCGGAACGTGCGGTCGAGAGACGGGGGCGAAACAGGATCGACGCGCGTGGTAAAGGCAGTGCTTTCGCTCGGCATGGTTCCGCCGTTATCGGGCCATCCTAGAAGTGCCAACGACAATAACCGTTTGGCTCTCGCTGCCTAGTTATAGGTAAGCGCGGTTCGGGGGGCACCGGGCAACAGAAGCCCCCCACTCGATACCGGTCGTGCCGACCCCGAAGAAGCGGCCGACCGGTGAATGACAGGGGGACGGCATGCCGGAAGACGGCTTCAAATACGAGCTGATGGTCGAGAATGCGCTGCGCCAGGTCGTGAGCGACGCGCTGACGCGCGCGCTGGAACGCGGCCTGCCCGGCCAACACCATTTCTACATCACCTTCCGCACCGATCGCTCCGACGTGCTGATTCCGGAACGGCTCCGTCAGCAATATCCGCGCGAGATGACGATCGTGCTCCAGCACCAATATTGGGGGCTGGAAATCGAACCGACGCTCTTCCGCGTGACCCTCAGCTTCGGCGGGCAGCAGGAGCGCCTCGTGATCCCCTTCGTCGCGATCACCGGCTTCGCCGACCCCTCCGTGAAGTTCGGCCTGCAGTTCGAGGCGCGCCCGCCGGTCGGCGGCACCCTGCGCCCGGCCACCCTGCCGAGCGTCCCGGATTCCAATCGACAGCCCGAGAGCAAGGGCGAAAAGCCGGTCGGCGAAGTGGTCGCGCTCGACACCTTCCGCAAGAAATAGCGCGCGCCTTCCCCGATCGTGGCGATCTCAGCGCCCCTCGCGGCGAGCCTTCCGCCGGCCGCCGTTACGGTCGTTCTCGTCGCCTACAACTCGGGCGCCTATCTCGCGCGTTGCCTCGAAGGGCTTTCCCGCCAGAACTTCCGCGATTTCGTGACGCTGATCGTCGACAACCGGTCGACCGACGGCTCGATCGAATCGCTGCCGCCGCTCGGCGACCGCACCCGGCTCGTGCGAATGGGAGAGAATCTCGGGTTCGCCGCGGCGAACAACCGCGCGAGCGAGCTTTCGGCGACGCCCTGGGTCGCGATGCTCAATCCCGATGCGTTGCCGGAGCCGGACTGGCTCGCGGCCCTGATGGCCGCCGTCGAGCGGCATCCGGACATCGCGATGTTCGGTTCCACCCAGATCCGCCTCGACGCCCCCGATCGGTTCGACGGCGTCGGCGACGTCTATCACGCGTCCGGCGTCTATTGGCGCGGCGCCTATGGCTGGCCGCTCGGGAGCTGCGAACGGAGCGGCGAGACCTTCAGCCCCTGCGCTGCCGCCGCGCTTTACCGGCGCACGGATTTTCTCGCCGTCGGCGGCTTCGACGAGCGGTTCTTCTGCTACGGCGAGGACGTCGATCTCGCCTTCCGCCTCAGGCTTCAGGGTCATCGGGCGCTGCAGGTCGGCGATGCGGTCGTGCATCACGCGGGCTCCGCATCGGCCGGCCGCTACAGCGCCTTCACCGTCTATCACAGCATCCGCAACCGCTACTGGGTGTTCCTCAAGAACATGCCCGCGGCACTGCTCTGGCCGCTGCTGCCGGCTTACGTCTTCGCCTCCGTCCTGCTGGTGCTGCTGAGCAGCCTGCGCGGGCGTGGCGGCGCGGCACTGCATGGCACCTGGGATGCCATCGGCGGGATTCCGGGCATGTGGCGCAGCCGTCGCGAGATCCAGCGGCGGCGGCAGGTGCCGCTCGCCAACATTCTTAGTATGCTCTCCTGGTCGCCGCTCCTCCCCTTCCGCCGCAGCCCCCGTCTCCGGCCGCTGCGGGCCGGCGAATGAGCGGCGGCGTTCGGCGGCGGCTTCGCCACTGACGCGGCCGCCGCCGCAGGCTAGACTCCGCCGTCATGGCTGCCGCTTCCCCCTCGCCTGCCGCCTCCTCGGTCAGCGCCGTCATGGTCACCTATCACACCGGCGACTGGCTGCTTCGCGGCATCGAGAGCCTGCTGGCGCAGCCGGAGCTCGGCCAGCTCGTTCTCGTCGATAACGGCAATCCGGCACCGGTGCGCGCGGCGATTGCCGCCCGCGCCGCGCACGAGCCGCGCCTCCTCTATCGCCCGCTCGATCGGAACCTCGGCTTCGCCGCCGCGACCAATCTCGGCGTACGCGAAGCGCGCTGTTCCCATCTGCTGCTGATCAACCCGGACAGCCTCATGCCGCCGGGAGGCCTCGGACGCTTCCTCGCCGAGACGCGCGACCTGCCGCGGCCCTGGCTCGCCGGCTGCCGCGTTCTGGACGCGGACGGTCGCGACCAGCGCGGCTCCCGCCGCGGCGAGCTCACGCCGGCAAGCGCGATCGGCGAGTTCTGGCACGCGCTCGGCCGCCGGCGGGTGCGGGCCTTCAACCGGCATGAGGACGCGCTGCCCGACGCGACCCTGGCGATGGCGACCGTCAGCGGCGCCTGCATGCTGGTGCCGACGGAGGATTACCGCGCGGTCGGCGGGCTGGACGAAGGATATTTCCTCCATGTCGAGGATATCGATTTCTGCCTGCAGGTCCGGCGCGCCGGCGGCGGCGTCTATTTCGTCCCGGGCGTGGCGCTGCGGCACGAGAAGGGCAGCAGCGCGGCAGCACCGCTCTGGGTCGAATGGCAGAAGACGCGCGGCTTCGCGCGCTACTTCGCCAAGAACTTCACGGCAAGCCATGGCTGGCTCGCGACCCGCGCACTCGCGCTTGCCTTCGGGCTGCGGTTCCTGTTGCGGGCGCCGTTCCTCCTGCTGCGTTCGAAGCGATCGACAGGGTGAGAGCATGAGCGACGCGGCGCTTGCCGACTATCTTCTCGAAGCGCTCGAACCGGCCGGGCGTCCCACCCTGCGTCGCATGTTCGGCGGCATCGCCCTCTATCTCGACGGGGTGGTGATGGGGCTCGTCTATGACGACACCGCCTTCTTCAAGGCGGACGACCGGACCCGATCCGACTACGAGGCGGCCGGATCGAAGCCCTTCCTCTATGTCAGCCGGGGCCGCACCATCGCCATGTCCTACTGGGAGGTGCCGCCCGCTATCCTCGAGGAACCGGAGGCGCTGCAGGATTGGGCAACGAAAGCCCGTGCCGCCTCGCTCCGGGCTCGCGATCCGGACGAGCCCGCGCCACGGCGAAGAAAGCCGGCAGCGCCGCGTCAGCCGAACCGAAAGGCCGGCTCCCGTCGCGCCCGCCGCGGCGGTCGCTAAGTGTTTGGTCCCTGTGCGAGGTAGGCTGGATCGTATCTCGATCGATCGGGTTGGTCTGCCCAGGCTTTGCGGATGTGTTCATATGGTGTGAGACCCTTGAGGGTCTTTAGTCGCTTGGCGAAGATGTAGGCATTGAGGAAGGCGGCCAGATCCTCTCGAAGTTGGACGTGGCTGCCCTATCGCCGGCAAAGGAGAAAACAAATGGCTGAGTCACCGCAGCGGCTGGAACGCACGGTTACGCTGTTCCCCATGGTTCTCTTCGGTGTGGCCTACGTCACGCCGTTTATCGTGCTGACGACTTTCGGCGTCTTCGCCGAAGCGAGCAACGGAGCGCTCGCCTCGGCGTATCTGATCACCACGGTAGCGATGCTGTTCACCGCCATGAGCTACGGCAAAATGGCCCGGGAGTTCCCTGTCGCCGGCTCCGCTTACACTTATGCACGCAGGACGATCGGGCCACGTATCGGTTTCATGGTGGGCTGGGTGATCCTGCTCGATTATTTCTTTCTCCCTATGGTGGTGTGGCTTATCGGCACGGCGTATCTCGTGAATCAGTTTCCGGAGGTTCCGGGCTGGGTTTTCCTGATCGCTTTCATCGTTCTCACCACGGCATTGAACGTACTCGGCATCAAGCTCGCCACCCGGGTGAACATCATCCTGATCTCGTTCCAGATCCTGGTGCTGCTGTTCTTCATGCTGTTCTCGCTGGGACATGTGATCGACGCCGAAGGGGTCGGTGGAATCTTCTCGGTGGCGCCGTTCTGGAACGCGACCTCCACCATTACCGCCATATCCGCTGGAGCCGCGCTGACCGCCTACAGCTTTATCGGTTTCGATGCGGTGAGTACCTTCGCCGAGGAGGCGGTCGAGCCGCGCAAGACCATACCTCGTGCGATCATGCTGACTGCGCTGCTTGCGGGCGGCATCTTCGTGATCGTCTCCTATGTGACGCAACTGGTGCATCCGGGCGGCGTGTTCGAGAACCCGGACAGCGCCGCACTGGACATCGCGAAGATGATCGCTGGCGATCTCTTCGGTGCGATCTTCCTGGCGACCGTAATCGTGGCGCAGTTCACGGCGGGCATCCCGATCCAGGCGGCGGGCGCGCGGCTGATGTTCGCCATGGGCCGTGATGGCGTCCTGCCGAGCCGCGTCTTCGCCTACGTCTCGCCGAAGTACCGTACCCCGGTGTTTAATCTGCTGCTGACCGGCGCCGTGGGCCTGATCGCGCTGGGTCTGACCGTTTCGGCGTCCACGTCGTTCATCAACTTCGGTGCATTCGCGGCGTTCGCCTTCGTGAACATCTCCGTCATCGCCCTGTATCTGCGTCAGCGCGGCGATACGCGGCGCGGCGTGGTGTCGTGGGTGATCCAGCCGCTGATCGGTCTTGCGGTCATCGTCTGGCTGCTGACCCATCTGGATGTCAACGCCCTGACTGCAGGAGCCATATGGCTGATCGTCGGGTTCGGCTGGCTGCTCTATCTGACCAGGATGCTGCGCGAGCCACCGCCGGAGATGACCTTTTCCGAGGCGGAGTAGGCGGCATCACCTGCCCGGTCCGCCGCGGCGGTCGCTAGTCCCCTTCCGCCCCCGGCGGATTGCCGCTAGAAGAAGCGCGCGAACGGACTGCCAGGGAGCGCCGCATGACCGATCATTCGAAAACCCGCATGGAAAGCGACTCGATGGGCGAGATCGCGGTGCCGGCGGATCGGCTCTGGGGCGCGCAGACGCAGCGTTCGCTGCAGAATTTCAGGATCGGCGGCGAGCGCATGCCGCTCGACCTCATCCATGCCTTCGGGATCCTGAAGCTCGCCGCCGCCGAGACCAACATGAAGCTCGGCAAGCTCGACCGGAAGATCGGCGCAGCGATCGCGACCGCCGCGCGCGAGGTGGCGGAGGGCAAGCTCGACGAGCATTTCCCGCTGGTGGTCTGGCAGACCGGGTCCGGCACCCAGACCAACATGAACCTCAACGAGGTCATCGCCAATCGCGCCAACGAGCTCCTGGGCGGCAAGCGCGGCGACAAGAAGCCGGTCCATCCGAACGACCAGGTCAATCTCGGCCAGTCCTCCAACGACAGCTTCCCGACGGCGATGCATATCGCCGCCGTGCTGCAGGTCGTGCGCGAGGCGGTTCCGGCGCTCCGCCATCTCCAGGAGGCGCTGGACGCCAAGGCCAAGGCCTTCGCCGACATCATCAAGATCGGCCGGACCCACCTCCAGGACGCGACGCCGATCACGCTCGGCCAGGAATTTTCCGGCTATGCCGCGCAGATCGGCTTCGGCATCGCGCGGCTCGAAGCCGCGCTGCCGCGCCTCTACCCGCTGGCCCAGGGTGGCACCGCCGTCGGCACCGGCCTCAATGCCTTCAGGGGATTCGACGAGGCCTTCGCGGCCGAGGTCGCGCGCATCACCGGCTGCCCCTTCGCGACGGCGACCAACAAGTTCGAGGCGATGGCGGCGCATGACGCGATCGTGGAGCTTTCCGGCGCCTACAATGTGATCGCCGCCTCCTGCATGAAGATCGCGAACGACATCCGGCTTGCGGGCTCAGGCCCCCGCTCCGGCCTCGGCGAGCTTGCCCTGCCGGAGAACGAGCCCGGCTCCTCGATCATGCCGGGCAAGGTCAACCCGACCCAGGCCGAGGCGCTCACCATGGTCGCCGCCCAGGTGATGGGCAACCACGTGACCGTCACCGTCGCCGGCAGCCAGGGCCATTTCGAGCTCAACGTCTTCAAGCCGGTGATGATCTACGACCTGCTGCAATCGGGGAAGCTCATCGCCGACGCCTGCCGCAGCTTCGCCGACAATTGCGTGATCGGCATCGAGCCGAACCGCGAGCGCATCCGCCAGCTCCTCGAGCAGTCGCTGATGCTGGTGACCGCGCTCAACCCGCATATCGGCTACGACAACGCGGCGAAGGTCGCGAAGAAGGCGCATGCCGAGCACACCACGCTGCGCGAGGCGGCACTCGCGCTCGGGCTCCTCACCGCCGAGCAGTTCGACCAGTGGGTGAAGCCGTCCGACATGCTGGGACCGCGCTGAGCCCCGCCTTCATGGCGCGCCGGCCGAACGCCATCGCCAAACGCTCCATCGCCATCGCCGGGCATCGAACGAGCCTGTCGCTCGAAGCCGCTTTCTGGGACTGGCTCCGCCGCATCGCGGCAGAACGGGGCGTGAGTGTGAGCGCGCTCGTGGCCGAGATCGACCGCCGCGCCACGCAAGCCGGCGAGGAACGGCGCAATCTCTCGAGCGCGGTGCGCGTCTTCGTGCTGGAAACGCTCGCGGAGGGAAAGGCGCCTCCGGCCGATCGCTAGCGCCGCGCGATCAGGCGTTCACCTTCGGCTGGGCATCCGAGGTGCGCTGCTCCACATAGGGCCTGATCTCGCCCTGCAGGATGCGGTCGGTCAGCTTCCGCGCCGCCTCGGCCCGCTGCCGCGCATCGGTCTCCGGGTCGGACTCCTCCGGCAGGAAGATGACGGAGTTGTGCGAATAGGTGCGGCGCACCTGCCCGTTGGTGCCGGCCCAGCCCTTCGGATCGCGCCCTTCGGCGACCGCGCGGATGCCGCGCCGGACGAGCTTGCGGTACATCGCGACCCCGCCGTCCGAATGGGCCAGATTTTCCTGGTCGTGATAGGTGATACGGCCCTGCGAAACCCAGACATCCCAGTCGCCGGGCGCGCGCTGCCGCTGCTCGTAGCTGGGCTCGCCCGTCTGACCGACGTCGAAGGCGCCGGTCGGGCGCGCATTCTCGCGGACAGAGCGATCGATATAGGCGTCGAGACCCGGCACGCCGACGAGCTTTTCCTCGTCGTCCCAGCCGATCGTCCAGCAGCTCTCGTTGTCGATCGGGACGATCCAGTTGGTCCCGCCGTTGCGCCGGTCGAACAGGATCTCCTTGTCGCCTTCGGCATCCTCGATGCCGGCGACCCGCGCCAGGTTCGGCAGCACCATGTCGTTCGAGCGGATATAGACCTTGCCGTCCTTCCAGCGCCGCGTGGTGATGTACATCATCCCGACCGGCGTCTCGATGAATTCCAGCGTGGGCACCGGCCGGAACACCTCGGCGAACTGCGTGCCGAAGGTCCGCGTATGCAGGAACGTGATGTGGATCGGGTCCATCTCGTTCTCGCGGACCTGCAGCCAGTTGCAGGGACTGTGGACCTTGACCGGCACGAGGCGGGTGCCGGGCTTCTCGTAGAGATCGTAGATCGGAAACTCCGGCATGCGGTCGGGCGGACCCATATAGGCGAACACGATTCCTTCGAACTCCCGGGTCGGATAGGCGCCCTGGAACACGTTCTCCTTGATCTTGCTGCGGACGGGCTCGCCCGGCGTGTCGAGGATCCGGCCATCCACGTCGTACTGCCAGCCGTGATAGGCGCAGCGGATGCCGCTCTCGCAGATCTTGCCGAACTCGAGCGAGCTGCGGCGATGGCAGCAATGCAGCTCGAGCAGGCCGGTGCGGCCGCGGAGATCGCGGAACAGCACCAGGTCCTCGCCCATGATCCGGATGCGGACGGGCAGGTCCTTGAGATCGGCGGAGAGCGCCACCGGCTGCCAGAAGCGGCGAAGATACTCGCCGCAGGGCGAGCCGCGCTCGACATGGGTGAGTTCGGCATCCTCGCCGCTCGAGGCCTGTCGCTTGTAGGCGGCGTAGGGTCCTCTGAGGGGCGACGGCATCGGCACTCTCCTGCGGATTGGGCTTGCTCGGGCGACGGAAGCTGCCGATCGACAGCGCCGCCAAGGCCGCAGTATGTGGGCATCGGAGGCTATAGGAAAAATATTATTCTGCTATAATATCAATAGAGAAAAACGATATAGCAGCGGGGCGCCCTTTTGGCCTTCACCCTGAAGCAGCTCGACTATTTCGCCCGCACCGCCGAGCTCGGCAGCACCGTCGCCGCGGCCCGCGCCCTCAACATCTCGCAGCCCTCGATCTCGAGCGCGCTCGCCCAGCTCGAGCGCACGGTGGGCGTCGATCTCTTCGTCCGGCAGCCGGCGAAGGGTCTCGCCCTGACGCCGACCGGCCGGCGGCTGCTGCAGGAGGCGAAGCGGCTCCTGGCCGAGGCGGAAAGCCTCGATCGCTATGCGAGCGATCTCGTCACGGAGCTCAAGGGCGTGATCGAGGTCGGCTGCATGGTTACCCTCGCGCCGCTCATCATGCCGTCGGTCATCGCCGATTTCGCGAGCCGGCACCCGGCGGCGCGGATCAACTGCCATGAGCTCGACCATCGCGAGATGATCGCGGGCCTGCAGAACGGCCGCTTCGACTTCGTGGTGAGCTACGATCTCACGCTCTCCGACCGGTTCGCCTTCGATCCGCTCGCGACCTTCGAGCCCTACATCATGGTGGCGGCGACGCATCCGGCCGCGCGCCGCAGCTCCGTCTCGCTGCGCGATTTCGCGGAGGAGCCGATGATCCTGCTCGACCTGCCGCATTCCGGGGAATATTTCCAGGAGCTGTTCCGCCGCTTCGGCCTCAAGCCCAACATCCTCTATCAATCGCCTTCGCCCCATATGGTGCGCTCGATGGTGGCGAACGGGCTCGGCTATTCGGTCGCGAATGCGCCCTGGCGGAACGACCGCGCAATGGACGGGCGCCTGCTGAAGCGGCTGCCGATCCACGACGCCGCGGCGCCGCTCCATCTCGGCGTCCTCACCTTGCAGGGCCAGCGCCTGACCGCGACGGCGGAAGCCCTGCGCGCGGCGCTCAAGAAAGCCGTCGCAATCGTGGAAAGCCAGGCGCCGAAGCGCGCCGGCCGGGACTCTTAGGCGCCGCCTTCGATCCCGAAGATCAGGACGCAGAGCCCCAGCAGCGCGAAGACCAGCGCCGCCAGCCCCCGCATCAGGCCGAGCGGCACATGCTTCGCAATCCTGCCGCCCATCCAGACCACCGGCAGGTTCGCCAGCATCATGCCGAGCGTGGTGCCGAGCACCACCATCGCCGTCTCGGGATAGCGCGCGGCGAGCGCCACGGTCGCGATCTGCGTCTTGTCGCCGATCTCGACGAAGAAGAAGGCGATGACGGTGACGAGGAACACACCGCCGCGCTTCAGCAGCGGCTTGTCATCCTCGAGCTTGTCCGGAACGAGCGCCCAAACCGCAAAGGCGAGGAAGGAAAGCCCCACGACCCAGCGCAGCCAGGGTCCGGTGAGCCATTCGGCGATCCAGCTCCCGATGAGTGCGGCACCCGCATGGTTCAGCAAGGTGGCGACGAGGATCCCGCCGGCGATCGGCCAGGGACGGCGATAGCGGCTGGCGAGCAGGAGGGCGAGCAATTGGGTCTTGTCGCCGATTTCGGCGAGCGCCACGACGCCCGTGGCGACAGCGAGGGCTTGCATTCGATGCGGGCCGGCAATGAAAAGGTCGGAAGGGCGGGAATAACCGCCCTCCCGTGCCTCACGGCAGCAGATTCTGCAAGAGATTGTTCATGGGCTGCTGGCCGGGCTCCTCGATGGCGCCCGGTTCGGCGCCGCCGCTGCCCGGCGCCGCGCCGGATTGATCCTCCGGGACCGGCGCGAGCTCCGGCTCGGGCTGGGGTTCCGGTGCTGGCACCGCCTCGGGCTGGGCTTCCTCCGGCACGGTTTCTTCCGGAATGGCCTCGGGCGCAGGCGTTTCCTCGGGCGCAGGCGCCGCCTCGGTACCGGTCGCCCCCGGCATCGCCTCGGGCGCGGCCGGAGCTTCCTCCGGCACGACGTCCGGCACGGTTTCGGGGAGGGCTTCTTCCGGCACCGCCTCCGGAACAGCTTCCGGCGCGATCTCGGGTGCTACATCCTCCGGGGCGATCTCGGGTGCCGGCATCGCCTCCGGCACCGCTTCCGTGCCGAGCGCGCCGGGCGAGCCCGGCGCCGCCGGCTGGCCGCCGCCGCCCTGCTGCCCGCCGCCCAGAATGCCGGGAATCACCTGCTGCAGCACGCCACCGGGCTGCGTACCGGTGCCGTCCGGCGATCCGGTGACGCCCGGGATCACCTGCTGCAGGAGATCGCCGCCGGCCGGCGCCGAGGTGGATTGGAACGACTTGAACTTCGTGTTCGGCGCATCGAGCAGGCCGTTGAGGGCGAGCTCGAGGAAGGGAGAATTCAGGTCCGGCGCGCGGAAGATGGTCGCGATCATGTCCATCGTCCAATCCGGCAGGTCCGCGACGCCCTGCGCCAGGGCGCGCGCATTGGCGTTGGCGAGGGCAAGGTTGTCGGTGTTGACCTGGCCGTTATGGATCTGGAAATCGCCGGTAAGGCTGTTCGGGACGCCGATGAAGGCGCTGTAGGCCGCATCGGCGACCTGGGTCAGGCCCTGGATGACGTTGCCCGCCCCGCCCAGCTTCTGCTGGGCGAGGTTGCCGAGCAGGTTGAGGCCGACCGAGCCGACCTGCTGCTCGATCTTGCCGAGCACCGTGATGGTGCCGTCGAGATTGCCCGAGCCGTTCAGGTTGTTGACGAGGTCGTACATCGAGGCGCCGGACGAGGTCACGTCGGTCGTGAGCGACACCGGGCCTTGCAGCCGGTTCGCCAGGAGCCCGCCCCCCATCAGCTCGTTGGTGTTGAGATTGCTCGCGGTGACGCGCCCGTCGAAGGTGGGCGTGCCGCGGCTGGCGAGCTTGCCCGCGAGATCGATCGCGCCGCCATAGCTGTTGCCGGTGAACTTGTCGATCGTCATCACGCCGTCCTTGAGGACGAGGTGGGCATCGAGATTGTCGATGCGCGTCTCGCCCATCACGAAGCGCTGCATGGTGGCGGTGATGTCGGCGTCGAGGCTGTCGAGGGCGGAAAGATCGAGCGGTTCCTTCGACCAGCGCTCGCCGTCGCCCGCACCGCTGCTGCTGCCGCCGCCCCCGCCTTCGCCCGCCGGGACGAAGGGGGTGACGTCGAGCAGGTTGCTGGTGAGCTTGGCGACGACGTTCGGCCGCCCGCCTGCCGGTGCGGCATAGTCGAGCGAGCCCGCGAGATCGCTTTCGCCGGCCTTGAGGGCGAAGCTGCTGATCTTCGCCTGTTCGGTGCTGCCGACCGCCTTGGCGGAGAGGCTGAGCGGCCCCAGGCTCTGCTGCGTCACCTTCGCGTCCGGCACGAAGGCGGCCGCGAGCTGCTTCAGCTCGGGATGGTTCGCGGTCATGGCGAGGTCGAAGCTCATCGGCTGCGCCGCGGCCTGGACCGTGCCCTTGATCGTGGCGTTGCCGCCGAGCGCGCCAAGCGCAAGGTCGAGCGCCATGTTGTCGGTGCCGCCATCGAGCGTGCCGGCGAGCGAGAGCGCGCCGAGCTTGCCCGCCGTCGGCCCATCGACGCCGAAGAGCCCGAGCAGCGCCGCCGGCTTCTCGGCCGAGACATTGAGCTTGGTCTCGACTTTCGGCGTCGCCTTGAGGTCGCTGATCGTGCCGTCGAAGGCGCCCTGCCCGCCGATTCCGGCGAGCGAGATCGCGACATTGTAGGTAAGCGCGTCGGCGGTGCTGCGGGCGGTGCCCTTGAGCTCGAGCGCGCCGAGCTTGGCCTCGCCGCCGCCCGCGATGCCGGCGAGTTCGAGGAGCGGCCCCGCATTTTTCGCCTGGATGTCGAAATCGGAATCGATGAGCGGAATCCCGGCGCCGAGGCCAGACGCCGTGCCGCTCGCCTTGCCGCTCGCGCCGATGCCGGCGATGCTGAAGGCGATGTCGTAGACGACGTCCTGCTGGCCGCCGCCGAGCTTGCCTTCCAGCGTCAGCTTGCCGAGCTTCGGCGGCGGGTTCGCCATGCCGGCGAAGATGAGCGCGCGCGTCGCGTCCGCGACCTTGAGCGAGAACTGGCTGTCGAGCCGCGGCGTGCCGGCAAGATCGGCGACGGTGCCCTTGAGACTGCCCGAGCCGCCGGCAAACTCCTTCACGCTCAGGTCGCGGATATCGAGGTTGCCGTTCTCGAGCGTCGCGTCGATATGAAAGCCCTTCGCCACCTGATCGTTGAGCGTCAGGCTGCCGACCTTCAGCTCGACATTGGCGTTGAAGTTCGCGAGCGGCTTCAGCGCATCGAGCGGCAGGCCGCCCCCGCCGGCCGCGGCTTCGGCGGGCGCCGCCGGCTGCGCGGCGCCGGCCGCGGGCTTGGGCATATAGGCGTCGAGATTGATCTCGTCGATCGCGAGCCCGATCCCGAGCCCGGGGCCTTTGCGCTCTCCGTTGGGCAGCGCGACGATGACGCCGCCGGCGATGCGCGAGGCGTCGAGGCGCATGTCCATCTCGGCGATCTGCACCTGGTTCGGCGTCGCGGTCACCCGCGAGGCGAGCGACATCTTGCGCAGGCGTTCCGCCGGGATGTCGGGCAGCGTCACCTTCACCCAGTCGAGCAGGCCGCGAAGATTGTCGGAATTGAGCTCCAGCGCGCCGGTGAAGCTCGGCGTGCCCTCGACCGCGGCGAGCTTGCCGGCGAGGTTGAAGTCGGAATTTCCCGGCAGCAGCGCCGAGAGCTTGGTCAGGCTGAGCTCGCCGCCTTCGAGATGCGCCGCGAGATTCGCCTGGTTGATGACGCCGCCGTTATAGGCGATCGCGTCGATGCCGATCTCGAGCGTCGCGTCGACGTTCTCCGGCAGGGCGAAGGAAGCGGGCGCGGCCGGGCTGGCGGAGGGCGTCGCCTCCGCAGGCGCTTCCTCGCTTTCGCTCTCGGCCGCGGGCGCGATGTCGGCCATCAGCTTGTCGAGATCGAGCCGGCCCGCCTGGAGCTTCGCCTTGATGGTGGTGAGCTCGGCCATGGCGAATTCGACGCCGCCCTTGGCCTCGAGATCGCCGAGCCGCACGGAAAGATTGGCAATCTCGCCTGCCTTGTCGGTGCCTTTCACGTCGCCTTCGATGGCGAACGGCGCCTCCAGCAGCTTCATGCCGCCGCCGGCGCCGGGCGCCAGCGCGGCAAGCAGCGCCGACAGCTTCTCGCCGCCGCCGGAGAGCTTGCCGTCGACCGCAAGCCCCGCCTCGCCCATGGTGAGCGTACCGGCGAAGCCGACCTTGCTTTCCGGCTCGCCGAGCCTGAGCGAGGCGTCGATCGCGGTCGGCTTCTCGGGCTCGAGCTTGCCGACCGAGGCGTCGAAACCGGCGGCGATGCCCTGGTAGGTCGCCTTGCCGTTGGCGGTGAAGGGGCCGGCGAGCGAGCTCACGCCGATCTCGGCGTCGAGCGCCTCGATGCGCTGCTCGGCACCGGACGCGATGTCGCGATAGACGAGCGTCCCGTTCTCGATCCGGATGCTGTTGAAGGCGAAATCGAAGCCGCCGCCGGCGGAGGGCGCGGGCGCGGTCGCCTCGGTCGATTCCGCCGGCGTCCCGGCCGTCTGGAACTGCCAGTTCCCGGTGCCGTCCTCGAGCTTCTCAAGGATGATGTAGGGCTTCACCAGCGCGACGCTGTCGACCTGCACCTTGCCGCCGAGAAGCGGCAGCAGCGCCACCCGCACATCGAGCGATTCGAGCGTGGCCATCTCCGCCGTGCTGCCGCCTTCGGCATTGGCGAAACGCACCCCGGCGACGCTCAGCTTCGGCACCGGCAGGAGTGCCAGCGAGATGTCGCCGTCGATGGCGAGCTGCCGCCCGGTGGCGGTCGCCACCTGCTGCGTGATCTCCGGCTTGTAGCGATTCCAGTCGACGAAGCTCGGACCGATCAGCAAGGCCGCGACGATCAATACAAGGGCGGCGCCAACGGCGATCAGGATCTTGCGCGTCATCTCGATTGCTCTTATCTGCTGGACAAAGGGCTTGCGGGAGCGCCGCAACCCGGCGCCGAAGACGTGAAGCGAAACTTAGCGCGGTTCGGCGGAGCGGGCAGATGGCGATTGTCGCAAAGCGCCGGCGCGACGGTTTCGAGGGCAGGTGCCGCCATGGGCGACGTGGTCAATCTCAATAGATACCGCAAGGCGCGAAAGGCTCGCGACGAAAAAAAGGACGCGGCCATCAATCGAATCAAATTTGGCAGGAATAAGGCGGAGTTACGCGAGCAGGAGGGCACGCGCCGCGGTGCGGAACGCGAGCTCGACGGCAAGGCGATGGACCCCGGGGACAAGACGACGACGGGTCCGAAGACGGAGAAGTGACGCCTGACTGCCGTCGATGGGTTGCGATCTGCCGCGCCGATCGTTCGCCTCCCTGCCACGGAGCCCGCCACCGGGCGGAACCGTTCACAGCCGCAGGATCTTCCCCGGGTTCATGATGTTGTCCGGATCGAAGGCCTGCTTCAGCCGCCGCATCGCGCCCAGCGCATCGCCATGCTCGGCCTCGAGGAAATCGAGCTTGCCGTAGCCGATGCCATGCTCGCCGCTGCAGGTGCCGCCCATTGCGAGAGCCCGACGCACCATGCGTTCGTTGAGGCGCTGCGCTTCGGCGATTTCATTGCCGCTCTCCGGATCGATCACATAGACGAGGTGAAAGTTCCCGTCGCCGACATGGCCGACGAGCGGCGCCAGCATCCCGGACTCCGCGATATCGCGCTTCGTCTCGCCGATGCAATCCGCCAGCCGCGAGATCGGCACGCAGACGTCGGTCGCCCAGCCCTTGGCGCCCGGACGCAGCGCGATCGCGGCGTAGTAGGCATCGTGCCGGGCCTGCCAGAGCTTGTTGCGCTCCTCGGCCTTGCTCGCCCAGCGGAAGGCGCTGCCGCCATGCTCGTCCGCGATGGCGCGCACCATCTCGACCTGCTCGGCGACGCCGGCCTCGGTGCCGTGGAACTCGAAGAAGAGCGTCGGCTGCGCCGGATAGTCGAGCTTCGAATAGCGGTTGACGGCATCCATCTGGACTTCGTCCAAGAGCTCGATCCGCGCCACCGGTATGCCGCTCTGGATGGTCTCGATCACCAGATCGACCGCGGCCCCGACCGAAGGAAAGCTCACGACCGCGGCCGAGATCGCCGCGGGCACGCCATAGAGCCGCAACGCGACCTCGGTGATGATGCCGAGCGTGCCTTCGGACCCGACGAAGACCCGGGTCAGATCGTAGCCTGCCGCCGATTTCCGCGCGCGGCCGCCGGTCCTGATGACGCTGCCGTCGGCCATGACGACCGTGAGACCGAGCACATTCTCGCGCATCGTGCCGTAGCGCACCGCATTGGTGCCGGAGGCGCGGGTCGCCGCCATCCCGCCGAGGCTCGCATCGGCGCCCGGATCGATCGGGAAGAAGAGCCCGGTCTCCTTCAGATGCGCGTTGAGCTGCTTGCGGGTGACGCCGGCCTCGACCGTCGCGTCGAGATCGCCCTCGTTCACCGCGAGGACCTTGTTCATGCCCATGAGGTCGATGGTGACGCCGCCTTTCAGCGCCGCGACATGGCCTTCGAGCGAGGTGCCGGTGCCGAAGGCGATCACCGGCACGCGATGCCTCGCACAAGCCTTGACGATCGCCTGCACCTCGGCCGTCGATCGCGCGAAGGCCACCGCATCGGGCGGCATCGCCGCATGGTAGGACTCGTCCTTGCCATGCTGCGCGCGCACGGCGGCGCTCTGGTTGAAGCGCTCGCCCAAGAGCCCGCCCAACTCGGCGACGAGGCTCGGCGGCAGCTCGGGACGGGTTCCGGAGTCGGGCGCGTTCATGAGCGGCTCCTCATGGGACAAGCCTAGCCGCGCCGGCCGCTCCCGGCAAATGGGCGGGCGACGGGCGGAATTCCACTGTTTCCTGCCCGATGCGGGCCGATAGGCCCCTAGCTCAGCTTCCGGTCGAGCCAGTCCCGTGCCTTGAAATACTGCCCGACGAGCGGCACGAACCAGGGATTGCCGCGATAGAGCGGATGGCTCGGAAATTCCGGGCTGTCGAAGCTGCAGCGGTAGTTCGCGGCCCCGGCGATCTTCCGGCCGGTCTGGGTCCCGAGATAGGTCATCATCGCGATGCCGGCGCCGTTGCAGCCGAGCGCGTAATGCAGCCCCTCCCTCCGGCCCATATGCGACCGCTCGTCGAAGGTGAAGCCGAGCGTACCGGTCCAGCCATGGGTGATGCGGATACCCTCGAGCGCCGGGAAGCGCTGCCGCATCAGCGGATAGAGCAGCCGCGCGGTCTCGGTCGGATCGGTGAGAGCGAAGCGCACGCGACCGCCGAAGAGAAGCCGCCGGCCATCCGGCGCCGGGCGGCAATAGGAAAGCACGCGCCGCGAATCCGTGCAGCTCCGTCCCCGCGGGATGAGTTTCTGCACCATCCCCTCCGGCAGCTCCTCGGTCGCGATCATGTAGCTGCCGATCGGCACGAGGCGGCGCTTGAATTGCGGTGTCGCGTCGCCGGTATAGCCGTTGGTCGCGATCACCACCTCGCCGGCCTCGATCGCGCCGCGCCCGGTCTCGACGCGCCACTTGCCGCCGAGGTCGGCGAGCTTCGTCACCGGCGCCTTGGCGCAGACCGGAACGCCGCGCCGCTCGCAGGCGGCGAGCAGCCCGCGATAATAGAGCGCCGGGTGGATCAGCCCTGACTGCGCGATCACCATGGCGCCATGGTAGAAATCCGTCGCCAGCTCCTCGCGCATCCGCTCCGGCGGCACCAGCGCCGCGCCCCAGTCCGCGAGCCCGTTCAGATGCGCGACCTTGGCCGCCATGCCGGCATAGTGGCGCGGCGTCCAGGCGGCGATCAGGTGCCCGGGCAGCGACCAGTGGCACTCGATCCCCTCCTCCCGGATGAGCCGGTGCACCAGCGCGCCGCTGTCGAGCGCGTCGCCGTGGGACTGCCGTTCGCTCTCGCCGTCGCCGGCCTGCTTCTTGCGCCCATAGCGCGTCGAAAGGTTGCTGTAGGAGCCGACGAAGCCGGCATTGCGGCTGCTGGCGCCGAAGCCGGGCTCGTTCGCCTCCAGCACCACCGCCTCGATCCCCTGCTTCGCAAGCTCG
>CAZMUZ010000043.1:0-27443 GCA_964569315.1 uncultured Rhodospirillaceae bacterium | reverse complement strand
CGCTCTATCTCGAGGGCTCCGACCAGCATCGCGGCTGGTTCCATTCCTCGCTGCTGGAGAGTTGCGGCACGCGCGGGCGGGCGCCCTACGACGCGGTGCTGACGCATGGCTTCGTGCTGGACGAGCAGGGCCGCAAGATGTCGAAGTCGCTCGGCAACGTGATCGCGCCGCAGGACGTGATGAAGCAGCATGGCGCGGACATCCTCAGGCTCTGGGTCGTGGCCTCGGACTATGCCGACGATCTGAAGATCGGCCCCGAGACGCTGAAGCACCATGCCGAGGCCTATCGGCGCTTGCGCAACACGCTGCGCTATCTGCTGGGCGCGCTCGACGGCTTCGCCGAGAGCGAGCGGCTTCCGGAGGCGGAGATGCCGGAGCTCGAGCGCTGGCTGCTGCATCGCCTCTGGGAGATGGACAAGCTCGTGCGGCGCACGGCCGACGACTTTGCGTTCCACGCGCTCTTCACCGAGCTGCATAATTTCTGCGCGGTCGATCTCTCCGCCTTCTATTTCGACATCCGCAAGGATTCGCTCTATTGCGACCGGCCGGACAGCCTGCGCCGGCGCGCCGCGCGCACGGTCATGGACCGGCTCTTCCATTGCCTCACCGCCTGGCTCGCGCCGATCACCTGCTTCACCGCGGAGGAGGCGTGGCTTTCGCGCGGCGGCGGCGGCGAGGCGGCGAGCGTCCATCTCCGCCGCTATCCGGGCCTGCCGGAAAGCTGGCGCGACGATGCGCTCGGCGAACGCTGGGCGAAGCTGCGCGACCTGCGGCGCGTCATCACCGGCGCGCTGGAGCTCAAGCGCGCCGACAAGACCATCGGATCGAGCCTGCAGGCGACGCCGCACCTTTATGCCTCGGCGGCGCTGGTCGCGCTTGCGGACGGCGTCGATCTCGCCGAGATCGCGATCACGTCGGACATCGCCGTCACCGTCGGTCCGGTGCCGGCGGGTGCCTTCACCCTGCCGGACCTCGCGGAAGCGGGCGTAGTCGTCGAGCCGGCGGCGGGCGAGAAATGCGATCGCTGCTGGAAGTTCGTGCGCGACCGCGGCGTCGACCCGGCCCATCCGACCGTCTGCGGACGCTGCGCGGACGCCGTCGGCCATCACGCCGCCGCAGGGGCGGCGCGCTGAATGTGGCGTCTGGGGCTTCTCGTCGCCGGCGGGGTCTTCGTCCTCGATCAGCTCACCAAGTGGGTCATCCTGACGCAGGTCATGGATCCGCCCACGACCATTCCGGTGACCGGCTTCTTCGAGCTGGTGCTGGCCTGGAACCGGGGGGTGAGCTTCAGCATGTTCGCCAGCGACTGGGGCCCGCAGCCCTATCTGCTGGCCGGGCTCGCGCTTGCGGTATCGCTGGGGCTCGCGATCTGGCTGCGCAAGGCCGATTCCTGGATCATGGCGGCCGGGCTCGGCGCCATTATCGGCGGGGCGGTCGGCAATGCGGTCGACCGGCTCCGCTTCGGGGCGGTGGTCGATTTCCTGCATTTTCACTGGAATGAGTATTATTTTCCTGCGTTCAACATCGCCGATTCGGCGATCACCGTGGGTGTCGGGCTGTTGCTCCTGGACGGCTTGTTTGGCAATCTCGGCCGTCCGAAACCGCGACCCCGCCCGTGACGAGGGGCAGGAGGTGAAGCCATGCTGAAATCTTTGCTCATTGGTGGCGCCTGCGCGCTGGCGATCGGCCTGACCGGCTGCAGCGGCGTCCGCGAGGTGCTGGGCTACACGAAGCAGTCGCCGGACGAGTTCCAGGTCTATGCGCGAGCGCCGCTCAGCCTGCCGCCCGACTACTCCCTGCGCCCGCCGGCGCCCGGCACGCCCCGCCCGCAGGAAGGCACCGCGCGCGACCAGGCGCAAAGCGCGGTGTTCGGCGACTACACCTACGGCACGAGCCTGTCGCCCGAGCTCATGGGTCAGCAGGCCGCCGTGCCGACCTCGAGCGGCGAGGCAGCCCTGCTGCAGAGCGCCGGCGCCACCGGCATCGATCCCGATATCCGCCAGACGATCACGCAGGAAACCGCCGCCCTCGAGGAGCAGAACAGCAACTTCGTGGACAGCCTCATCTTCTGGCGCAAGCCCGCACCCGATACGTTCGGCACCGCGGTCGATCCCCAGGCCGAGCAGCAGCGGCTGCAGGAGAATCAGGCCCTCGGCATGCCGGTCACCGAAGGCGAGACGCCGACCATCGAGCGCAAGAAGCAGGGCCTGCTCGAAGGCATCTTCTAGTCGATCAGGGATGATCACTCGTCCTGCCGGCCGTCCCCGCGGCGCCGGCACGGGCATTTGCGGATCGGAAGATCTGCGGAGGAAAACCCGCATGAGAGACCGCCGTCGCGCGCCGAGGCACGCGCTCGGGGCCGCGCTCGCCTTTTTGCTGGCCGTGCCTCCCGGCTTGCTGGCGATGCCTCCCGGCGCCGGGGCGGAGATGTTCTCGCCCGAGAGCTTCACCCTCGCCAACGGGCTGCAGGTCGTGGTGGTGGAGAATCACCGCGCGCCCGTGGTCACCCATATGATGTGGGTCAAGGTGGGCTCGGCCGACGAGAGCAACGGCAAGACCGGCATCGCGCATTTCCTGGAGCATCTGATGTTCCGCGGCACGGAGGCGGTGCCGCCGGGGCAGTTCTCGGAGATCGTGGCGCGGCTCGGCGGCGACGAGAACGCCTTCACCGCCCCCGACTACACCGCCTACCACGAATCCGTCGCGGTCGAGAATCTCGAGCGCATGATGCAGCTCGACGCCGACCGCCTGCAGAACCTGAAGCTTACCGACGAGATCGTGCTGCCGGAGCGCGACGTGATCCTCGAGGAGCGCCGCCAGCGCGTCGACAACGATCCCGGCGTGCAGCTCGGCGAGATGCTGAATGCGGCGCTCTATCTGAATGCGCCCTACCACAATCCGGTGATCGGCTGGGAGCACGAGATGGCGGGGCTGACCGCCGACGATGCCCGGCAATTCTACGATCGCTGGTACTCGCCCGCGAACGTGGTCGTCATCATCTCCGGCGACGTGACCGCGGCCGAGGTCCGTCCGCTCGCGGAGAAATATTACGCCGCGGTCCCGTCGCGGGGCGTGCCGGACCGCTTCCGCGCGGAGGAGCCCGCCCAGTTCGCCCCCCGCACGGTGAAGCTGGAAAGCCCGCGCGTGCAGCAGCCTTACTGGCTGCGCAGCTACCAGGCGCCGAGCTATCGCAGCGCCGGCTCGGAACATGCCTATGCGCTGGAGGTGCTGGCGCAGATCCTCGGCGGCGACGCCACCAGCCGTTTCTACCGCCATCTCGTGGTGGAGCAGCAGATCGCGGCCGCGGCGAACGCGAGCTACAACGGCACGCGGCTCGGCGTCACGGCCTTCTCGGTTTCGGGCAGCCCGCGCCCGGGCGGCAAGCTCGAGGCGATCGAGGGCGCGATCGAGAAGGAGATCGCCGATCTGCTCGACAAGGGCGTGACCGAGGAGGAGGTGCGGCGCGCGATCTCCGCGCTGCAGACCGACGCGATCAAGTCGGCCGACAGCCTGACCGGCCCCGCCAACATCATCGGCGCCGGCCTCGCCACCGGCTCGACCATCGAGGATATCGAGGCCTGGCCGGACCGCATCGGGGCGGTGACGGTCGAGCAGGTGAATGCGGCGGCGAAGGCCGTATTCGACATCGACCGGTCCGCCACCGGATGGCTGCTGCCGAAGGAAACCTCGTGATGCGCGCCGCGAAGAACCGGGTCGGCGGCGCTTCGACGAGGCGCCTTCTCGCGCTCGCCCTCTTCCTCCTGCTGCTCGGCGGCCTCGCAGGGCCTCCGGCGGGCGCCATGGAGATCGAGCGCGTCGTCAGCCCCGGCGGCGTCGAGGCCTGGCTGGTCCAGGATCACAGCCTCCCCATCGTCGCGCTGTCGCTCGCCTTTCGCGGTGGTGCTGCGCTCGATCCGGCGGCGAAGAGCGGGCTCGCCACCATGGTCTCCGCCACCATCGACGAGGGCGCCGGCACCCTCGATTCGGCCGCCTTCCAGCGGCAGCTCTCCGACCTCGGCATCGATCTCCGCTTCGATGCCGGCCAGGACGAGTTCACCGGCACGCTCCGCAGCCTGACGCGCGATCGCGACCAGGCCTTCGAGCTGCTGCGCCTCGCCTTGACCGAACCGCGCTTCGACGAGGAGCCGGTCGAGCGCGTCCGCAGCCAGCTCCTGGCGGTGCTCGCGAGCGACGCCGAGGATCCGGGCAAGATCGCCGGCGACACCCTCTCGGCGACGCTCTTCCCCGATCACCCGTACGGGCGCGATCCGATGGGCACGGCGGAAACGCTGGGCCGCATCGCCCGTGCCGATCTGCAGGCCTTCGCCAAGGCCCGCTTCGCGCGCGACCGGCTGGTGCTGGGCGTGGTCGGCGACATCACGCCGGCCGAGCTCGGCCCCGCGCTCGACCGCATCTTCGGCGGGCTGCCGGCGACGAGCGCCGCGATCGACCTGCCCGAGGCGGTGCCGGAAGGCGCCGGCCGTGTCGTCGTGGTGGAGCGCGACGTGCCCCAGAGCGTGATCCTGCTGGGTCAGCCGGGCATCAAGCGCGACGACCCCGATTTCTATGCGGCCGCGCTCGTGATGCAGACGCTCGGCGGCGGGTTCGGCTCGCGGCTCACGCGCGAGGTGCGCGAGAAGCGCGGGCTCGCCTATTCCATCGGCGCCGATCTCGCGACTTACGACCTCGTGGGGCTGGTCACCGGCAGCACCGCCACGCAGAACGCCCGCGCGAAGGAATCGATCGATCTCATCCGCCAGGTCTGGGGCGAGATGGCGGCGGCGGGACCGACCGAGGCCGAGCTCGACGACGCGCGCGACTACATCGTCGGCTCCTACGCGCTTCGCTTCACGAGCTCGAGCCGGATCGCCAACAACCTGGTGGCGGTGCAGCTCGAGGATCTCGGCATCGACTACATGGAGAAGCGCAGCGCGCTCTTCGCAGCGGTGACGCTCGAGGACGCGAAGCGCGTCGCGAAGCGGCTGCTGGACCCGGCGAAGCTCGCCTGGGTCGTGGTGGGCAAGCCGGACGGCGTCGCCTCGACGCCCTGAACGCCCAAGGGCGGCTCGCCCGGAACCTGCCTCCGCAGGGGCTCCGGAGTCTCGCGCCATGGCGCCGCCGGGCACCCTCTGCAAGGCGCCATCGGGCGCCCTCTGCAAGGTGCCGCCGGACACCCTCTCGCATGGTGCCCCCCGGCACCCTCTGATAGATTCCGACCATGACGATTCGCCTCCTGCCGCCGGAGCTGGTCAACCGGATCGCCGCCGGCGAGGTGGTCGAGCGTCCGGCCTCGGCCCTGAAGGAGCTGGTGGAAAACGCGATCGACGCCGGCGCGCGGCGGATCGACATCCATTTGCGCGAAGGCGGCCGCAGCCTGATCGCCGTCGAGGACGATGGCGAGGGCATGAGCGCCGAAGAGCTCGCGCTCGCCGTCGAGCGCCATGCCACCTCGAAGCTACCCTCCGACGATCTCGTCCATATCGAGACCCTGGGCTTCCGCGGGGAGGCCCTGCCCTCGATCGCCTCGGTGAGCCGCCTCGCGATCGTGAGCCGCAAGCGCGGCAGCGCCGAGGCCTGGTCGCTCGCAATCGAAGGGGGCGCCAAGGGGCAGCCGCAACCGGCGGCGCGGGCGGCCGGTACGCGCGTCGAGGTGCGCGACCTCTTCTTCGCGACCCCGGCGCGGCTCAAGTTCCTGAAGACGCCGCGCACCGAGCTCAATCACGCGGAGGAGGCGGTGCGCCGCCTTGCCATGGCGCATCCCGCGATCGGCTTCGGCCTCGCCGACGAGGATCGGGTCGTGCTGCGGCTGGCCGCGGCCGGCGAGGATCTGCTCGAGGATCCCGCGGCGGCACGGCTCGCGCGGCTCGGCGCCGTCATGGGGCGCGACTTCGCCGAGAACGCGCTCGCGATCGACGCGATGCGCGAGGGGCTGCGGCTCAGCGGCCATGCCGGGCTGCCGACCTTCAATCGCGCCACCGCCGACCTGCAGTTTCTCTTCGTCAACGGCCGGCCGGTGCGCGACCGGCTGCTGCAGGGGGCCGTGCGCGGCGCCTACCAGGATTTCCTGGCGCGCGACCGTCACCCGCTGCTGGCGCTCTTCCTCGAGATCCCGCCCGCCGAGGTCGATGTGAACGTGCATCCCGCGAAGGCCGAGGTGCGGTTCCGCGATCCGGGGCTGGTGCGCGGCCTCATCGTCGGCGCGCTCCGTCATGCGCTGGCGGAGTCCGGCCATCGCGCCTCGACCACGGTCGCCGCCGCGGCGCTCGGTTCCTTCCGGGCGCCGGAGCCCGCCTTCGCCGGGCGCGGTTTCGCGCCGCCGCCGCGCGGGATTCCGCACCGGCTCGCCGAACAGGCGGCCGCCGCCTTCGCGCCGCTCGACGGCTTCGACCGGCCCTCCGCCGCCCCGGATCGCGCAGAAGTTTCGGGCGGAACCGAGGATCGCACCGCCTATCCGCTGGGCGCGGCGCGGGCGCAGCTCCACGAGACCTACATTCTCGCGCAGACCGGCGACGGGCTCGTGATCGTCGATCAGCATGCGGCGCATGAGCGGCTGGTCTATGAGCGGATGAAATCGGCGCTCGCCGAGCGCGGCGTGGCGCGGCAGGGCCTGCTCATTCCCGAGGTGGTGGAGCTGGAGGCGCCGGCCGTGGCGCGGCTCGTGCAGCGCGCGCCGGAGCTCGCCGAGCTCGGCCTCGTGCTCGAAGGCTTCGGGCCGGGCGCGGTCGTGGTGCGCGAGGTGCCGGCGCTGCTGGGGCCGACCGACGCGAAGGGGCTGGTGCGCGATCTCGCCGACGAGCTCGCCGAGCTCGGCGATGCCGTCTCGCTCAAGGAGCGGCTCGAGCATGTCTGCGGCAGCATGGCCTGCCATGGCAGCGTGCGCGCGGGGCGGCGGCTGGCGCCGGCGGAGATGGATGCGCTGCTGCGCCAGATGGAGGCGACGCCCCATTCCGGCCAGTGCAATCACGGCCGGCCGACCTATGTCGAGCTCAAGCTCGCCGATATCGAGCGGCTGTTCGGCCGGCGCTGAGCCGGGCCTTCAGTTGAGGTTGCCGGTGCGGCCGATGCTGCGGCAGGTCTGGCCGCGGTCGTCGAGATCGCAGAGCTCGGAATCCTTCACGATCCCGATCCATTGCGGTGCGGTCTCGAAATTGAGCGGATGGCGGTCCGGCGTGTTGCCGTGCCAGGCGCGCTTCACGACATAGAAGGCCTCGCGGCCCTGGATCGCCTTGACGACGACGAACTCGATCGCCTTGAGCTGGCGGTCCGTCTCCATCCGCAACGGATCGGGGCCGCGACATTCGATATAGGCGATCTTCGCGGGATAGGCGCTCGCCTCGACTGGCTTCGGTCCGTCATGGCGCGGCTTGAGGCAGCCCGAGATGATGCGGCCGATCACCTGGTTGATATATTCGTTCACGTCGAGCAGCACGCCGGGGTAGCGCTGCAGGGTCAGCATCTCCGACCATTCCTCGGCCGTCTCGCCCGCCGGCACATACCGGCTCGTGCTGCCGCTGTCGCCTTCGGATTCGGGGAGCTTCTGCCAGCCGTCGGGAACGCCGACGAAGAGCTGCTCGTTCGCCATGGCCGGCGCCGGCGCGAACGACAAGTTTGCCAGCGCTGTCATTGCGCCGGCGATCAAGGCCGCCATTGCTCCTGACGCACGCTGACGCACCAAGCCCTTCCCCCGACCGATGAGCCGCAAGCTAGGGCTCGTGCCGGAGAAACACAAGCCGGGCGCGGCCGTAGCGGCGCTCGTCGAGCGGCGCGAAGAGCGGCGGGGGCGCGAAGGATTCCTCGCCGCCGAGCTCGACCGCCACCAGCGCCGCGGGCGCGAACCAGCCCTGCTTCTGCAGCGCCGCGAGCGCCGGTGCGGCGAGGCCGCTGCGATAGGGCGGGTCGAGGAACGCGATATCGGCGGCGGCAAGCGCGGGGCCGGGATGGGTCGCGTCGGTTTGCCGCAAGGTCAGGCGGGCGCTCTCGCCGAGCCGCGTCGCATTGTCGCGCGCCGCGGCGATCGCCACCGGATCCTTGTCGATCGCATAGGCGTGCGCCGCGCCGCGCGAGAGGGCTTCGAGGGCGAAGGCCGCGGTTCCGGCGAAAACATCCAGCACGATCGCGTCCGGCAGCAGCGTCCTGCGGTCGGCGGCGAAGCGGCCATGCTCGAGGATGTTGAAGAGGCCCTCGCGCGTCCGGTCGGCGGTCGGACGGACGGCGAGCCCGGACGGTACCGCGAGCGCGCGGCCCCTATGCCGGCCGCCGACGATGCGCATGACGCGGCCTCTCGGGGTGCGGCCTTTCGGTGTTCGGTCCCTCGGGGTTCGGGCCCTCGGGGCGGGGGCGGTCCTTCGCGCCGGGGCGCGGGCGCGCCGGGCCCTGCGGTTTGCCGGCATCGGGGTGCGGCGGCCGCTCCGCGACGGACCGTGGCACGCGGTTCGGTCGGCTCTGCGCGCGGCGCGGCGGCGCGTCGCCGGGCAGGGCGGGCCGTTTCGGGCGATGCTGGCGGCGCGGCTCCGGCGGCCGCTTCGCGGCATGACCCTCGGCGCTGCCGACCCCGAGCTGCTCGCGCAGCACCTTGGCCGGCACCTCCTCGGCCTCGCCCGGCGGGAGCTGGCCGAGCTGGAACGGCCCGTAGGCGATGCGGATGAGGCGGTTCACCTGCCAGCCGAGATGCTCGCAGATGCGCCGGACCTCGCGATTCTTGCCCTCGGCGAGCGCCATGGTGAGCCAGGCGTTCTCGCCCTGCTGCCGGTCGAGCGCCGCCTTCACCGCGCCATAGGCGATGCCGTCGATGGTGATGCCCTTGTCGAGCCGCTCGAGCAGCGAGGGATCGACCTTGCCGCGCACCCGCACGCGATAGCGCCGCGTCCAGCCCGTCGCCGGCAGCTCGAGCTTCCGGGCGAGCTCGCCGTCATTGGTGAGGAGCAGCAGCCCTTCCGAGGCGAGGTCGAGCCGGCCGACCGACACCACGCGGGGCAGGGATTTCGGCAAGGCGGCGAACACGGTGGGGCGGCCCTGCGGATCGCTCGCCGTGGTGACGAGGCCGCGCGGCTTGTTGTAGCGCCAGAGCCGGGTCGGCATCTTGCCGGGGATCGGCTTGCCGTCGACGGTGATCTGCGAGCGCTCGGTCACCACGAAGGCGGCGCCATGCAGCTTGACGCCATCGACCGCGACGCGGCCCTCGGCAATCCAGCGTTCCGCCTCGCGGCGCGAGCAGAGCCCGGCGCGCGCCAGCCGCTTCGCGATGCGCTCGCCTTTTTTGTCGGCGGTATCCGTCATCGCACGCCCGCCACGCGCCTTGAACCTCCTCCCCCGCAAGGGGGGAGGGGAACGAGCGTCACCCTCGGGCTTGACCCGAGGGTCCATCGTGCCGGCCGCGCCTGCGGGCGGGCATGGATGCTCGTGTCAAGCACGAGCATGACGTTTCATCAACCGGGTGCCGATCATCGCCTCACCGGCAGGCGGCGACGAAAGCGTCGAAGAGCTTCTGGTCGCCGCTGCTGATGCCATATTCCGGATGCCATTGCACCCCGATGCAGAAGCGCCGGCGTGGATCTTCAATGCCCTCGATGACGCCGTCCTCGGCCCGCGCATTCACCACCACGCCGGGACCCAGATCCTTCGCCGCCTGGTGATGCGCGCTGTTGACCGCGAGCTCCGCCGCCCCGCAGATGCGCCGGAGCTCTGTGCCCTCGACCAGCGTCACCACATGGCCCGGCTCGGTGCGCGGATTGGGCTGCTCGTGCGCCAGCGCCTTCTCCACCTCGTCCGGGATATGCTGGATCAGGCTGCCGCCGAGCACGACATTGAGGAGCTGCTGCCCGCCGCAGATGCCGAAAACCGGCATGTCCCGCTGGAGGGCGCCTTCGGTCACCTTCCATTCGAAATCGGTGCGCCGGGCCTTGAGCTTCACGGTCGGATGGCGCTCGCCCGCGCCGAAGAGCGCGGGATCGACGTCGAAGGCGCCGCCGGTGACGATGAGCCCGTCGATCTCGTCGAGATAGGCTGCGACCTGCTCCGGCTCGTGCGGCAGCATGATCGGGAGGCCGCCCGCCCGCACCACCGCCTCGCTGTAGTTCTGCCGGAGCGCATACCAGGGCAGCTTGGAATAGCCGCCGGCCTCCTCCGAATCGAGCGTGACGCCGACGAGGGGCCGCGTCATGCGCGGCCTCCGGCGGGCGCCTTCGCGAACTCCTCATGCAGCCGCGCGATATGGCCGGGGCCGGTGCCGCAGCAGCCGCCGATGATCCGCGCGCCCTTCGCGCGCCAGTCCGATGCGTGCCGTGCGTAATGCTCGGGGTCGAGATCGTCGCGCAGCGGCAGAAGCCCGTCGCGATCCATGACCCAGTCCTTCGGCACTGGGCGGAAGGCGTTGGCATAGCCGCCGGCCGCCCCCTCGAGGCGCGCCAGCTCCGGCATGGCCGCGCCGATGCTTTCGGGCGAGCAGCAATTGACGAGGAAGGCCGAGACCGGCAGGTGGGCGATCGCCTTGGCCGCCTCGGTCACGGTCTCGCCGCTGCGCAGCCGGCCGGAATTGTCCTCATGCAGGCTCCAGCTCACCCAGACCGGAAGCCCGGTCTTCGCGGCCGCCGTCGCCGCGGCCAGCGCCTCGGCGGCGCTCGACATGGTCTCGCAGAGCATCAGGTCGCAATGCGGCGCCAGCAGCGCCGCCTGCTCCTCGTAGCGCGGCTCGATCTCCGCATAGGCGCCGACCAGGTCCGGCCGGTAGCTGCCCTGGAGCGGCGGGAGGGAGCCGGCGATCCAGGCCTGCCGCCCGCTCTTCTGCCGCGCCTCCTGGGCGAGCGCGCCCGCCAGGCTGTTGAGCTCGGCGAAGCGATGCTCGACGCCTTCCTTGGCGAGCTCCTTGCGGATCACGCCATAGGTGTTGGTGGTGATGATCTCCGCGCCGGATTCGAGATAGTCGCGATGCACGTCGCGCACCACCTCGGGCGCCACCAGCAGCGCGTTCGCCGACCAGATGGTGTCGAGGATCGGCACGCCGCGTTGACGGAGCTCGCGGCCCATGCCGCCATCGAGCAGCACGGTGCGGTCGGGAAGCGGCAGGGTCGGGATCATTCGCACTCCGGGCGGGAAGAAGCCGGCCGCCATCCTACACCAGACGGGGGCGCGGAGGCCAAGGCGAGCCGCCGCCTCGGCCAGGCGCCGCTCTCGACCCGCCGCCCTTGACCCGCCGACCTCGCTCCGCTCTTGTCGCCCGCATGACGGAGGAGAAGACGAGTTCTGCCATGACCCTCGCGCTCGCCGAAGCGCGCGCGGCCGCCGGGCGCGGCGAGGTTCCGGTCGGCGCCGTGCTGATCGACAGCCGGAGCGGCGCTGTCCTGGCGCAGGCGGGCAACCGGACGGAGACCGACCGCGATCCGACCGCCCATGCGGAGCTGCTGGCGATCCGCGCGGCGGCGGCCCGGCTCGGCACGCCGCGTCTCGCCGAGGCCGATCTCTATGTCACGCTCGAGCCCTGCCCGATGTGCGCGCAGGCGATCGCCTTCGCGCGCATCCGCCGGCTCTATTTCGGCGCCTACGATCCGAAGGGCGGCGGGGTGGAGCACGGTCCTCGCATTTTTTCGCAACCGACCTGCCACCACGCGCCGGAGATCTATGGCGGGCTCGCGGAAAGCGAAGCTAGCGCGATCCTCAAGGATTTCTTTCGGGCGCGGCGCTGAAATCGCCCGAGGCCCGCGGTTGAAGCGCCTGCGCCGCGCCGCTAGGCTCGGGGGAGCGGAACAACCAAGGGACGCGAGGATGCAGGGCGAGCCGATCCGCGGCGCCACCGCCTGGAAGGCGGCGGATTTCGCCGGCAAGCCGGATTTCTCTCTGACGCTCGACGCGTCGGAGCGCCGCGCCGTCGAAGGCGTGCTGGCCGAGCTTGCCCGGTGTGCGCCCGCGGAGTCAGCGATCTCGGCGGCGCATGTCCGCCGTCCGGCGATCGAGGCCCTGATGCGGCGCGTGGAGTCCGAGGTGATGCAAGGCCGCGGCTTCCTGCTGCTGCGGGGCCTGCCGATCCAGGATTTCGATGCCGCGACGGTCGGCAAGCTCTTTCTCGGGCTCGGCTACCTCATGGGGCGTCCCGTGGTGCAAAGCCCGCTCGGCGACCGGCTCGGCCATGTGGTGGATGTCTCGAAGCCGGGCGAGCTCGAGCGCGGCTATCGCTCGAGCGTCGAGCTCACGCCCCATACCGACAGCGACGATCTCGTCGCGATGCTCTGCCTCAAGAAGGCGCGGGCGGGCGGGCGGTCGCGCCTCGTCTCCGCCCACAGCATCTACAATGCGATGCTCGACCGCGCACCGGAGCTCCTGCCGCTGCTCTATCGCGGCTTCGCCCATCACTGGTTCGGCGAGGAAGCGCCCGGCGAGGCGCCGATCACGCCCTATCGCGTGCCGGTGCTCTCCTGGCAGGAGGGCGTGCTCAGCGCCTGCCATCTGCGGCAGCGCTGCGACATGGCGGGCATGGCCGATGCGGCGCATGCCTATACGCCGCTCGAGCGTCGCGCCCTCGATCTGTTCGACCGGCTGGCGCTCGATCCCGAGCTCTCGCTCGAGTTCCAGCTCGAGCCGGGCGAGGCCTGTTTCCTCAACAACTATCTGCTGCTGCACGCGCGCAGCGCCTTCGAGGATTTCGAGCGGCCGGAGCAGCGGCGGCATCTGCTGCGGCTCTGGGTGAAATGCCCCGGCGCGCGGCCGGTCGCCGAGCCGGTCTTGCGCTATTACGGCGCCGACGGAATCCCGGTGCGGCCCGAGCGCACCTCGACCGCCTATCGCGGGCCGCTCGCGCTCCAAGGCATAGGGGCCGGCTAGCGCCTCCCGCGAACCCCCGGAGTTCATTCCTTGCAAGAGACCCAATCCGACGGCCGCGCCGCGCGCGGCTTCTGGTCCGGCCCGTGGCCGATGGTGGCGAGCTTCATCCCGGGCACGCTCCAGATGTGGCTGCTGTTCCCGACCACCTCGCTGCTGCTGGCCCAGCGCGGCGTCTCGCCGACCGCGATCGGAATCTTCTCGGCGCTGCCCTGGGGCGTGGTGCTGCTGGTCATTCCGATCCTGCCTCGGCTGATCGCGCGGCTGGGGGTGGTGCCGACCTACCGCGCCTCGCTGTTGCTGGCGCTCCTGACCGTGCTCGGATTCTACCTGACCGACAGCACGATCCTCTGGTTCTGCCTCAATGCCGCCTTCGGCATCGCGCTCTCGCTGCGCTGGCTGATCGCCGATAGCTGGGTCGCGGCCACGCCGGCCGAGCATGAGCGCGGCCGGGTGATCGGCGTTTACGAGACCCTGCTCGGCGGCGCCATCGCCGGCGGGCCGCTGCTGCTCTCCCTGCTCGGCACCGAGCATGGCCTGCCCTTCCTGGTGTCGCTCGGCCTGCTCGGGGTCGCTTTCCTGATCGCGCTGCCGATGCGGAACCGCATCCTCGCGGGCGCGCCCGGCGAGAAGCCCTCCACGATCGTCGCCATCGGCCGGCGCCACCCCTCGCTGCTGCTGGCGGTGCTGCTCTGCGGCATCTGCGAGAGCGCCGTGGTCTCGATCTTCCCCGTCTACGGCCTCGCCGTCGGCTTCGATGCCGCCGGCGCCGCCTTGCTGGTGACGCTCATCGGCGTCGGCACGGTGCTGGGACAGCTCCCGCTCGGGCTCTTCGCCGACCGCTTCGATGCGCGGAAGCTCACCTTCGTCTGCGCGGCGCTGGTCGCGGCCGGGCTGCTGCTCGCCGTCCCGCTCGATCCGCTCGGCGATCTCGTCTGGGTGCTGCGCGTCCCGTTCGGCGCCGCCTTCGGCGGGCTCTATACCCTCGCCATGGTGCAGGCCGGCCAGCGCTTCCACGGCTCGGAGATGCTGCATGCCATGGCCGCCGTGACCGCCACCTATACGCTCGGCGGCATGGTCGGGCCCGCGGTCGCCGGCCCCGCCTTCGATGCCTTCGGCCCGGACGGGCTGCTGATCTCGATGGGTCTCCTCGCGCTTGGCGTGACGGCGGCGCTCGGCCTCGACCTGCGCCGTCCGGACCCGCCGACCGTCAGGCCTGCCTGAGCTCTCGCACCGAGGGCAATGCGCCGCGAAAGCCGATCCGCGGCTTTAGGTGGCGCGGGATCACGGGATCGCGGCAGAAGATCGCGCGGTACCAGACGATCGAGATCATGGCGGCGGTCTCGCGCGCCTGGCCCTCGAGCCATAGCAGCTCCTGCTCGCGCTCGAAGATGAGGCGATAGAGCAGGTCGTTGGCGAGCGAGGTCAGCATATAGGCCAGCAGCAGCGCGTCCCGATAGCCGGCGGCCTCGACGCCGGTCGCCCGCAGGATGTAGCGGGCGAGACGGCCGCGCCATTTGTCCTGAAGCTGGTGCCACCCGTCGGAATAGGCCGATTTCTGCCGCGCCAGGTTGTACTGCACGGCGAACAGGCCCTTGTTGACGATATAGAGCTGGCAATAGAAATAGGTCACCTCGTAGATTCGCTCGAAGTCCGACTTGCCGTGGCCGATGCCGATCGAGGCGCGATAGACGAAATCGCAGAAGCCGGTCAGCACCTCCGCCACCACGTCGGTGCGGTTCTCGAAATATTTATAGAAGGCGCCGCGCGAGAGCCCGAGATCGTCGCAGATCCGGCGCACGAGGGCCTCGTGATAGCCCTCGGTCGCGAGCGCGCGCGCCGCGGCACTCAGGATGCGCGCGCGGGTGCGCTCGCGCAGCGTTTCCGATCCGTCGAGCTTCGCCTGAAGCTGGTCGAGATAGCTCGGCGCCGCGATCGCCTGGGGCGCGGGCTTCCGGCTTCGCGGCGCGGACGTGCTCCGTGCTTTCCTCACGGCATTGACTCCCCTGCTGGCCGCTCCTAAGGTGACACGCGTGTCACTCTTCGGCGACGCCGAAGAATAAAGTAGCAGTTCCACATAGTTACGCAATTTCCGGGGGCCGGTGCAACGATGGCGAAAATCTTCGACTACAGCCTCACCGTGCCGACCGAAGCGCTGGTCGCGGGCTACCATCCCTATCCCCCGCATCTCGCGAACTACGAGCGCGTCTATCGCAATTCCACCGACCATGGCGAGCTCTCGCGCTTCCGCGGCAAGCCGGTCGAGGAGTTCTTCAGCTTTCTCGATGCGCACGACATCGGCAAGGTCTGCGTCAAGGCGCGCGATCTCGCCACCACCTTCAACCTCACCATCCCGAACGAGGCCGTCGCCGAGCTGATCGCCGACTATCCGGAGCGGGTGGTGGGCTTCGCTGGCGCCGATCCGCATCAGGGCCAGAAGGCGGTGAAGAACTTCGAGCGCTGCATCAAGGAGCTCGGGATGCACGGGCTCAACCTGCAGCTCTACGAGCTGAAGCTCGCGGCCAACGACCGGGCGATCTATCCGCTCTACGAGAAATGCGTCGAGCTCGACGTGCCGGTCAACCTGCATGTCTCGATCAATTTCTCGACTAAGTCGCTGATGCGCTACGGCCATCCGCTGGCGGTGGACGAGGTCGCCGTGGATTTCCCCGATCTGCGGATCATCTGCGGCCCGCCGGGCTGGCCCTGGGTGCAGGAGCTGATCGGCGTCGCCTGGCGCCACCCCAACGTCTATATCGCGATCGAATCCGTCAGGCCGAACCTGCTGCTGAAGCAGAACAGCGGCTACGAGCCGCTGCTGACCTACGGGAATTCCGTGCTCGGCGACAAGATCATCTTCGGCAGCGGCTGGCCGCTCCTGCCGCTCGGCCGCACCGTCGCCGAGGCGCGGGCCCTGCCGCTGAAGCCGGAGAACGCCGTCCGGTTCCTCTCCGAGAATGCCGAGCGGGCCGTCTTCGGAGGCTGATGCCGGACATGGCCGCGAAGCCGCAGCGATCCCGAGCCGCCCGGCCCTTCGACCGGAGCTACTACACGGTCGGAAGCCTGCTCGAGCGGCAGGCGAAGGCGATCGGGCGGCAGCCGGCGCTGGTCTGGGAGGGCGGCGCCTGGAGCTATGCGGAGATCGACCGGCGCTCGCGGGCGCTCGCGACGGCGCTCCGCGCGCGCGGCATCGGGCCGGGCACGTCCGTGCTGCTGATGCTCGACAACCACGCGGAATATATCCTGCTCTGGCTGGCGCTCGCCCGCATCGGCGCGATCGAGGTGCCGGTCAATACCGCCTATCTGGGCGACCTGCTGCGCCACGTGACCGCGAGCTCGGGCGCGACGGTGCTGATCGCCGAAGCGGGCTATCTCGAGCGCTTCACCGACGCCGTCATGGCGGAGGCGAAGCTCGCGACCCTGATCCTGCGCGGCGAGGCCGTCACCCTGCCGCCGCGCGTCGCGCGGCTGCAGCGCCACGCGCTCGGCGAGCTTCTGGCCGAGACCGCGACGGACGGTGCGCCCGACGAGCGCGACCCCCAGAAGATCATGGCGGTCATGTACACCTCGGGCACCACCGGCGCTTCCAAGGGCGTGCTCTGCAGCTATGCCCACGCGCTCGAATATTCGCGCTGCGTCGTCGAGGTGCTCGATCTGCGCAAGGGCGACCGCTACTACAACGTCCTGCCGCTCTTCCATATCGCCGGGCAATGGGCGGCGGTCTTCGCCTGCTTCATCGCGGGCTCGACCGCGGTCCTGAAGCCGCGCTTCAGCGTCAGCGCCTTCTGGGACGATATCCGGCAGTTCAAATGCAACGTGACGCTGCTGCTGGGCGCCATGGCGAACCTGCTCTATCGCTCGGCGCCGGCCAGGGCCGACCGCAGGCATCCGCTCGACAAGATCCTGGTCGTGCCGCTCTTTCCCGAGATCCGGGATTTCGAGCGGCGATTCGGCGTCCGCGTCACCACCAACTACGGCTCGACCGAGGTCGGCGTGCCGCTCCGCAGCGGCTTCAACAGCCGCAAGCCGCGGCTCTTCCAGCTCGCCAATGCCCGCTCCTGCGGC
Organism: uncultured Rhodospirillaceae bacterium; assembly: GCA_964569315.1. Classification (GTDB taxonomy): domain Bacteria; phylum Pseudomonadota; class Alphaproteobacteria; order Dongiales; family Dongiaceae; genus CADEFF01. The sequence continues at coordinate 10,571 of CAZMUZ010000043.1, read as the reverse complement.
AGGGTGGTCGATGACCGCTTCGAGGTCCGGGTGGTGGACGACCGGGACCGGGAGGTGCCGCCCGGCACGCCGGGCGAGCTCGTGGTGCGTCCCAAGGTGCCCTGGATCGTCATGGCGGGCTATCTCAACGAACCGGCCAAGACGGTCGAGGCCTGGCGCAATCTCTGGCTCCATACCGGCGACCTGATGATGCGCGACAAGGCGGGGAACTACTACTTCCTCGACCGCATCAAGGACGCGATCCGGCGGCGCGGCGAGAACATCTCCTCGATCGAGATCGAGAACGGCATCCTGCAGTTCCCCAGGATCCTCGAATGCGCGGTCTACCCCGTGCCGTCGCCGCTGACCGAGCAGGAAGTGATGGCGGCCGTCGTGGCGAAGCCGGACGCGACGCTCGACCTCGTCGAGCTCAACGCGTTCCTCGAGGCCGTGCTGCCGAAATTCATGGTGCCGCGCTACTACCGGCTCGCGACGACGCTGCCCAAGACCCCCACCGGCAAGATCCAGAAGGTCCTGCTCCGGAACGAAGGGCTTGGCGCTCCGCACTGGGACCGCGAGGCCGCAGCCGGGAACGACAGAAACCAGCAACGAGAGAAACGCCACTAGGGAGGCAACGATGTCAGGCGATCACCATCCGCTGTTCAACAAGGTGTGGCGGCAGTTTTCCGACGGCAAGATGAACCGCCGCGAATTCATCCGCTTCTCGACTCTGCTCGGCGTCGGCGCCGGCACGGCCTACGGGCTTGCCGGCATGGCCGACCCGCTCGGCATCGCCCGCGCCCAAGCCGCGTCGGGCGGCGGCACGGTGCGCGTCGCGCAGCGCGTCCATCCGGTCGAAAGCCCGCACACCTTCAGCTGGGCGGAGCCGAGCAACATCACCCGGCAGGTCGTCGAATATCTGACCCGCACCGACCACGACAACGTGACCCGGCCCTATCTGCTCGAGAAGTGGGAGCCGAGCGAGGATCTCCGCACCTGGACCCTCACCATCCGGGAGGACGTGACCTGGCGGAAGGGCGGCAAGCTCGTCGCCGAGCAGGTGGTGTGGAACCTGCAGCGCGTGCTCGACGAGAAGATCGGTTCCTCGATGCTGGGGCTGATGAAGGGCTACATGCTGAAGGAGGTCGATCGCGGCGAGAAGGACGACCAGGGCAATCCCAAGATGGGCACCGAGCTCTGGGACGCCAATGCGATCGAGCTGGTCGACGATCGCACCTTCCGCCTCAACCTCGCGGTGGCGCAGCTCGCCGTGCCCGAGCATCTCTTCCACTATCCGATGGCGATCCTCGATCCGGCCGAGAACGGCGTGTTCGGCGTGGGCTCCAACGGCACCGGCGCCTTCGAGCTGGTCGAGTTCGAGGCGAACCGCACCGCCGTGCTGAAGGCGCTCGACACGCACTGGCATCAGGTGCCGAAGCTCGAGGCGCTGCAGTTCGTCGATCTCGGCGAGGATGCGGCGGCGGTGGTGGCCGCCTATGGCGCGAAGCAGATCGACGGCGCCTTCGAGATCGACATGACCCAGGAGCCGGCCCTGAAGAAGATGGACTACCTCCAGCTCTATCAGGCGACCACCTCGCAGACCGCGGTCATCCACGGCAAATGCACGCGCAAGCCCTTCGACGATCCGCGCGTGCGGCTCGCCATGCGGCTCGCGGTCGATTGCGAGCAGATCCTGCATCTGGCGCAGGGCGATCTCGGGCTCCCGGGCGAGCATCACCATGTCTGCCCGATCCATCCCGAATACGCGAAGCTCGCGCCCTTCGACCGCGATGTGGAGCGGGCGAAGGCGCTGCTCGCCGAAGCCGGTTATCCCGACGGCATCGATACCGAGCTCACTTTGCCGGTCGAGCCGGCCTGGCAGTCGGTCGCGGCGCAGGGCATGGTCGAGCAATGGAAGCAGGCCGGCATTCGCGTGAAGCTCAACGTCATTCCCTCCGCCATGTGGTGGGACGTCTGGGACAAGGTCGATCTCGGCTACACGGTCTGGTATCACCGGCCGCTCGGCGTGATGACCCTGAGCCTCGCCTATCGCAGCGGCGTGCCGTGGAACGCGCCGGAATGGGCCGATGCCGAGTTCGACGAGCTGCTGACCAAGGCGGAGAGCACGGTCGATATCGAGGCGCGGCGCGCGATCATGGCGCAGATCGAGACGATCATGCAGGAGCGCGGGCCGGTGGTTCAGCCCTTCTGGCGGTCGGCGCTCACCTTCTACGACAAGCGGGTGCAGGGCTTCGAGATGCACCCGACCTCGTTCATCTTCGCCGAGCAGCTCTCCGTCGCGAGCTGAGGCGCCGCCGCAACCGGGCCCGCTCCGCGCTTCCCTGTCGCGGGCGGGCGCCGTTGCGGGTCATGGCGTCGGGATCGGCGCGCCGGGATGGGCGCGCCGTTCTCGTTTTTGGATCGGGATCGCTCTACCGCAGCACGCCGATCAGCCGCTCGGCCGGCTCGACCACGGTCGCGTCCGGATCGCCGGTCGCGCCATAGCCGCCCCAGACCTTGAAGCCGAGCAGGTCCTTGAGCGCCTGCGGCGCGTCGGCATAGGCCTCCGGCTTCGCGCCATAGGTCCAGTTCGCCATCTGCCGGAACTGCGGGCCGGTGAAATAGGCGCTGACGCCGATGCGGGGGCCGCGGCTGCGGTTGATGCCGGCGCCGTGCCAGGTGCGGCCTTCCCAGATGATCGCGCTGCCGGCCGGCGCCTCGGCCTGGATCTCGGGATAGTCGAGCCGGGCGGGGTCGGGGTGATTGCCCGAGAGATGGCTTTCCGGCACCAGCCGCGTGGCGCCGTTCTCCGGCGTGAAGTCGGTGATCGCCCAGAAGCAGTTGCAGACCACGGGCGGGTTCAGCGGATGGTTCGCGCGGACCGGCTCGCCATAGGGCTGCTCCTGGCGCGTGATCGTGCCGGGGCGCTGATGCGGCTCGCCCGGCATGCGCGGATGCGGCATCCACCACTGGTCGATATGGAGGTCCATCATCCGGTTGCCCGGATGGGTCACATGGGCGGCATAGTCCGAGAGCAGGATCTCCGGCCCCAGCACATGGCGCACGAGAGCGAGCGCCGTCGGGTTCAGCAGCAGCTCGCGGAACTCGATGCCCTTGTTGACGAGCATATAGACCCACTGGTTGCGGTGGCTCACCGTCTCGACCTTGTCGGTCCGCTCATGCCCGTCGCGCCGCTCGGCCGCCGCCTGCTCCAGGAACCGCGTGCGGATCGCCGCCACCCGGTCGGGCGGAATGAGGTTGGCCGCGATGCAATAGCCGAACCGGTCGAGGTCCGACCGTAGCTGCTCGAGGTCCGTGCTGGCTTCCGGTTTGGTCCGGCCGTCGGTCGCGCCCATGCTCATGCCCTTCTCGAATGCGGTATCGGGAATCGAATTCGGGCGGCATCTTGCGGCGAAGCGCCGCCGCGATCAACGGCCATGGCTGGGCCGGCATCGGCCCCTTTCGTCAGACCGGCAGCCGGTCGCGGAACTTGTACCAGGCGATGGAAGGGGCGAGGAACCAGGGCGTGCCGGTATAAAGCGGCCGGGTCGGGAAATCGATCCCGTCCAGCGCCGTGCGGCCCTCCGCGAGCCCCAGGATTTGCTGCCCGACGCGGGTCCCGAAATAGCTCGCGAGCGAGACGCCGGAGCCGCAATAGCCCATGCAGTACCAGATGCCGTCCTGCTGCCCGAGATGGGGCAGGGTGTCGAAGGTGAAGGCAACGAACCCGACCCAGCTATGGCTGATCTTGGTCGGGGCGAGCTCGGGGAAGATCCGGACCATCTCGCGATGGAGCCTGGGCGCGCTCACCCGCGGATCGTTCTCCGCATAGGCGACGCGCCCGCCGAACAGCATCCGCGTGCCGTCCGGCGAGAGCCGATAATAGAAGATGAGCTTGCGGCTGTCGGAGAGCACGCGGTTGCGCGGGCTGACCCGCTTCGCAAGCGCGGGGTCGAGCGGCTCGGTCGCGATGATGTAGCTGCCGATCGGGATCACCCGCCGGCGCTGCCAGGACGTGCCGGGCCCCGTATAGCCGTTGGAGGCGACCAGCACGTCGCGCGCCTCGACGGTGCCGTGGTTGGTATGGACGCGGAAGCTCTTGCCGGAACGCTCGATCGACTGGACGCGCGTGCGGTCCACCGCCTGGCCGCCCGCCTCGCGATAGCGCTGCAGCAGCCCGGCGTGATAGCGCCCGGGATGCAGCGCCGCATGTTTCGGGAAGACCGCGCCGCCATGGTAGAAATCGCTGCCGATCTCCCGCCGTTGCTCGGCGCGGCTCACCATCTCGTACGGCACCTCGAGGCCCTGCATCTGGCTGCCGAGGGACTTCGCCATGGCGTCGTACTGGCGCGGATTGTGGGCGGCATGGAACCGGCCGGTCACCTGCCAGTCGCAGTCGATCTTCTCCGCCTCGATGAAGGCGCCGATATGGGCAAGCGCCGCCAGCCCTTCGCGCCTGATGCCGAAGGCGCGGTCGGTCCCATGTTTCTTCTTGAGGCTGTCGTAATCCGGCTTGATCGAGGTCGAGACCTGCCCGCCATTGCGGGTGGAGCAGCCATGGCCGAGCCGTTCCGCCTCGATGACGAGGGTCTGCCGCCCGCCGCGCTGCGCGACGAGCCCGGCGGAAAGCCCGGTATAGCCGGCGCCGACGATCACGAGCTCGGCGCGGCCCGGCAGCGCCGCCGGCTGCAGGGCCGGCAGCGGCGCCGCCTCCCACCAATAGGGCTCGTTTTTGTAGCCGGGGGCGAAGAGGCCGCTCGAATCCATGCCGGTTCTCACTTCTCGTCCATGATGGTCACCGCCTGCCAGTCGGCCGGCGGCGGCTCGACCTTAAAGCGCCGCGCGGCGTCGATAAAGATGCGGGACGCCGGGTCGCCGCCGGGCCGCGCCCGATCGGCCGCCGCGAAAGCGGCCTCCGCCTCGGCGAAGCGCCGCGCCGCATGGTGGTCGAGGCCGGCCTCGTAGAGCGCGATCCAGTCGAGCGGCCCCAGGGCCTCGCCTTCCCCGGCGAGCCCGATCAGCTCGTAGATCGCGATGCCCTCGCTCCGCCCATAGACCGCGACCCGGTCGAGCCGGCGCGCGACGATCGCCGCCCCGGCGGCGTCCCGCGTCGTGGCGCCGATCAGCATCCGGGTGCCGTAGCGCTTGTTGAGGCCCTCGAGCCGGCTCGCGACATTCACCGCGTCGCCGATCGCCGTGTAGTTGAGCCGCTCCGCCGAGCCGATATTGCCGACCAGGATCTTGCCGCTGTTGATGCCGACCCGCATATGCAGCGCCTCGCCGCCGGCGGCCTTCGCCGATTCGCGCATTGCCGCCAGGATCCGGTCGCAGGCGACCGCCGCGCGGCAGGCGTCGAGCGCATGGTCCGGCTTTGCGATCGGCGCGCCCCAGAAGGCCATGATGGCGTCGCCGATGAACTTGTCGATCGTGCCGCCGGTGCCGTGGATCGCCCCCGACATACGGCCGAGATAGTCGGCGAGGATCGGCACCACCGCGTCGCCGAGCCGTTCCGAGAGCCGCGTGAAGCCGACGAGGTCGGTGAACATCACGGTGATCGGCTGGTGGCTGCCGCCCGGCTTCGCCTCGATGCCCTGCCGCACGAGGGTGCGCACCAGCTCCGTCGGCAGATATTTCTGGAACGAGGTGAGGCCTCTCGCCATGTGGGCGAGCGCCGCCGACAGCCGATCGATCTCGCGCAGCGGCGATCGGCGGTGCGCGATGCGGCCGAGCTCGAAGCTCTCGATATGGGCGAGCTCTGCGGCGACGCGGCCGAGCGGCCGTGCGATCAGGAGCCGTGCCAGCAGTGTCGCCAGCAGGGCGATCGCGATGGTGAAGCCCAGCACCCACCAGACGAGCCGTTGCGTGCTGCGCTCGACCCCGGCGAGGAAGTCCGATTCCGGCACCACCGTCGCGATGAGCCAGCCCTTGAAGCCGAGCGGGGTGAAGGTGACGATGTAATCCTGCCGGTCGAGGTCCGAGCGGAAGGCGAGCGGCATGGTGGCTTCGATCTCCGCCAGCCGCATGCCGAAATGCGTCAGCGCCGCCTTCGCCACCATCTCGAGCCTGTCCTTGTCGGCGCCCAGCATCGGCATCTCGGCGGTCTCGACGTGGGTCCCTTCGGCGAACTCGGGCGAAGCGACGATGCGGCCGCTGCGATCGACGATCACCACTGTGCCGCTCCGCCCGACCGGGATGGTGGCGAGGAAGCGGGAGAGCCGCTCCAGCTCGATCACGATGTTGATGACGCCCTGGAACTGCTGGAACACCACGAGCTGGCCGGAGGTGGCGATGGCCGGCTTGTTGCCGGTCGGAAAGAGCGCTACGTCGGACCAGATCGGGCCGTTCGCCGCCAGCGCGCGGCTGTACCAGTTCTGCGCCGTCGCGTCGTAGTCGCTCGGCTCGAAGGTCCGCTGCTTGAACTCGATGTCGCCGGTGATGACATCGTAATAGTCGACGCGGCGCTCGGCGGCGCTGTGGTCCGCGTTCCATTTCACCTCGACCATCTGGATCCGGTCGTCGCCGACCTTCTGCGCGCCGAAGAAATTGCCGTCCGGCCAGCCGAAGGAGATCCAGGAGAGGCTGGGCTGCGATTGCAGCAGCGCGAGGAAGACGAACTCGCGCTTCGCCTCGTCGCCGGTCTTGATGACGTTCTGGAAGAAGATGGTGCGCAGCGCCTCCTGCGCGGCGCCGGCGTCGGCGATGACGCCGCCGACCTCCTGCTTGATCGACGCGGCGATGCGGTCGTTGAGCTGCTCCACCAGGTCGCGGACATTGCCGCGCGCGATGGCCGACCAGGAGAAATGAATGAAACCCGCCGTCGCCAGCACCGCCACCAGCAAGGTCGCGGTCAGCACCGCCCCGAGGCTCGGGCGCCAGCCGGCGGAGGCTTCTGCGGCGGGGCCGGATTCGCTCATGGGTGCGGGGACGTCGGGACCGGGTTTCGGGGCGGGGCGGGAGGGCTCAACCTAGCCCGGATCGCAACGTCCCGTCATGCCCCGCCATCCTCATCATGCCCGTGCCATCCTCATGGTGAGCCTGTCGAACCATGAGATGGCCGGTCTTGCCTCCTGCCGTCATGCCCGCGAAAGCGGGCATCCATGGTCGGCGGGGACCCGGAACGCGCCGGCGATGGACTCCCGCCTTCGCGGGAGTGACGATTGCGATTGAGCGATGGTGCAGGCCGTCCATTCCTTGTCCCGTCATGCCCGCGAAGGCGGGCATCCATGGCCGACGAGGAGCCGGAACGCGCCGGCGATGGACTCCCGCCTTCGCGGGAGTGACGATTGCGATTGAGCGATGGTGCAGGCCGTCCATTCCTGAATGCCGCCGTCTTGCGAAGCCCCGGCCGTCCTGTGCGATACTCGCGCGCCGACCGACCGGAAGGAGAACCGCCGATGCTGAAGCTCTTCTACGCGCCAGGCTCCTGCGCGCTTGCCTCCCATATCGCGCTCGAGGAATCGGGCGCGCCCTACGAGGCCGAACGGGTCGATCTCGGCGGCGGGCAGCAGCGGAGCCCGGCTTACCTGAAGCTCAATCCAAAGGGCCGCGTGCCGGCGCTCGCGACCGATCGTGGCGTCATCAGCGAGAACCCGGCGATCCTGGCTTACGTCGCGCAGAGCTTTCCGAAGGCGAAGCTGGCGCCGCTCGAGGATCCCTTCGCCTTCGCCCGGATCCAGGCCTTCAACGGCTATCTCTCCGCGACCCTGCATGTCGCGCACGCCCATGGCCGCCGCGGCACGCGCTGGGTGGACGAAAAGGAGACGGGCGCCATCGAGGCGATGAAGCGGAAGGTGCCGCAGTCGGTTGGCGACTGCTTCGACCTCATCGAGCGCGAGATGTTCGCCGGCCCCTGGGCGATGGGCGCCGACTACACGATCGCCGATCCCTACCTCTTCACCGTCGCCGGCTGGATCGAAGGCGACGGCCTCGACGCGAAGCGCTTCCCGAAGATCCTCGACCATCGCAACCGCATGGCGGAGCGGCCGGCGGTGAAGAAGGTGATGGCGCGGGAGCGGGGGTAGGAGTCTTCGACCGGCTTCCGTCGGTCAGGCTTGCCAGAACGGCTTCTGCATCTCGCGCGCCGCGTGAACCGGCAGAAGGCCGATATCCAGGACGAGATGCGTTCCGGTCCCGGCCAGCCGGCGCAGATCGGCCCGATAGCGTCGCCGCGCCTGCCAGACTCTCAGAAGTTTACCGAATCCGGTTGACCGCCGATCCGTCTGCCGCGACAGCCGGCCGGTTTCGGAAATGCGCAGGAATGCGGCTCTGCTCGTGCTTGCCATGGTCGGCTCCTCGGCGACGGTTCGTCTTTTCGATGGCTGATGAAAACTCATCTTTTCGGCTCCCTCAAACCAAGATAGTTTGGGCAAAGGCTTAGCTTAACTGAGCCTTAGGAGCCGCCATGCGAATGCCGTCCCTCAACGCGCTGCACGCGTTCGAAGCCGCGGCCCGGCATCAGAGCTTTGCCCGCGCCGCGGCCGAGCTGCATGTGACGCAAGGGGCGATCAGCCGGCATGTGAAGCTGCTCGAAGCCGAGCTCGGCGCTGCGCTCTTCCGGCGCCGGTCGCGCGGCGTCGAACTCACCGCCAGGGGCGAGGCGCTGCTGCCCGAGCTCACCGCATCCTTCGAACGCATCGCGCGCGCCGCGCGCCGGATCGGCGAGAACGACGGCGAACTCCGCATCGCCTGTCCGCCCACTCTCGGCGTGCGCTGGCTGATGCCGCGGATCGCCCGTTACCAGGAAACGGTGCCGGCCACGCGTGTCGCCACGACGCTCTTCTGCACCCATGATGAGTTCGCGCGGGGCGGCTTCGACATCGGCATCATCGACTACGAGCAGCACCTGCGTCGCCCGCCCGATCTCGACGCCGTGCTGCTGCGCGAGGAGGCGTTGACGCCGATCTGCGCGCCGGCACTGCTGCAGGGCGGCGAGCCGCTGCGCCAGCCCGCCGACCTCGCCCGGCATGTTCTGCTCCACCCGTCGCCGGATCGACGGGACTGGCAGAAATGGTTGCGCCATGCCGGGCTTCCGGAAGCCTTCGCCGATACGGGCCAGGTGTTCCATACGATGGAAATGACAGCCGCGGCTGCGGCGGGCGGGCTTGGCGTCGCGATCGCCGACCGGAATTTCATCGGCGACGATCTCGCGACCGGACGGCTCGTCATGCCGTTCGATCTCGTGGTGACGAAGGAGACGGGCTATTTCCTGTTCACCGAGAAGGGTCGCTTCGCGGAACCGAAGATCGCGCAGTTTCGCGACTGGCTCCTCGCCGAGGTCGCGGCAGAGCGCCCGGCGGTGAAGAAAGTGCTGGCGGAGGAGGGAAGGTAGGGTCGACCCGACGTTTTTCGCGCGTGGATTCAAACCGATGTTGGTTGTAGCAAACCGGCTCGTTCCTTGACGGGAACTGCATCCAAAGCCTTGATCATTGCATTATGGGCGGCCTCCCATCTCATGACAGCGGCGGTGAGATCGCTTGGTTTCGGCAAGGCTGGCGGAATCTTGAGAGGCAGACTGGCGGCCTGTTTCGCCCGACTCTCCGTGCGCCAACTCAAGCTTTGCGACGGATGATTTTTGAACTGCTCGACGAGCGACGTGATCGGGAAAAAAGAATCGGGAAGTGCCGTATTGGCTTCCTTGAACTCGCGTACGCTCTTGAGATAGGCCTCGGCTGCGCTCATCAGTGTCTCCACTCCTCGGCGAGGATATGCGATCCGTCGGCGCCAATAGTTCGGCGGTCGGTAGTATAGTCTTGCAAGTTACAACCGATTCCACCCCCTCAACATCGCCATCGCCGCATTGCGCCCCGGCGCGCCGGAGACGCCGCCGCCGGGGTGGGCGCCCGCGCCGCAGAGATAGAGGCCCTTGATCGGCGTCGCGTAGCGCGCGGCCTTCGGGTGCGGGCGCATCGAGAAGAGCTGATCGGGATCGAGCCGGCCGTGATAGACGTCGCCGCCGGTGAGGCCGAACACCTCTTCGAGGTCCTGCGGGCTGTAGGCGCGCCAGCCGAGAATCTGGCTGCGGATCTTCGGGATATGGCGTTCGAGCGCGGCGACGATCCCGTCCGTGGCGCGGGTCCGGTCGGCGTCGCTCCAGCGCCGCCCGCCCGCGAGCTGGAAGGGGTAATGCTGCGCGAGGATCGAGAGGATATGGCCGCCGGGCGGGGCGAGGCTGGGGTCGAGCGCAGTCGGGATGAGCGCGTCGATGATCGGGTCTTCCGGAATCTCGCCGCGCTTCGCCGCCGCGAAGGCCGCGTCATAGGCGGCGAGCGAGGAGACCATGCGGATGAAGGCGCGATGCTGCGGCTCGATCCCGGCGCCGGGCCGGCTCGCGAATTCCGGCAAGCCTGCGAGCGCGATATTGATGCGGAAGGAGCCGGAGCCCATCCGGTAGCCGCGCATGTCCGCGGCGAAATCGGCGGGCAGATCGCCCTCGCCGAGCAGCGTGAGGAAGGTGCGTTTCGGATCGGTGTTGGCGAGCACCACCCGCGCCCGGATCTCTTCGCCCGCCGCGCCTGAACCGGTCGTGCCTGAACCGGCCGCGCCCGGGTCGCCAGCCCTCGGGTCGTCGGCAGCGGAACCCGTCGCGCGCGCCG
>CAZMUZ010000042.1:7236-27775 GCA_964569315.1 uncultured Rhodospirillaceae bacterium | reverse complement strand
CGACCTCGTCGAAGAGAATCACCTGGTAGGGGCGCCGCCGCACCGCTTCGGTGAGCGCGCCGCCCTCGTCATAGCCGACATAGCCCGGGGGGGCCCCGATCATGCGGGAGACCGCGTGCTTCTCCATGTATTCCGACATGTCGATGCGGACCATCGCCTGCTCGTCGTCGAAGAGATAGGCGGCGAGCGCCTTGGTGAGCTCCGTCTTGCCGACGCCGGTGGGGCCGAGGAAGAGGAACGAGCCGATCGGCCGGTTCGGATCCTGGAGACCGGCACGTGCGCGCCGTACGGCGTTGGAGATCGCGACGATCGCATCGCGCTGCCCGAGGACGCGCTTGCCGAGCGCGTCTTCCATCTGGAGCAGCTTCTCGCGTTCGCCTTCGAGCATCTTGTCGACCGGGATGCCGGTCCAGCGCGCCACGACCTCGGCGATCTCGTTCTGGCCGACGACCTCGTTCAGGATCCGGTGCTGCTCCTCCGATTCCGCCTTGGCGAGCTTCTGCTGCAGGTCGGGGATGGTGCCGTAGAGCAGCTCGCTTGCCCGCTGCAGGTCGCCGCGGCGCTGCGCCTGCTCGGCCTCCGCCCGCGCCTGCTCGATCTGCTCCTTGAGCTTCTGCGCGCCCGCGAGCTGCTGCTTCTCCGCCTGCCAGGCCGCGGTCTTCTCGGCCGACTCTTTCTCCAGCGCCGCGATCTCGGTCTCGAGCGACTTGAGGCGCTCCTGGGAACCGCGATCGGACTCCTTCTTCAGCGCTTCGCGCTCGATCTTGAGCTGGATCAGCCGTCGATCGAGCTCGTCGATTTCCTCGGGCTTCGAATCCATCTGCATGCGGAGCCGGCTCGCGGCCTCGTCCATCAAATCGATCGCCTTGTCCGGGAGGAAGCGGTCGGTGATGTAGCGGTGCGACAAGGTGGCGGCCGCGACCAGCGCCGCGTCGGTGATCTTCACGCCGTGATGCAGCTCGTATTTCTCCTTGAGGCCGCGCAGGATCGAGATGCTGTCCTCGACCGTGGGCTCGGCCACGAAGACCGGCTGGAACCGCCGGGCGAGCGCCGCGTCCTTCTCGATATGCTTGCGATACTCGTCGAGCGTGGTGGCGCCGACGCAGTGGAGCTCGCCGCGCGCAAGCGCCGGCTTCAGCATGTTGGAGGCGTCCATCGCGCCATCCGCCTTGCCGGCGCCGACCAGCGTATGGAGCTCGTCGATAAAGAGGACGATCTCGCCGGCGGTCGCCGACACTTCCTGCAGCACCGCCTTCAGCCGCTCCTCGAACTCGCCGCGGAACTTGGCGCCCGCGATGAGCGCGCCGAGATCGAGCGACATGAGCCGCTTCTTCTTCAGGCTTTCCGGCACGTCGCCATTGACGATCCGCGCCGCGAGGCCTTCGACGATCGCGGTCTTGCCGACGCCGGGCTCGCCGATCAGCACCGGGTTGTTCTTGGTCCGGCGCGACAGCACCTGGATGGTGCGACGGATCTCCTCGTCCCGGCCGATGACCGGGTCGAGCTTGCCTTCGCGCGCCGCTTCCGTGAGGTCGCGGGCATATTTCTTGAGCGCGTCGTAGCTGTCCTCGGCGCTGGAGCTATGAGCCTGGCGGCCCTTGCGCAGCTCGCCGATGGCCTGATCGAGCGCCTGCGGCGTGACGCCCTGGCGTTTGAGGATGTTCGCTGGCGTGGTGCCGGTCGCGAGTGCCAGTGCCTGCAGGAGCCGTTCGGCCGTGACGAAGCTGTCGCCGGCCTTCTCCGCGAGCTGGCCCGCGGCGTCGAACAGCCGCGCCGTCTCGGGGGCGAGATAGACCTGGCCCGCGCCGCTGCCTTCGACCTTCGGCAGCTTCTCGAGCGCCGCTTCGGTTTCGGCGAGCGCCTGTCGCGAATCGCCGCCGGCCGTGCGGATGAGATTGGCGGCGAGCCCCTCGCTATCGTCCAGCAGCACCTTGAACAGATGCTCCGGCAGGAAACGCTGATGATTGCTGCGCAGCGCAAGACCTTGCGCCGACTGCACGAATCCTTTCGAGCGTTCGGTGAATTTTTCGAAATCCATGACGTTGCCCTCTTCCGACCGCGCCCGGTTTGCCCAGCACGCGATATCAAGATGCGCGGGCCCTTTCAGGCCCGAATCTGATATGGGCGGAAGAAAATCCGACGCAAGAGGGCATTAACCCTGCTCGGATTCGGCGCGCGCTCCGGCGGCTTCGTACCGTCGGGCGGCCGAGCCTCGAAAACCGATGAAATCGCTGTCGGCGGCCGGCCGGCGAAGCGCCGTTCAGTCCTCGTGGCCGCTGCCGTTGGGGCCCGGACCCGCGATGCCGGCCATGCCGTTGGCGCTTTCCGCATCGCCGTCCGCATGCTCGACCTCGCCGCCCTCGGCCCCGTTGCCGTCCGGCCGCGGGAGCTGCCGGCTGCGATTGGGATCGTCGCCGGCGAACTGGTTGATCAGCCGGAAATAATGCTCGGCATGCTGCAGGAAGTTTTCGGCCGCGATGCGGTCGCCGGCGGCATTGGCGTCGCGCGCCAGCGCCAGATACTTCTCCAGGACCTGATAGGCGTTGCCACGGACGCGGACATCCGGACCGTTGCTGTCGAAGGTCTGGCTACGCGGGTTGTAATGGGGCTTGCGTTGACCGCGACCGCGCGGGCGTCTCGGGTTGGATCCTTGCCTCATCACTCTGCCATGTCAGATGTATCGCATGTATCGCAGCACTTCCCGCTCCGACACCGAACGCAGCCATAATCGAAGGGCCGCCGATCGGCTTTTGCGATGTTCCGTGGAGGGGACAGAGGGCCAGTCCAGCCCCCCTGGGCTGAACTCTTCTTCTCTCGTGCCGCCGCTAACCTAGACGGTCGGCCCCGGCTTTCCAACAGTTATTTTTCGCGGATTCCTGCCCAAAACAAGGCATCGGAGCGCGCCCGAAAGATCCTCCACCCGGTCGAGAAGCGCCATGCCGGCGGCCTCGTAGATCGCCGCCGCGGCCGACCCCTGACCGGCGCCGAGCTCGATCGCGGCGATGCCCCGCGGCGTCAGGCGCCGCGACAGCAGGCCCGCCACGGCGCGATGCCCGTCGAGGCCGTCGGCACCGCCATCGAGCGCGAGGCGCGGATCGTAGCGGCATACTTCCGGCGCGAGCGCCTCGATGTCGCGATGCGGAATATAGGGCGGATTGCTGAGGACGATATCGAACCGCCCGGCGAGGCCGCGATCCCAGTCCCCGATCCGGAACTGCGCGCGGCGGCCGAGCCCGAGCCGCATCGCGTTCTCCGTCGCGAGGGCGACCGCCGACGGCGCGAGATCGACCCCGATCCCCCGCGCGCGCGGCAGCTCGCTCAGCAACGCGAGCAGGAGACATCCCGTTCCGGTGCCGAGATCGAGCAGCCGGAGCGGCGCGGAACGGTCGGCGGTCCGCGCCAGCACCGCCGAGATCAGCGTTTCGCTATCGGGCCGCGGGTCGAGCGTGGCGGCGCCGAGCCGGAACGGCAGGCTCCAGAACTCCCGCTCGCCGAGGATTCGCGATACCGGCTCGCGCTCGAGCCGGCGGTCGAGCGCCGCGGCGAAATCCCGAGCCGCCCCGTCCTCGACCGGCGTTTCCGGATAGCCGAGCAAGCGGTCCGACGTCGCCTGCATCGCCGCGGCGAGCAGAAGACGGGCATCGGTCCGTGGGCTTTCGACGCCCGCTGCCATCAGCCGACGGGCCGCGGCGGCGAGCAGGGCACCGACGGTCTCGGTCACTCTTCCTCCGCCAGCCGCGCCGCCTGATCCTCGGCGATCAGCGGCTCGATGACCTCGTCGAGCGCCCCGCCTTCGAGGATCGGCACGATCTTGTAGAGCGTCAGGTTGATGCGATGGTCGCTCACGCGGCCTTGCGGGAAATTGTAGGTCCGGATGCGCTCCGACCGGTCGCCGCTGCCGACCTGGCTCTTGCGGGACGCGGCGCGCGCCTTGTCGCGCTTCTCGCGCTCCATATCGTAAAGGCGCGCGCGCAGCACCTTGAGCGCCTTCGCCTTGTTCTTGTGCTGCGATTTCTCGTCCTGCTGCTGCACCACGAGGCCGGTCGGGATATGGGTGATGCGGACCGCGCTGTCGGTGGTGTTGACCGACTGGCCGCCCGGGCCGCTCGAGCGGAACACGTCGATCCGCAGATCCTTCTCGTCGATATGGATATCGACCTCTTCCGCCTCCGGAAGCACGGCAACGGTGGCCGCCGAGGTATGGATCCGTCCGCCGGCCTCGGTTTCCGGCACGCGCTGGACCCGATGCACGCCCGATTCGTATTTGAGCCGCGCGAACACGCCCTTGCCGGTGATATTGGCGATGCCTTCCTTCGTGCCGCCGAGACCCGTCTCGTTCAGGCTCATCACCTCGAAACGCCAGCCATGGAGCTCGGCGTATCGCCGATACATGCGAAAGAGCGCGGTCGCGAAGAGCGCCGCCTCCTCGCCGCCGGTGCCCGCGCGCACCTCGAGGATCGCATTGCGCTCGTCGGCCTCGTCCTTCGGCAGCAGCATCGCCTTCAGCCGCTGCTCAAGCTGGGGCAGGCGCTGCTTCAGCGCCTTGAATTCCTCCTCGGCGAGCGCGCGCATCTCCGAGTCGGCCGCCGGATCGGTCATGAGCGGGGCGAGGTCCGCCATCTCGCCCTGGATCTTCCGCAGCTCGCGAATCGCCTCGACCGTGTCGGAGAGATCGGAATATTCCTTCGACAAGCGGGCGAATTCCTGACGGTCGCGCTTGCCTTCCGCCGCAAGCGTCGCCGCGAGCTCCTCGTGCCGTTGCACCACCCGATCGAGTTTCTGGTCGAGATTCATCGCTTGTCCTTGCCGGTGCCGGCCTCGCCGGAACTGTGTCGGTCGCCGAGCAGCCGCTCGATCGCCTCGGTCATCATCGCCTCCGCGCGCCCGGCGCCGACCTCGGCCGCAAGAGCGTCGAAGCGGCGGGAGGCTCGCTGCAGCAATCGCTCGATGACGGCCCGCCCCGCCTCCTTCTCCGCGAGCTCGCCCGCCGCAAGGCGCCGTTCCGCCTCCAGCATCGCCCGCAACCGCGCCAGCGCCGCCGAGGCCGGCCCCGCGAAGGGCGCCGGCCGCCAGCGACCGAGAAAGGCGGCGAGCTCCGCTTCGAGGATGGCAAGACCGGTGTCCGCGGCGGCCTTCCGTCGGGAGAGCTTGCCGAGGGCGATGCGCTCCAGATCCTCCAGATCATAGCGGAAGGCATCGTCGATATCGCCGACCGCCGGCTCGATGTCGCTCGGCAGTGCCGCGTCGACCAGCAGCATCGGCCTGAGGCGCCGCTGCTTGAGGGCCGCGCACACGGCGGCCGCGCTCAGCGTCTCCCGGCCGGCGCCGAGGGCGGAGAGCACGATATCGGCGGCGGCAAGCGCGGCCTCGAGCTCGCCCCAGGGTCGGTAGTGGCACTCATGCTGACGCGCGATCAGCGCGGCGCGCGATTCGTTCGGATGAATGACCGTGAGCTGCCTCAGCCCTGCGCGCACCAGCTCGTCCGCGAGAAGCTGCCCCATGTCGCCCGCCCCGATCAGCAGCGTCTGGCAGGCTCCGAGATCGCCATGAAGGTCGATTGCCGCCTGCACCGCGGCGGCCGCCATGGAGGTCGGTTCGACCGCGGGTGCTGCTTCGCGCCGCACCCGGCCCGCCGCTTCATAGGCGGCCGAGAGGATGGTCTCGAGATCGCGCCCGACCATGCCGCGCGCGGCGGCGGTTCGATGCGCCGCTTCGAGAGCCCCCGGTGCCGGCACATCGCCGCCCGTGCCGTCGATGGCCGCTGCCGCGAGGAACAGGCGCCGCATCGCCGCGCCGTCGCGGCGGCTTTCGATCGCCGCCGCGGCATCGTCTCGGGTCAGGCCGCAAAGCTCGGCGAAGACGGCCGCAGCGGCTGCGATCGCCTGGGCGGGCGCGGCGCTCACCGCATAGATCTCGCAGCGCTCCGGCGTCGCCAGCAGCAGCGCCTCGCCGAGCTTCGCGGCGGCAAGCCGGTCGAGCAGCATCGGCGCGAGCCGGTCCGCCGGCAGCAGCCGCTCGCGCAGCGGGGCTCCCGCGCTGTCGCGCCTGATGCCGATCGCCAGCAGCGCGGGCGCGGGAGCGATCGTCGGATCCGGGCTCGCCATCGGGGGCCCTATCGGTAGGGCGCCAGGCGTTCCTCGAGGGCGCCGAGCGCCACCTGTTCCTGCGCGCCGCTGTCGAGGTCGCGCAGCGTGACGCCGCCGCGCGCGATCTCGTCCTCGCCGAGGATGAGGGCCGCCGCCGCATTGAGCCGGTTGGCGCGCTTCATCCGCTTGCCGAGATTGCCGCCATAGCCGAGCTCGATGGCGAAGCCGGCGCCGCGCAGCCGTTCGGCGAGCTTCAGCGCCGGCAGCGCCGCCGCCTCGCCCACCGGCACCACCGCGATCGGGCGGCGGGGCGGCGGCGGATCGTCCAGCATCATCGCGAGCCGCTCGATGCCGGCGGCCCAGCCGATGCCGGCGGTCGCCGGCCCGCCCATCGTCTCCACCAGCCCGTCATAGCGGCCGCCGCCCATCACCGTGCCCTGCGCGCCCAGCGTCTCGGTCGTAAATTCGAAGGCGGTATGGCAGTAATAGTCGAGACCGCGCACGAGACGCGGATTGAGCTTGTAGGGAATCGCGAGCGCGTCGAGGCCGGCCGTCACGGTCGCGAAGAAGTCGCGGCTCGCCTCGTTCAGGAAATCGCCGAACAGCGGCGCATCGGCCACGATGCGGCGGTCGCCCTCGTCCTTCGAATCGAGGATGCGCAAGGGATTGCGCTCGAGCCGCTCCCGCGAGTCCGCCGAGAGACGGTCCTCGCGCGCCTTGAAGAACTCGACCAGCGCCGTGCGATAGGCGCGCCGGCTCTCGCTGTCGCCGAGGGTATTGAGCTCGAGCGTGATGCGGTCGGCGAACCCGAGCGCCTTCAGGATGGCGTAGCCGCAGGCGATGACCTCGACGTCGCCTTCGGGGCCGGGAACGCCGAGCAGCTCGATGTCGATCTGATGGAACTGCCGCAGCCGGCCCTTCTGCGGGCGCTCGTAGCGGAACATCGGCCCGTGGCAGAAGAACTTCAGCGGCAGAAGCTGCGTAAGCCCGCCCGAGATGAGCGCGCGGGCGATACCGGCCGTGGCCTCGGGACGCAGCGTCAGCCGCTCGCCGCCGCGGTCGGTGAAGCTGTACATCTCCTTGGTCACGATGTCCGAGGTGTCGCCGAGGGTGCGCTGGAACACCTCCGAGAACTCGAAGATCGGCGTTTCGACCTCGTGATAGCCGTAACGCTCCGCGACGGCGCGCGCCACGTCGATCACGCGGCGGTGCCGGCGCATCTCCTCGGGCAGTAGATCATGCGTGCCGCGAACCGGCTGCAACGAGCTCAACGGAGGCTCCTCGGGAAATCGGGCTACTCGGCGGCGGTCTTTGCCGCGGCAGCGTCCTTCGCCTTGGCGGCCTCGATTTCGGCGGCCTTCTTCTCGATCAGCTCGACCAGGTGATCGACGATGTCGGCATCCTTGAGGCGATGGTTCGGCACGCCCGCGATATAGACCTGGTGGGTGCCGTGGCCGCCCCCGGTGAAGCCGATATCCGTCTCCCGCGCCTCGCCCGGTCCGTTCACCACGCAGCCGATCACCGAGACGGTCATCGACGTGTTGATATGGGCGACGCGCTGCTCCAGCCGCTCCACGGTGCGGATGACCTCGAACTGCTGGCGCGCGCAGGAGGGGCAGGAAATGATGTTGACGCCGCGATGGCGCAGGCCGAGCGACTTCAGGATGTCGAAACCGACCCTGATCTCCTCGACCGGCTCGGCCGAGAGCGAGACGCGGATCGTGTCGCCGATGCCGGACCAGAGCAGCATGCCGAGCCCGACCGAGGACTTGACCGTGCCGCTGCGGAACCCGCCCGCCTCGGTGATGCCGAGATGGAGCGGATAGTCGCAGGCCTCGGCGAGCCCCTGATAGGCCGCGACGGCGAGGAACACGTCCGACGCCTTCACGCTGATCTTGAACTCGAGGAAGTCGTTGTCCTCGAGGATCTTCGCGTGGTTGAGCGCGCTCTCGACCATCGCTTCCGGGCAGGGCTCGCCATAGCGCTCCAGAAGCTCCCGCTCGAGGCTGCCGGCATTGACGCCGATGCGCATGGCGCAGCCATGGTCCTTCGCCGCCTTGACGACTTCGCGGACGCGCTCGGCGGAGCCGATATTGCCGGGATTGATGCGCAGGCACGCCGCACCCGCCTTCGCGGCCTCGATCGCGCGCTTGTAATGGAAATGAATGTCGGCGACGACCGGCACCGAGACGGCGCGGACGATCTCGCCGAGCGCGGCCGTCGATTCCTCGTCCGGGCAGGAGACGCGCACGATATCGGCGCCGGCCTCCTCGAGGCCCCGGATCTGCGTGATGGTCGCGGCCGCGTCGCTCGTGAGGGTATTGGTCATCGACTGGACAGTGATCGGCGAATCCCCGCCCACCGGCACGGACCCCACCATGATCCGCCGGCTCTTGCGCCGCTGGATATCGCGATAGGGGCGAATGCTCATCTCGGACTCTTGAGGTTGTTCAAGGGGTTGGGCACCCTTCGCGGCGCCGGATGCGGGCGCCAAGATGCGCCGGACGCCGCGGAAGATCAAGCCCTGCGGCGGGTTTCAGGGGACGGCGCCGCCCGCCAGCAGCCGGTCCGGATCGAGCGAAATCTCGCGCTTCACCACGCCCACGGGGCCGAGCCGCGGGGTCGGACGCCCGTCCACCAGGATTTGCAGACCGCCGGCATTGCCCGTGGCAAGCAGAAGGCCGGCTTCGTTCGGCACCAGATAGCGGTCGCCGGTCCGCAGCACCTTGGTCCAGACCTCCTCGCCGGTGGCCGTCTTGACCTGGATCCAGGATTCCTGGACCGCGACGAGCACGATGCGGGCATCGGCGTTCGTGGTGCCGTATTCGCGACCGACCGGCAGCGGCTCCGCATCGTCCGGCAAGGCCGGCGCTTGCGGCAGGGTCGCGCCGGCGCCCGGCGCGCGCACGGTCTCGTCCGCCGGAACGCTCTCCGCGACGGCGCTGCCGGCAGGCGCGACGGGTACTACGGCGGGGTCCGTCGCCGCGGCGATTTCGGCGAGCGCCGCCGCCGCATCGGACGACAGGTCCGTATCGGAAACGGCCGGCATATCGTTTTCCGGCGCTGCGTCCGCCTCCGGCGGCACCAGATCCTCGGCTTGCGTCGGTTCGCTGCCCTCGGGCGATGGTGGCGTAACGTCGGTTTCCGCCGCCCCGAGCGGCATGGCGCCAACCTCGGCGACGGAGGCTGCGCCCGGTTCCGTCGTCGCATCGTCGGCCAGCGCAACGGTCTCGACGGCCGCGGGCGGCGCCTCGCCCGAGGGTTGCTGCATCGCAAGCGGCACTTCCGGCACGAGCTCGGCGATGCTGTCGTCGCGATCGGAGAGATAGTACCAGCCGCCATAGCCGACCAGCGCCACGAAGCCCGCGATCAACAGGATGACGCCGCCCGGGATCTTGGCTTCGGTCGAGACCGAGGGGAAGGAAAGGGCGGTGCGGCGGCCGAGATCGTCCACCTCCTCGCGGAAGCGGCGGACGATCTCCTGCGGGTCCAGCCCCAGATGGTCGGCGTAGCTGCGGACGAAACCGACCGCGTAGGTGGCGCCGGGCAGCCTGCGGAAATCGCCCTGCTCGATCGCCTGCAAGTAGGATTCGCGGATGCGGAGCTGCTGCGCCGTCGCGGCGAGGCTCTGGCCCGACCGCTCGCGCGCCTGACGCAGCAGGCCGCCCACGGCGCTCGCCGAAAAGCCGTTATCGATAGCGTCCATCGCGTTGCGCTGCATGTCCGTCATTCGCTGCGCCGTTCCAGCCCGCTCTGGTCGGTGGCATCGGCGAGCCGGAACTGCGGCCGACATCCGCCGTCGCAGCGGCGGGCGCATGCGGCATGAAGGGGCCTTGGTTCACGCCGCAGGCCGGACAATACCAAAAGCCGGTCGGCCGGTTCAATCGCGACCGCGGGAATTTTCGGGGACGGCCGAACGCCCTCCCGCCTCAGCCTGCGCGCGGCAGCTCCCGCTCGCCGCCCGTGCGTGCGAGCAGCGCCGCCACCGCCTGGTCGACCAGCTCTTTCAGGATCGCGGCGGTCGGCTGCTCGTCATGCACCATGCCGACGCTCTGCCCCGCCATCACGGAGCCGCTTTCGACGTCGCCGTCGATCACGGCGCGCCGGAGGGCGCCCGCCCAGAAATGCTCGATCTCGAGCTGCGCCGCCTTCTGGTCGAGTTCGCCGCGATCGACGCGCTCGATCACCTGACGCTGCATGTCGAGGAACTTCTTGGTCGCGGCGTTGGCAAGCGCGCGCACCGGAATCACGGGGAAGCGCGGATCGAGCTGCACCGACAGCACCGCGTCGCGCGCATTCGCCTTGATGAAGGCGGCCTTGAAGCGCGGATGGGCGATGGATTCGGTGGCGCAGACGAAACGGGTGCCGAGCTGGCATCCGGCGGCGCCCATCTCCAGATAGCCCAGCACCGCCTCGCCGCGGCCGATGCCGCCCGCCACGAAGACCGGCACCTCGCGGATCGCCGGCAGGATCTCCTGCGCCAGCACGCTCGTCGAGACCGGGCCGGTATGGCCGCCCGCCTCCATGCCTTCGATGATGATCGCGTCGGCGCCCGATTTCACCAGCTTGCGCGCGATGACGAGCGCGGGCGCGAAGCACATCGCCTTGGCGCCGCCCCCGCGGATGCGCTGGATCGCGGCCGTCGGCGGCAGGCCGCCCGCCAGCACCACATGGCTCACTTTATGGTCGAGGCAGACCCCGACCAGATCGAGGAGCTGCGGATGCATGGTGATGAGGTTCACGCCGAAGGGGCGTTGCGTGAGCTTCTGGGTCGCCGCGATCTCCGCCGACAGCAGGTCCGGCGACATCGATCCGGAGGCGATCACCCCGAACCCGCCGCCGTTCGAGATGGCGGAGACGAGGTTGCGCTCCGACACCCAGGTCATGCCGCCGCCCATGATCGCAATGTCGCAGCCGAGGAACGCACAGCCCCGCGCCCAGAGCCGATCGAGATGCTGCCGCGCGGTGCCCGGGGCCATGGATCAGGCCGCGTCGAGCCCGTAGGCGGTATGGAGCGAGCGCACGGCGAGCTCGGCATATTCCTCGGCGATCAGCACGCTCACCTTGATCTCCGAGGTGGAGATCACCTGGATGTTGATGCCCTTCTCCGAAAGCGCCTTGAACATGCGCTGGGCGACGCCCGCATGGCTCCGCATGCCCATGCCGATCACCGACACCTTCACCACGTTCGCGTCCGGAACCAGCGCCTTGTAGTTCAGCTCGCCGCGGCGATCGTCCAGCACTTTAATGGCGCGGTCGAGATCGCCCTTGGTGACGGTGAAAGTCAGGTCGGTCGTCCCCCCGCCTTCGGACACGTTCTGCACGATCATGTCGACGTTGATGCTGGCATCGGCGAGCGGACCGAAGATGGCGGCGGCCACGCCCGGACGGTCCGGCACGCGCTGCAACGTGATCTTGGCCTCGTCGCGGCTGTAGGTAATGCCGCTTACGACTTCGTGTTCCACGATTTCATCCTCATCGACGACGAGCGTGCCCGGCTTGTCCTCGAAGCTCGACAGCACCTGCAGCCGGACATGGTGCTTCATCGCCATCTCGACGGAGCGGATCTGCAGGACCTTGGCGCCGAGCGACGCCATCTCCAGCATTTCCTCGTAGGTGATCTTATCGAGCTTCCGCGCCTTCGCAACGATCCGCGGGTCGGTCGTATAGACGCCGTCCACATCGGTGAAGATGTCGCAGCGGTCGGCCTTGAGCGCGGCGGCGAGCGCCACCGCCGAGGTATCCGAGCCGCCGCGCCCGAGCGTGGTGACCCGATTGTCGGGCCCGAGCCCCTGGAAGCCGGCGACGACCGCGACCTGCCCGTCCGCCATGCGGCGGCCGAGCTCGGCGGTCGGGATATTGCGGATGCGCGCCTTGCCGTGAGCGTCGTCGGTCTCGACCGGGATCTGCCAGCCGAACCAGGACCGCGCCGGCACGCCCAGCGCCTGCAGCGCGATGGCGAGAAGGCCGCTCGTCACCTGCTCGCCGGTCGCGACCACCGCGTCATATTCGCGGGCGTCGTGCAGCGTCGCGACCGCGCGCGTCCAGGCGACGAGCTGGTTGGTGACGCCGGCCATGGCGGAAACGACGACGGCGACCTCGTGCCCGGCATCGGTTTCGCGTTTCACGCGGAGCGCCACCGCCTTGATGCGGTCGGTATCGGCGACCGAGGTTCCGCCGAACTTCATGACGATGCGCTGACGCAGCACGGGAAATCCCCTGGAGGAGCAGTCGATCGGGCCGGCATGGGCGCCGGCGATCGCCGGTTGCCGGCCGCGCGGCGCGTATCCATACTCAATTCGAGGCAGGCTAGGCAAGCAACTGGCCGCGTCCGAGACCGGGAATCCCGCATGATCGAATCACCCTCCGCCGACCCTGCCGCCGCGCCACGGGGCGGCCCGGCGCCCGACGCTTCCAGCGTCGATCCCTCGGAGATCGCGAAGTTTCAGGCCCTGGCCGACGGCTGGTGGGACCCGAACGGCAAGATGCGGCCGCTGCATCGCCTGAACCCGGTGCGTCTCGCCTATATCCGCGACCGGGTGGCGGCGCATTTCGGCCGCGATCCCAAGGCCGATCGCCCGCTCGCGGGGCTTCGGCTGCTCGATATCGGCTGCGGCGGCGGGCTGCTCTGCGAACCCATGGCGCGCCTGGGCGCCATCGTGGTGGGCGTCGATGCGGCGGAGCGCAGCATCGCGATCGCCCGTCACCATGCCGAGATCGGCGGCCTCGAGATCGACTATCGAGCGACGACCGCAGAGGCGCTCGCGGAGGCCGGCGAGCGGTTCGATATCGTGCTGAATACCGAGGTGATCGAGCATGTCGCCGATCCGGAGGCCTTCCTCGGCACGACGCTCGGGTTGCTGAGCCCCGGCGGCGCGATGGTGCTCTCGACCATCAACCGCACCGCCAAGGCCTTCGCCCTCGCCATCGTCGGCGCCGAATATGTGCTGGGGTGGCTGCCGCGCGGGACGCATGACTGGCGACGCTTCCTGCGCCCCTCCGAGATCGCAACCATTCTTCGCAAGCGCGGCGCGCGCTTTTCCGATCTCGTCGGCGTCAGCTACAATC
The DNA here is from genome assembly GCA_964569315.1 of uncultured Rhodospirillaceae bacterium. GTDB lineage: Bacteria > Pseudomonadota > Alphaproteobacteria > Dongiales > Dongiaceae > CADEFF01. The sequence goes on along the minus strand of CAZMUZ010000042.1, from coordinate 14,621 downwards.
CGATCGCGGATCAATGGCGCATCGGCCGCGATCTCGACGTGAACTACATGGCCTTCATCCCGGCGCCCGCGCGCCATGGCTGAACCCGCCGTTTCCGCTATCCCGATGGATGTGATGGTGTTCGGGCTCGCGCGCAGCGGCACGACCCTCGTCTCCGACATGCTGACCGTGCCGGGCCGGTCCCTCGTCATCAGCGAGCCCGAGATCTTCAAGCATTGGAGCCGCAATACGGCCGGCCGCGTGCACAAGCTCGCCCGCCTCGTCGGGCTCGACCTGCCCGAGACGCCGCCCGAAGCCGACGACTACGGCCGAAGCTATGCGCGCTACTTCCGGGAGGCCCTCGTCCCGCAGCTCGCGACCCTCGACCGCTGGGGCATCAAGAACGTCGATTTCAGCGGCTGGCGCGGGCTGCTCCGCGCCTTCCCGCCGAAGCGGCTGATCCTCTGCGTCCGCGACCTGCGGGACGCCGCGATCTCCGGCATCGACCGCATCTGCCGTCTCGGCATCGTCTTTCGCGGCGTGCCGCGCATGCGCGACGAGGCCTGGGTGCTGGCGGGGCTCGCCTATAGCGTCCAGGAGCTGATGGCGATGCGCGCCCTGCCGCATCTCGTCGTGCGCTACGAGGATCTGGCGCGCGGCGCCGCGCAGCAGGCGATCGCCGACTATGTGGGGCTCGAGCGGTTGCAGGAGGATCGCTTCAATCTCAAGGCCGCCGACCTCAAGCGCGCCTGGGAGATCGACAAGCATCAAGGTCGCATCAGCGACGCGTCCGTCGGCCGCTTCGCGAGCGAGCCGCCGGGCCCGGTCCGCGCGCTCGCCGAGCGCCTCTGGAAGCTGCTTCCCGAATATTCCGCGGCCTTCGGCTACGACCTGCCGCCCGCCGACGGCGCGCTCGAGGGCCATGATTTCGCCGCCTCCGCACGCATGCGAAAGCCGATCGACTATCTCCAGACCGAAAACTGGGAATGGCCGGGCCCCGCCCAGTTCGAGCCGAGCTTCGCCCAGCGCCGGGCGCGCATCGCGGCGGCGCGCGCGATCGGCAAGGACGCGAAGCTGCTCGATCTCTGCTACGGCGCCCCCAGCCTCGCGAGCCTGCTGCCGCCGGAGACGGTCCTGCTGCGCGCCGACGGCACGCCCCGCGGCCGCGAGGATCGCATCGCCCGGTTGCACGAGGGCGAGCTTCCGGCGACCGACGGTGCCACCGTCGCGACGTCGCTCGGCATGCTCGAGTTCGTCGAGGATCTGCCGCGCTTCCTGCGGGGGCTACGCGCCGCCGGCCTGCCGCTGCTCGGGAGCTACCATGCGACCGACGACAATGCCGATCTCGACCGCGCCGGCCTCGGCTGGAGCAGCCATCTCGACCGGGACGGGCTCGCCCGCCTCTGCACGGAGGCGGGCTTCGCCTTGCGGGCGCGCTGGGCCTTCGACGGGCGGCAGAGCCTCTTCCGCCTGACCCCGCGCTAAAGCGACGGCAGGCCGAGCCATGGGTGGCCCCATCGCCGAGGATCCCGGAGCCGCGAGGAAAACCCGGCCGCCGGCCGCGAGCCGCATGGATATCGCGGTGATGGGGCTGATGCGGAGCGGCTCGACCCTGCTCTCCGACCTGCTCACCATCCGCGGCGAGTGCCTCATCCTGAGCGAGCCCAACATCCTCGGGCGCTGGAGCCCGACGGTCGTCGACCGCATCCACAAGCTCGCCGCGAATTTCGGCCTCGATCCGGGGCCGACGCCGCCGGTCGAGACCGAGTGGCCTTCCTACGGCGCCTATTTCGACAAGGTGCTGCTGCCGCAGCTCCGACGGCTGCCGCGCTGGGGCACCAAATATGTCGATCTGGTCGATTGGCGTCCCACCCTCGCCCGCTACCGGCCGAAGCATCTGATCCTGACCGTGCGGGACATTCGCGACGTCGCGATCTCCGCGATCGACCGTATCGCGCGGCTGCGGCTCGCTTTCTACGGCCGGCGCTATATGCGCGACGACGCGTGGGTGATGTCGAACCTCGCCTTCAACGTCCATGAGGTGATGGCGATGCAGCGCGAGCCGCATCTGCTGGTGCGCTACGAGGACATGGCGAGCGACCCGGCGATGCGGCAGCGCGTCGCCGATTTCGTGGGTTTCGAACGTCTCTCCGACAAGCGCGAGAATCTGGAAGCCGGCGGCATGGCCCGCCAATGGGAGTTGCGGAAGCATGGCGAAGGCATCTCGACGCGATCCGTCGGGCGCTATCGCGAGGAACCCTGGGGGCCGGTGAAGGCCCTGGCCGACCGTCTCTGGCGCCTGCTGCCGGAATATTCCGAGGCCTTCGGCTATGAGATGCCGCCGCCGGAGACCTGGATCCGCGGCCATGATTTCTCGAGGGCCGCCGACGCCGGGAATCCCATCGTCTATCGCCGATCCGAAACCCGCGACTGGACGGGGCCCGCCCAGCTCGAGCCCGTGTTCGCGCTCCGGCGCGCGCGCGCCTTCATCGCCGAACGCCTGCCGGCGGACGCCCGCATCCTCGAGCTCGGCTGCGGGACGCCGGCGCTGCAGTCGCTCCTCGCCAAGGGCGCGCAGCATCTGCCTGCCGACGTCGCGGCGCGCGCGGAGACCTATCGCGTCTCGCGGCTCGACAAGCTGGAGTTTCCCGAGGCGTCCGATGCGACCCATATCCTGGCCTTCGGGATTCTCGAGCTGCTCGGCCCCGAGCTTCCCGCGCTGCTGCGGCAGCTCCGTCTCTACGATCGGCCGGTGATCGCCACCTACCACACGGCGGACGACACCGCCGACCTCGACCGGACCGCCTATGGCTGGGTCAATCACCTGACCCGGGCCGAGCTCGCCGCCGCCTGCCGCGCCGCCGGCTTTCGCATGGACGCCCGCTGGGCGCGTTTCGGCCGGCAAAGCTTTATTCATCTCCGTCCGCTACGTCCGGACGGCAAAATCGCGGCCGGGAAACCCGGCCGGGAACCGATTGACAGGGGAAAACCCCGCCGGAAATAGTGCCGGCGCGCATCGCCGTTCCGCCCCGCGGACGGCCGCTTCCTGGGGACCGATGGCCAAGGCCGATACATCGATGGGCGTCGCCGTGATGGGGTTGATGCGGAGCGGCACGACGCTCGTCGCCGACCTCTTGACCGTGCGCGGCAAGTCGCTCGTCTTCAGCGAGCCGAACCTGCACGGCCGCTGGTCCGACAGCACCAACGCGCAGCTCCACCGGCTCGCCGCCGATTTCGGGCTCCCGGTTCCGCCGCCCCCGGCCCGGCCGCCCAAGGAAACGCCGGCCCGCATCCATCACTATTTCGACCGCGCGATCCTCCCGCGGCTCCGGGAACTCGATTTCTGGGGCGTCAAATATGTCGATCTCGTCGGCTGGCAGTCGATTTTCGACCGCTACGAGCCGAAAAAGCTGGTGCTTTGCGTGCGCGATCTGCGCGAAACCACGCTTTCCGCGCTCGAACTGGTGGAGCGGATGGGGCTTGCCTTCAGCGGCGGGCAGCATATGCGCGACGAGGCCTGGGTCTTCGCCAGGCTCTGCTACACGATCCACGAGCTGATGAGCCTGCGCCGTCGCCCGCATTTCGTGCTGCGCTACGAGGACCTGGTCGGCGATCCCGGGACGCCGCGGCGCCTCGCGGATTATGTCGGCCTCGACGAGCTCGGCACCGAGCGGCTGAACCTGCTGGTCGAGAGCGAGCGGCGGAACAAGTGGGAGCTGACCAAGCATGGCGGCGGGACGAGAATCACCGCCAACGCCATCGGCCGCTTCGAGCGCGAACCCGAAGGGCCGGCCAAAGCGATGGCGGAGCGGCTCTGGCGGTTGCTGGGGGAGTATTCGCTCGCCTTCGATTACGACGTCGCCGAGCCGAAGCAGCGCATCGCCGTTCACGATCTCGCGATCCGCCCGCGGCCGGGCGACATCCCCTTCCGCTATCGCCAGGTCGAGAACCGCGAATGGCGCGGACCGACGCAGCTCGAGCGCGCTTTCGCCCGGCGACGGGCACGGGCGATCGCGATCAAGAACATTCCCGAGAACGCCGTGGTGCTCGATCTCGGCGGCGGCGTCAGCGCGCTCCGCACCGAGCTGCCCAAGGGGGCGCGACTCCTGGCCGGCCTGCCGGCGAAGCGCGGAGCGAAGCAGGCGCTGCCCGACATCCTTGCGGGCGAGCTGCCGCCGAAGGGCGAGGCGACCTTCGTGGTGGCGCTCGACATCCTCGAGCAGGTGCATCGCCTGCCGCGCTTCCTCCGCGCGTTGCGCGCCTATGGGCTGCCGGCGCTGATTGCATTCCATTGCACCGACGACACCGCCGGGCTCGACCGCGCGGCGTTGGGCTGGGTCAATCACCTGACGCGCCGCCAGCTCCAGAACGGCCTTGCCGCGGTCGGGTTCAAGAGCGTGGCGGCCTGGGTCTTCGACGGGCGGCAGAGCCTCCTCAAGCTCCGGCCGGTCGCCATTCCCGGCCGATCGAAGCCGGCAGCCGCGGCCGCATGACCGGCCCGACGCCGGACGCGAGCCGGCCGCCGGCTCCCACGCCGCGCATGGATATCGCCGTCATGGGCATGATGCGCAGCGGCTCGACGCTGGTCGCCGATCTCCTCACCGTGCCCCAGCGCTCCCTCGTGCTGAACGAGCCCTATCTGCTGGATCGCTGGTCGCCGGCGCTTCAGGACACGCTCTTCCCGATCTATCGCGGGGTGGGCCTCGATCCGGGACCGTTGCCGCCGGCCGAGGACTATTCCCTCAACCAGGATCATTTCGTCGCGCGGATCCTGCCGCAGCTCCGTGCCGGGGGCTGGATGTGGGGCGCCAAATATGCCGATCTCCATAGCTGGCGTCGCACCGTCGAAACCTATCTGCCGCGCCGGCTGATCGTCACCGTGCGCGACCTGCGGGCGGTCTTCGTCTCGGGCCTCGAGCTGATGAACCGCACGCGCATGCGGTTCGGCGACGACCGGCATCGGCGGGACGAGGCATGGCTCTTCGGCTTCATCGCCTACAGCGTGCATGAGCTGCTCGCCCTGAGGCGCCTGCCGCATCTCGCCTTGCGCTACGAAGACCTGGTGACCGACGAGAAGGCGCGCATCCGCCTCGCGCGCTTCGTCGGGCTCGAGAAACTGGGCGAGGGCCGGCTCAATCTTGCGCGTCACGGCGAACGCCGCGCCGCCTGGGAACGCGAAAAGCATGGCGAGGCCATCACCGGTCGTTCGCTCGACCGGTTCGATGCGGAGCCGCCCGGGCCGGTCCGCAGCATGGCGGAACGGCTCTGGCGCCTCTTCCCGGACTATGGCGAAGCCTTCGGCTTCGAAGTTCCCTCGAGCAGCGTCCGACTCTCCGGTCACGCCTTCCAGAAACCCTCGGCGGAGGCCGACAATCCCGTGGATTATCGCGCGCTCTCGAAGCCGCGCTGGCGCGGCCCGGACAGGCTGGAGCCCGCTTTCGGCCGGCGGCGTGCCCGGTTCATCGTTGCCGGGCGCGTGACGCGGCCGGTGAACGCCCTCGATCTCGCCAGCGGGACCATGGCCCTCGCCCCGCTGCTGCCGAAGGGCTCGACCTGCCTGCCCGTCGATCTCGCCGCGCGCGCGCCGGAATTCCAGGCGGCCGATCTCTGTCGCGGGCAGTTGCCGGCGCTGTCCGGCATCGAGCTGGTGGCGGCGTTCGGGCTCCTCGAACATGTCGATGACCTGCCGGCCTTCCTGAAGGCGCTCCGTCGCTATGCAGCGCCGGTCGTCGGCAGCTACTATGCGGCGGAAGATGTGGCGGGGATCGATATCGCGGATTTCGGCTGGCGGACGCCCCTGACGCGCGCGGCGTTCCAGCAGGCGGCGACAGCGGCGGGATTCGCGATCGACGTGCGCTGGGCCGCGGACGGCTTTCAGGGGCTGTTTCGGCTGCGACCGCCGAAATCCGGGGCGACGGTCGTTTAGGAGCGGGGATGGCGGTCGCCAACAAGGGCACGCCCATGGGCGTGGCGGTGATGGGTTTGATGCGGACCGGCACGACGCTGGTCTGCGACCTGCTGACCGTTGCCGGCAAGTCGCTCGTCATCAGCGAACCCAACCTGCATGGCCAGTGGGACGCTCCCCTGCAGGAGAAGCTGCACAAGCTCTACCGGGAGGCGGGGCTCGCCGTCGGCGATCCGCCGGAGCGCGGCCTCTATTCGCATAATGTCGATTATTTCGACGAAAACGTGCTGCCGCAGCTCATGCCGCTGCAGTTCTGGGGCGTCAAATATGTCGATCTGGTGGGCTGGCGACGCCTGTTTCGGACCTATCCGCCGCAAAAACTCATCCTCTGCGTGCGCGATCTGCGGGCCGTGGCGATCTCGGCGCTCGAGCTCGTCAACCGCATGGGGCTGGTGTTCGGCGACCGCAAGCATCTCCGCGACGAGGCCTGGGTCTTCGGACGCATCGCCCATAGCGTTCACGAGCTGATGGCGATGCGGCAGCGCGGCCATATGGTGCTGCGCTACGAGGACCTGGTGGAGGATCCCGCCGCTCTCGTGCGACTGGCGGGCTATGTCGGGCTCGACAGGCTCGGCGAGGATCGCTGGAACCTGATGATCGAAGCCGGCACCCGCAGCAAGTGGGAGATGGCGAAACACGGCAAGGCCATCAGCAAGAACGCGCTCGACCGCTTCGACGAGGAGCCCGACGGCCCGATGCGCGGCATGGCCGAGCGGCTCTGGCGCATCCTTCCGGAATATTCGCTCGCCTTCGGCTACGACGTGCCGAAGCCCGCCTTGCGGGTGCGCAGCCACGATTTCCGGCTGCGCGTCGATCCGGACCAGAACGCGGTTCCCTATCGCGACGTGGAAAGCTGGAACTGGAAAGGCCCGGAGCCTCTCGAGCCGGTCTTCGGCCGCCGCCGCGCACGGCTTCTGGTGTCGCGCAACCTGAAGCCCGACGCGGTCCTGCTCGACATCGGCTGCGGCACCGCGGCGATGCGCAAGCTGCTCCCGGCCGGCTGCAGCCATCTCCCGGCCGATCTGGTCAGGCGCTCGCCGCTCTTCACCGCCGCCGATTTCTACGGCGGCGACGCGCCGGCGGCGAACGAGGCGACGCATATCGCAGCACTCGGCGTTCTCGAATATGCGCTCGACCTCCCCGGATTGCTGCAAACGCTGCGACGCTACAACAAACCCGTCTTCGTCAGCTATTACGCGCGCGACGACACGCTCGATCTCGACCGCGCGGCGCTCGGCTGGAAGAACGGCTTCACGCGCAACGAGCTGATGCGCGCCTTCATCGCCGCCGGGTTTCAGCCGCAGGCGAAGTTCGCTTTCGACGGCAAGCAGAGCCTCTTCCGCCTGATCCCGAAGGCGGCGCTGGCGCGCAAGCCGCGCCGGCCGCGGCGCAAGATCCGGAGCCAGCCAGGCCCGGCGCGCGGCGGGGGAAAGAAGCCGGC
>CAZMUZ010000042.1:0-7136 GCA_964569315.1 uncultured Rhodospirillaceae bacterium | reverse complement strand
GGTCAGCTATCGTGCCGCGGCACCCACGGCACGCGGGCGATTTCGATGCCCTCGTCGTCGAGCGCCTTTGCCTCGTCCTCGGTGGTCTCGCCGTAGATGCCCCGCGCTTCCGTCTCGCCGTGATGGATGCGGCGCGCTTCCTCGGCGAATTCGGGGCCGACATAGTCGCAATTGGCCTCGATCTGCGAGCGCAGCTCGCGAAGCGCCGTCATCACCGCCATCTGCGTCGGCATCTCGGTCGGCGGCGGCGAGATTTCGGGCTTGCGCGGCACCTTGGCGCCCGCCTTCTTGGCGATGCGCGGCGCCATCGGCGCCTTCTCGACCTTCCGGCTGCCGCAATCCGGACAGACGATCCTGCCGCTCTTGCGCTGGCTGTCGAAATTGCGCCCGTCGCGGAACCACACCTCGAAGCGGTGGTCGGCGGGACATTTGAGTTCGAACAAAATCATGCTTCGATCGGGGCCTTGCGGGAGATTTCCTAGCCCATGTTAGATGGGGGGACAATCCCCTGCCGGCATCCCCTCCCCGCCGAGCCATTTCATGCCGTCTGCCGACCTCCCGCCTTCCGCCTGGATCCTGCGCTTTGCGCCGCGGGTGCCGCCGGGCCCGGTGCTCGATCTCGCCGCCGGCAAAGGGCGCCACAGCATCCTTTTCCTGGAGCGCGGCCATCCGGTTACGGCCGTCGATCGGCGGATGGACGGGCTGCGGCCCCTCGCCGCGACGCATCCGCAGCTCGAGCTGATCGAGGCCGACCTCGAAAGCGGTGCCGGCTGGCCGCTCGGCCGGCGGCAATTCGCCGCCGTAGTGGTCACCAACTATCTGCATCGTCCGCTCCTGCCGGCGATCGTGGCCGCCGTGGCGCCGGGCGGATGGCTGCTCTATGAAACGTTTGCGCGCGGCAACGAGCGTTTCGGCCGACCGAGCAATCCCGATTACCTGCTGCGCCCCGGCGAGCTCATCGACGCGGTGCGCGGCATGCTCGAGATCGCCGCCTACGAAGCCGGCGAAACTGACGCGCCTGCGATCATACAGCGCATCGCCGCCGTGAAACCGTTCGGAGACACTTGAGCCGGCGCTTTCGATTCCCGCGGCGGCCCACTATATTTTCGGGTAACCGAAGGCAGACCCCAGACCGCTTTACGCAGAGGAGACCCACAGCATGGCCATTCAACTTGGCGACGTCGCACCGGATTTCACGCAAGAATCGACCGAAGGGACGATCCGCTTTCACGACTGGATCGGCGACAAGTGGGCGATCCTGTTCTCGCATCCGAAGGACTTCACCCCGGTCTGCACGACCGAGCTCGGCGAGGTCGCGAAGCTCAAGGGCGAGTTCGACAAGCGCAACGTGAAGGTGATCGGCCTCAGCGTCGATCCCGTCTCCGACCATACGAAATGGGCGAAGGACATCGAGGAGACGCAAGGCCACCGGCTGAACTACCCGCTGCTCGGCGACGGCGACCGCAAGGTTTCCGGCCTCTATGGCATGATCCATCCGAACGCCAACGACACCCTCACAGTGCGTTCGGTCTTCGTCATCGGGCCGGACAAGAAGGTGAAGCTGACGATCACCTATCCGGCGAGCACCGGCCGCAATTTCGAGGAGATCCTGCGGGTGATCGACTCGCTGCAGCTCACCGCGAACTACAAGGTCGCGACCCCGGTCAACTGGCGCGACGGGCAGGATTGCATCGTGGTGCCTTCCGTCTCGGACGAGGACGCGAAGAAGCTCTTCCCGAAAGGCTTCAAGACGGTGAAGCCCTATCTGCGCGTGACCCCGCAGCCCAATCGCTGACCGGGCGCAACCCCGGCGCTCACGATCGCGGCGGCCCCTCACGGGCCGCCGTTTTCGTTGGCGCGAAAGCTACTCGCCTGCGGCGCGACGCTGCCGCACCGCTACCTCCAGCGAAGCCGGTTCGGGCGGCGCGAAGAGCCGGTCATGGGCGAGCGCGGGGATCATGGCGCGCGCTTCCGCGACCTTGGCCGGGTCGATCTCGGCGAGGACGACCTCCGGCCGGTCGGCGCTGCCTTCGGCGAGGATCTCGCCCCAGGGCGAGACGACGAGCGAATGGCCGAAGGTCCTGCGGCCTTCCGCATGGTCGCCGCATTGCGCCGGCGCGAAGACGAAGGCGCCGGTCTCGATGGCACGGGCGCGCAGCAGCAGATGCCAGTGGGCTTCGCCGGTCGGCCGCGTGAAGGCGGCCGGCACCGTCAGGAACTCGGCCCCCGCCTGCGCCAGCGACCGGTAGAGCGCTGGAAAGCGCAGGTCGTAGCAGACCGTCATGCCGAGCCTGCCCCAGGGGAGATCGGCCAGCGTTGCCGCGGTCCCGGGGCGGAAGGTCGCGGATTCGCGATAGCTCTCCCCGCCCGCGAGATCGACATCGAACATGTGGATCTTGCTGTAATGCCGCGCGACGCGGCCTTGCGGGTCGATCAGGAAGGAGCGGTTGGCGCAGCTCTCCCGGTCGAGCTTCACCGCGAGCGATCCGACGAGGAGCCAGACGCGAAGCTCGGCGGCAAGCCCGCGGAACGCATCGAGCGTGCCGTGCGCCGCCTCGGGCTCCGCCTTCGCGAGAAGCTGCGGGCGCTTCGGCTCGATCATCCCGGTATTTTCCGGCGTCAGGATGAAATCGGCGCCTTTGGCGCGGGCCTCGCGGATAAGCGCGCTCGCGGCCGCGATATTGGGGCCGAGCTCGCGGCCCGCATTGAGCTGGACCAGGCCGACCGTGAAGCGCCGGTTCATTCCGCGGCGCCGGCGAGGCCGGCGAGCCCGCCGCGGCGATCGAGGGCGTAGAGATCGTCGCAGCCGCCGATATGGCGCCCGTCGATGAAGATCTGCGGGACGCTGCGGCGGCCGCCGGCGCGCTGGATCATCTCGGCGCGGCGCTTGTCGCAGCAGCCCACATCGATCTCCGTGAAGGCGATGCCGCGATCCTTCAGTAGCTGCTTCGCGCGGTGGCAGTAGCCGCAGAACAGGGAGCTATAGACTTCGACCTTCGCCATGATGCCTCCGGCCGCGGGGCGTCGGGCCGCCGCCATCGCGGCGAATCGCCCACCCTTTAAGATTTGGCATGGCGGCGGCGCTTTGTCATCCCCGCTCGCGCGAGCGGGATCAAGAGCCAAATCGTTGAATTTCAATCATATTCCGGGCGGACCACGCGCGCGATCGTGAGCAGGTCGACCGCCTTCGCGCCGGCCTCGAGCAGCGCCTCGGTCGCGGCCTCGGCCGTGGCGCCCGTCGTGAGCACGTCGTCGATCAGCAGCAGGCGCTTTTCCGCGATGGCCGACGCGTGACGGGGATGGACGCGGAATGCGCCCGCGACATTGCGCCGACGCTGGTTCCGCCCGAGACGGCCTTGCGATGCGGTGGCGCGCTTCCGGCGCAGCAGGTCGGGTGCCACCGGCTTGCCGGTTTCCCGACCGAGCGCATGGGCGAGCAGCGCCGCCTGGTTGTAGCGCCGGCGAAAGAGCCGCCACCAATGCAGCGGCACCGGCAGGACGAGGTCGCAATCCCGGACGAGCTCGGCCCCGGCGCGCGCAAGCCAGGCCCCCAGCGCCGGGGCGCTGTCGGTCCGGTCGCCATGCTTGAAGGCGAGGATCAGGTCGCGGCTCGCATCGTCGTAACGGAGTGCTGCGCGCGCCCTCTCATAGATCGGCCGGGCCTTGCTGCAGACGCCGCAGAGGGCGCCTTCGCCGAGCGCGAACTCGAAGGGCCGCCCGCAGCAGGCGCAGAGCGGCGCCTCGATGAAGGCGAGCCGGCTCCAGCAGCCGCTGCAGAGCGCGGCCGTATCGCCGACGATCGCACCGCAGGCAAGGCAGCGCGGCGGCAGCAGGATATCGAGCAGGCGCCGGCGCGTCCGTGCAATGCGGGTCGGGATTTCGGTCGTCGTGACCATGGCCCCGCGACTCTCGACGCGCGCCCCGACACTGTCAATCGAGGGCCGCGAACCGGCACCTCGGCCGACGCGCTTTGCCTCCGCCGCCGGACGCGCCATGATGCCGGCATGGCCGGACTTGCCGCTCCCTTCGACCGTCGCCGGTTCCGGCTGCATCGCGCGCGGGCGGCGGCGGATTTCGCCGCGCATGATTTCCTCTTCCGCGAGATCGCCGAGCGGCTGATCGACCGGCTCGCCGACGTGACGCGGCGCTTCGAGCTCGGGCTCGATCTCGGCTGCCATGCCGGACGGCTGGCAAGCGCCGTGCTCGATAGCGGCCGCGTCGCGCGGATGGTCGCCTGCGACGCCGCCTTCGCCATGGCGCGGCAGGCGCGCGCCGACCCCCGCGTCGCGACGCTCGTGGCGGACGAGGAAGCCCTCCCCTTCGCGCCGGCGAGCCTCGATCTTGTGCTCAGCAATCTCAGCCTGCATTGGGCGAACGATCTGCCGGGTGCCTTGCTGCAGATCCGCCACGCGCTGCGGCCGGACGGGTTCTTCCTGGCCGCGGTCGCCGCCCGCGGCAGCCTCGCCGAGCTCGGCGAGGCGATGATCGCGGCCGAGGCCTCCGTCACGGGCGGCGCCCGGCCGCGGCTCGCCCCGCTGGCGGATCTTCGCGATCTCGCCGGGCTGTTGCAGCGGGCGGGCTTCGCGCTGCCGGTCGCGGATCTCGAGACCATCACCGTCACCTACGAGGAGCCGCTGCGCCTGCTCGCCGATCTGCGCGGCATGGGGGAGACCAACCCGCTGCTCGACAGCGCGCCGCTGCGGCGCGATGTGCTGATGCGGGTGAGCGAGGAGTATCGCGCGCGCTTCGGTGGCGCCGACGGCCGCGTGCCGGCGAGCTTTCGCGTCGCGTTCCTCGCCGGCTGGGCACCGCATGAGGCGCAGCAGAAGCCGCTCCGCCCCGGCTCGGCGCGCCATCGCCTGTCGGAGGCGCTCGGCACGACCGAGCACCCGCTCGAACGGGACGACAAGGATCGCTAAAGCAGATCCTGCAGCAGCGGGATTAGCGGGAGATCGGCCGGCGGCATCGGATAGTCGCCGAGCCGGGGTGCCCTTACCCAGGCAAGCGTCTGACCTTCCCGCGCCACCGGCTGGCCGCGCCAGACGCGGCAGACATAGAGCGGCATCAGCAGGTGGAAGCGCTCGTAACGGTGCGAGGCGAAGCCGATCGGCGCGAGGCAGCTCTCGCCGGTATCGAGCCCGAGCTCTTCCTCGAGCTCGCGCACCAGCGCCTCCTCCGGCGTCTCGCCCGGCTGGAGCTTGCCGCCGGGAAACTCCCAGAGCCCGGCCATCTCCTTGCCGGGCGGCCGCTGCTGCAGAAGGACGCGCCCGTCGACATCGACCAGCGCCACCGCCGCCACCAGCAGGGTCGGGATCGGCGAGGCGGCGCGATGGCGTTCCCAGCCCGCGCGATCGAGCGCGCGAAGCTCGACCGGCATGACGCCGCCCCGCGCCGGCGCCGCCTCTTCGCCGCACTTCTCGAAGGCGAAGCCGGTCTTTTCCTGCACCCGGATCGAGGCGCGATTCTCCGGCCGCGCCGAGGCGACGAGGCGTTCGAAGCGCTGGCGGAGGAAAAGATGCCGCACGAGCGCGTCGAGCGCCTCGCTTGCCAGGCCCTGTCCCCAGAAGGGGCGGCCGATCCAGTAGCCGATCTCGGCTTCGGCGCCCTTGGCGCCCTTGGCACCCTTGGCACCCTTGGGCGTCGCGCCGATCATGCCGACCGCTTCGGCGTCGCCGCGCCGCTCGATGGCGAAGGTGAGGCCGTCGTCACCCGAGAGCGAGGCGATGAAGCGCGCCGCCTCGCCCGGCGGATAGGGATGCGGGATGCGCGCCGTGAATTTCGCCACCTCCCAATCGCCGGCCATCCGTTCGATCCAGCCCGCATCCTCGGGTCGCGGGGCGCGCAGCACGAGACGCGCCGTCTCGATGCGCGGCGCGGCACAGCCGGCATCAGCGGGCGGCATGGCCCGCCTGCCACTGCGCGCGGTCGAGCACGCGCTTCTCGAGGAACCGCTTGCCGCCGCGGGCCGGCAGGTCCCATTCGACGGCGCCGGCATAGGCGAAGCCGAGCCGCTGCTGCAGCCGGATCGAGGCCGGGTTCTCGGGCAGGGCCGAAGCGCTCACCCGTTCCTTGCCGAGGTCCTCGAAGAGATGCGCGAGGAGCCGGCCGACCGCCTCCGTCGCCAGCCCCTGCCCCCAATAGGCCCGGCCGAGCCAGTAGCCGATGTCGGGGGTGCCGTCAGGTTCGAGCGTATAGCCGCAGCAGCCGATCATCGCGCGATCCGCGCGCCGCTCGACAGCGAGCGCCACCTCGTCGCCGTCGGCAAGCGCCTCGATCCAGCGGCGCGCCTCGCCCGGCGGATAGGGGTGCGGCACGCGCGCCAGATAGCGCGCGACCTCCCATTCGCCGGCGAGCCGCTCGATCGCGTCGGCATCGGCCGGCCGCAACGGCCGCAGGCGGATCCGCGCGGCGTCGAGGGTCGGGCCGCGCCGGCGGTCAGCTCCGATAATCCGCATTGATGTCGATATAGCCATGCGTGAGGTCGCAGCTCCAGACCCGGGCCTTGCCGCGCCCGACGCCGACATCGACGGCGAACCGGATATCGCGCCCCTTCATATGGGCGGCGACCGGCGCCTCGTCATAGCCGGCGACGCGCTGGCCCCTGGCGGCGACAGTCACGCCCCCGATGGCGATCTTGAGGCGGTCGCGGTTCGCCCGCTCGCCGGCCTTGCCGACCGCCATGACGATGCGGCCCCAATTGGCGTCGGCGCCGGCGACCGCCGTCTTCACCAGCGGCGAGTTCGCGATGGCGAGCGCGATGACGCGCGCCGCCTTGTCGGAGGCCGCACCGCTCACCTCGACGGTGATGAGCTTCCCCGCACCCTCGCCGTCGCGCACCACCTGGACCGCGAGATCGATCAGCAGATCATCGAGCGCGGCGCGGAACTTCCGCAGATGAGGGTCGGCGGCGCTGCGCACCGGCTTGTGCGTGGCACTCTTGCCGGTCGCCGCCAGCAGGAGCGTGTCGCTGGTCGAGGTATCGCCATCGACTGTGGTCGCGTTGAAAGACTTGTCTGCGCCCTCGGCGAGGAGCCGCCGCAGCACCGCCGCCGGGATCTTCGCGTCGGTCGCGACGAAGCTCAGCATGGTCGCCATGTCGGGCGCGATCATGCCCGAGCCCTTGGCGATGCCGTTGA
>CAZMUZ010000041.1:0-28181 GCA_964569315.1 uncultured Rhodospirillaceae bacterium | reverse complement strand
ATAGAGCTGCCGCGGCCGGCCGATGCGCTGCGAGGGATCGTCGATCATTTCGTTCCACTGCGCAACCCAGCCCGCCGTCCGCGCCACGGCGAAAAGCGCCGTGAACATCGCCGTCGGGAAGCCGACCGCCTGCAGGATGATGCCCGAATAGAAATCGACATTCGGGAAGAGCTTGCGCTGGACGAAATACTCGTCCTCGAGCGCGATCCGCTCGAGCTCCATCGCGAGCTTCAGAAGCGGTTGCTCGCGAATGCCGAGCGCATCCAGCACCTCGTGACAGGCCTTGCGAATGACCGCGGCGCGCGGGTCGTAGTTCTTGTAGACGCGATGGCCGAAGCCCATCAGCCGGAACGGATCGTCCTTGTCCTTGGCGCGCTCCAGGAACTCCGGAATGCGGTCCTTGTGACCGATCTGGCGCAGCATCGCGAGCACGGCTTCGTTGGCGCCGCCATGCGCCGGGCCCCAGAGCGAAGCGATGCCCGCCGCGATGCAGGCGAAGGGATTGGCGCCGCTCGATCCGGCGATGCGCACGGTCGAGGTCGAGGCATTCTGCTCGTGGTCCGCATGGAGCACGAAGAGCAGGTCCATCGCCTTCGTCACGACGGGGTTGATCTTGTACTCTTCCGTCGGCACCGCAAAAGTCATGCGCAGGAAATTCTCGGTGTAGCCGAGATCGTTCTGCGGATAGATCAACGGCTGGCCGATCGAATATTTGTAGGCCATAGACGCGATCGTCGGCATCTTCGCGATCAGGCGGTGCGATGCGATCTCGCG
Source organism: uncultured Rhodospirillaceae bacterium (assembly GCA_964569315.1). Lineage (GTDB taxonomy): Bacteria > Pseudomonadota > Alphaproteobacteria > Dongiales > Dongiaceae > CADEFF01. The sequence continues at coordinate 27,407 of CAZMUZ010000041.1, read as the reverse complement.
CTGCCGCGCATCGTTGATGTCGAGACTGTCGTGATAGAAGGCGGAAAGGGCGCCGACCACACCTACCAGCACCGCCATCGGGTGCGCGTCGCGGCGAAAGCCGCTGAGGAACCGATGAATCTGCTCATGCAGCATCGTGTGATAAGTGATGTTGTGGTCGAACTCCTTGCGCTGCTCGACGTTCGGCAGCTCGCCATGCAGCAGCAGATAGCAGACCTCGAGGAAGTCGCTCTTTTCGGCGAGCTCCTCGATCGGATAGCCGCGATAGAGCAGCACCCCTTTCTCGCCGTCGATATAGGTGATCTTGGATTCGCAGCTTCCCGTCGCCCCGTAGCCGGGGTCGTAGGTGAAGAAGCCGTGCTCCGTATAGAGCTTCCGGATGTCGATAACGGAAGGTCCGAGGGTGCCTTCGAGCACCGGCAAACCGAAGCTCTTGCCGCTCGCCGGGTCGCTGACCGTGACGGACTTGTCCGAGTTCCGTTCCGTGATTGCCACGCCTTTGGCCATACTGCACCCCTCCAGTGAAATGGTCGCGTGTCGGACCTAAATCATGCGTCGCGAGGCCCGACATTAGGCCCGCGGTCGTTACGGATCAATTGAGCTAGGCCGACATGTCCGCGCTCGCGGCGTCCCGGATCCGACCGAGCGTTTCCGCTCGTTCCAGCACCGCCGCCACGTCGAAAATGCCGGGCGAGGTGACACTGCCCGCCAGCGCCGCCCGCAACGGCTGGGCGATCTGCCCGAGCTTCAGGTTTTCGGCGGCGGCGAAGTCCCGCACCGCCGTCTCGATCGTCGTCACGTTCCAGGGCTCGACCGACGTCAGCGCCGCGACGGCGCGCCCCAGCATCTGGCGCGCATCCGGCGTCAGCAATGCCGCGGCCTTCGCGTCGATCGGGAGAGGTCGTTGGCGGACATAGAACAGCGCATTGTCGGCGAGCTGCTCGAGCGTCTTCGCCCGTTCCTTGAGGCCGGCCATCCCCGCCAGGACACGGGCCTTTCCGACCTCATCGACCGCATGGCCCAGACGTTTCTCGATGCGCGGCAGGACCAGCGCGACCAATCGCGTGTCGTCGCCGAGGCGGATATAGTGACCGTTCAGATTGTCGAGCTTCGCGAAATCGAAACGCGAAGGCGAGCGCCCGACGCCGTCGAGATCGAACCACTGGATGGCCTGCTCGGTCGAGATGATTTCCTCGTCGCCATGCGCCCAGCCGAGGCGCAGCAGGTAGTTCCGCAGCGCCTCCGGCAGATAGCCCATGTCGCGATAGGCTTCGACGCCGAGCGCGCCATGGCGCTTCGACAGCTTCGCGCCGTCCGGCCCATGGATCAGGGGGATATGCGCAAAACTCGGGACGGTCCAGCCCATCGATCGATAGATCTGCACCTGCCGGAAGGTATTGGTCAGATGGTCGTCGCCGCGGATGACATCGGTGATCCCCATATCGTGGTCGTCCACGACGACCGACAGCATATAGGTCGGCGTGCCGTCCCCGCGCAGCAGCACCATGTCGTCGAGCTGCTCGTTGCCCACCCGGACCTCGCCCTGCACGCGATCCTGCACGACGGTCTCGCCGCTTTGCGGCGCCTTCAGCCTCGTCGCCGGCGCGATACCGGCGGGGGCATCCTTCGGATCGCGGTCGCGCCAGCGCCCGTCATAGCGCATCGGGCGGCCTTCGGCCTTCGCCCGCTCTCGCATCTCGGCGAGCTCCTCGGGCGTGCAGTAGCAAAGATAGGCGTGGCCTGAAGCCAGCATCTGGCGCGCCACCTCGGCATGGCGCTGGGCGCGCGCGAACTGGAAGATCGGGTCGCCGTCGAAATCGAGCCCGAGCCAGTGGAGGCCGTCGACGATCGCCTCGATGGCCGGCGCCGTCGAGCGCTGGCGATCGGTGTCCTCGATGCGCAGCAGCACCTTGCCGCCGTGATGGCGGGCGAAGAGCCAGTTGAAGAGCGCCGTGCGAGCCCCTCCGATATGAAGGAAGCCGGTCGGCGAAGGGGCGAAACGGGTAACGACGCTCATGCTGATAAGGCGGTCCGTCCAAGGGTAGTTCGGGCAGGGCGGTTATAGGCCATGACGCCGGGCCTGTCGCCTCCCTAGCCGCCAGACGCGATCGACCCCAGCCCGCATGTTCCGGTTGTAGACAGCTTCCGCGATACGCCCGGTTCTCTATACTGCCTCAGCGGGGAGCGGCGGGTGCGGGGAGGAGCGGTGGCGTTTCCAAGCGAGGTCCGCGGCGAGCGTCGACCATGGTCCCGCCCGGGACGCGCGATCGCCGCGCAGCTCGCGACCGAACGCGAGCAATGGATGCTCTGGATCCCCGTCGCGGTCGGCGCGGGCGTGGCGCTCTATTTCGCCTTGCCGGTCGAGCCGCCGCTCTGGCCCGCCCTCCTGATCGCCGGAATCGGATGCGCAACCGGCTACCGGCTGCGCAATTCCGGGCTTGCGTTGCTTTTGGCATCTGCGGTCTCGCTGATCGCCATCGGCGTCGCGGTGGCGGAACTCCGCACGGCGTCGGTGACCGCGCCGATGCTGACGGACAAGATCGGCCCGGTGCGAGTCACCGGTCGGATCCTCGGAGCCGAACCGTTGCCGGCCGGCCGTCGTCTCCTGCTGGACGAGCTCGTCATCGAAGGCGTCATGCCCGAAAGCACGCCGTCGCGCATCCGGCTGCGCGTCACCAGGATCGATCCCGGCATCCTACCCGGCGATCGCGTTCAGCTTCTCGCGAAGCTCGCGCCGCCTTCGCCGCCGATGGCGCCGGGCGCCTACGATTTCCAGCGCGATGCCTTCTTTCAGCAGGTCGGCGGGATCGGCTTCGCCCTTGGCGCCGCGACGCGGATCGGGGAGGGCGCCGAGGACGGGCTTCGTCGCCGGCTGGAGCTTTCCGTCGAACGGCTGCGGCTCGCCATGGGCGAGCGCATCCGTGCCGCGCTGCCGGGGCGCGACGGTCCCGTGGCCGCCGCCCTCATCGTCGGCACGCAGACCGGGATCGACCCCCAGGTCATGGATGCGATGCGCGATTCCGGTCTTGCGCATCTGCTGTCGATCTCGGGCGTGCATATCGGCTTCGTCGCCGCCATCATCTTCGGCATCGTGCGGGGCGGCCTCAGTCTCGTGCCGCCGGTGGCGCTCCGCTACCCGATCAAGAAATGGGCGGCGGTCGTCGCGCTCCTCGGCACCTTTTTCTACATGATCCTCGCCGGCAGCCCGGTGCCGACGCAGCGCGCCTTCCTGATGACCGGCCTCGTCATGCTGGCGGTGCTGGTGGATCGCGTGGCGATCACGCTGCGCCTCGTCGCCTGGGCGGCGCTGGTCGTGCTTCTCATCAGGCCCGAAGCGGTGATCGGCCCGAGCTTCCAGATGTCCTTCGCCGCGGTCGCAGCGCTGGTCGCCGCCTATGAAGGAAGCCGTGCCTGGCGCGCCAACCGGCGAAGCGAGTCCGGCTGGTTCGGTCGTGCGCTGCTCTATCTCGGCGGGCTCGTGCTCACCAGCGTGATCGCGGGCCTCGCGACGGCGCCTTTCGCGCTCTACCATTTCAACCGCTTCGCGGATTACAGCGTGGTCGCCAACATGCTGGCGGTGCCGTTGACCGGCCTCGTCGTCATGCCGACGGCCGTGTTTGCGGTCGCCTTCATGCCGCTCGGCCTCGAGCAATGGCCGCTGGCCGTCATGGGCTGGGGCGTCGAGGGGATCATCCTCATCGCCGAGACGGTGGCGGGCTGGCCGGGCTCCGTCATGCTGCTTCCCGCAATGCCGGTCTGGGGCCTTGCCGTGGCGGCGCTGGGCGGGGTCTGGCTGCTGCTCTGGCGCCGTCGCTGGCGCTATATCGGGATCCTGCCGCTGCTTCTCGGCATGGCCTCCACGGTCTTCGTGCGCAGCCCCGACATTCTCGTCTCGGGCGATGCGGACCTCGTCGCGGTCCGCACCGCCGACGGCGGGCTCGCGGTCAACTCGGCCCGTGGCGGGCTCGAGGCGGAGATCTGGCTGCGTCGCGCCGGCGACGCCGAACGCGACCCCTGGCCGGCGGCCGGCGAACCCGGCGCCGGCGGTCGCCTCGCCTGCGACGCGCTCGGCTGTCTCTACCGGGCGGAAGGCCATCTCGTGGCGCTCGCCTGGAAGGCGGAAGCGCTGCAGGAAGATTGCTATGAGGCCGATCTCGTCATCAGCCTCGAACCGGTCGAACGGTCTTGCTCGGCCGCGGCGCAGGTCATCGACCGCTTCGATCTCTGGCGCGAGGGCGGGCATGCGGTATGGCTCGATCCGGACGGCGCGCGCGTCGTCGCGGTCCACGACACGCGGGGCCGGCGCCCCTGGGTCGTGCAACGTCGCAAGATGGATTAGCGCGGGCGATACCGGCGCGCTGGATTGCCGACGGGGCGCGCCGCTATGATCCCGCGCCATGACGACTGCCGCACCCGATCCGATCCTCGCCCGAGCCATGGCGCTGCACCGCGCCGGCAAGCGGACGGAGGCCGAGCCGCTCTATCGCCAGGCGGCCACCAGCTTCGCGGAAGACCCGCGCTACCACTATCTGCATGGCCTTTGCCTGCTCGAGCTCGGCAAGCTCGACGAGGGCATAGCGGCCATGTCGGACGCCGTCCGGCTCGGGCCGCGGCATCCCGGGTCGCATTACGCGCTCGGCCGGGCGCTCGCTCTCAAGGGGACCGACGAGGAGCGCGCGGCCAACCATCTCCGCACCGCGATCGCGCAGGCGCCCGCCATGATCGAGGCGCATCTGGAGCTCGGCAATCTCCTGGCGCGCCGCGACGATCCGGCGCCGGCCTTCGAGGTTTACAAGGCCGGGCTCGCGCAGGCGCCGGACCATCCCGGCCTCGCCGTCAATTACGCCAACCTGCTCTATCAGAAAGGCGATCGCGAGGAGGCCGTGGCGCTCTGGGAGCGCATGCTGCAGCGCCAGCCCAACCTTGCCGCGGCCCATTCCGGCCTCGGCATCGACCGCCGCAATCGCGGCGACGTGGCGGGCGCCGAAGAGCGGTTCCGGCGCGCCATCGCGATCGAGCCGCGCAACGCCGAGTGCCGCTTCAATCTCGGCGTCACGCTGCGCTATCGCAACAACTATGCCGGCGCGATCGAGGAGCTGAAGAAGGCGATTGCCGCCAATCCGCGGATGCGGCGCGCGACGATGGAGCTCGCACGCTGCTATCAGGCGGTCTGCGCCTGGCAGAATCTGGAGGAACTCGATCCCGCGCTGGAACAGGAGTTCGCGGCGGCCGAGGCGAATCAACCGACCTTCATGTCGCCGTTTTTCTCGCTGTCGCTGCGCACGACCGAGGCGCGTCGGCTCGCGGTGGCGAAGAGCCGCGCCGCAGCCGCGGCGACGCGCGCCATGCGCGAATGGCAGGGGCCGCGGATCGGGTATCCGCCGGGCCCGCGCGAGCGGCTGACGATCGGCTACCTCTCCTCCGACCTGCGGGATCATCCGGCGGGGCATCTTCTGGTCGATCTTTTCGGCCTGCACGATCGCAAGAGATTCGCGGTGCATGGCTATTCCATCGGGCCCAACGACGGCAGTTCCTATCGCAGGCGCTTCGAGCGCGATTTCGACCGGTTCGTCGATCTGGACGGCGAGGGGAACGCTGCCGCCGCCCGGCGCATCGCCGACGACAAGATCGACATCCTGATCGATCTGAACGGCATGACCGCACTGTCGCGGCCGGAGATCGCGGCGCTGCGGCCGGCACCGGTGCAGGCGACCTGGCTCGGGCTTCCCGGCACGACGGGCGCCGGTTTCTTCGATTATGCATTGACCGACCGGCAGGTGACGCCGGAAGGCTCGGAGCGCCACTTCACCGAAGCCCTCTGCTTGCTGCCCGACAGCTATTATCCGACGCCGATCTGGCCCTTCGAGACGGCCGGACCCGCCGATCGCGCCGCCGAGGGACTGCCGCCGCAGACGCTGGTGCTTTGCTGCTTCTGTGCCCATTACAAGATCGAACGGGCGGCGTTCGAGCGCTGGATGGGCCTGATGCGCCGGCTTCCGGGTGCCGTGCTGTGGCTGCTCGGCGGCTCGCCCGAGGCGGAATGGCGGTTGCTGGACGCGGCGGAGGGAGCCGGAGTGGCGCCGCGGCGCCTCGTCTTCGCGCCGCGCCGCCCGAAGGCGCAGCACCTCGCTCGTCTCGCGCTCGCCGACCTGATGCTCGATACCTTCACCTACGGCGGGCACACGACCGCGAGCGACGCGCTGGCCATGGGCGTGCCGGTGGTGACCTGCCGGGGCGATGCCTTCGCCTCGCGCGTGGGGGTGAGCCTCCTGACCGCCGTCGGATTGCCGGAGCTGATCGCCGAGACGCCCGAGGCCTATGGCGATCTGGTCCTGCGGCTCGGGCAGGATCCGGCGGCGCTGGCCGCGATCAAGAAAAAGCTGGCGGCCGGGCTTCCCGGCTCGCCGCTCTTCGATCCGGCGCGGCTCGCCCGCGATCTCGAGCGCGCCTATGGCGAGATGTGGCGGCGCCGGCTGGCGGGCGAGCCGCCCGGCCGTTTCGAGGTGGCCGCCCTCCGCGATCAGTAGCGGCGCATCAACCCGACGAGGCGGCCCTGAATGCGCACCCGGTCGGGACCGAAGATGCGCGTCTCGTAGGCCGGGTTGGCGGGCTCTAGCGCGATCGAATCGCCCTTGCGGCGGAGGCGCTTCAGGGTCGCCTCGCTATTGTCGATGAGCGCCACGACGATGGCGCCGTTATCGGCGGTGTCGCTGCGCTCGATCAGCACCGTATCCCCGTCGAGGATGCCGGCATTGACCATCGAATCGCCCTCGATCTCGAGCGCGTAATGCTCGCCGCGGCCGAGGATGGCGGCCGGCACCTCGATATGGTTGCTATGGTCGCGCAGCGCCTCGATCGGGGTGCCGGCGGCGATCTTGCCATAGAGCGGGAGCTGCACCGCCTCCGCGTCCTTGGGCAGAGCCTGGCCGCTGAGGGCGCCGCTGAAATCGCCGCGAATCACGTTCGGCTGGAAGCCGGTCGGCGCCGGCGCCTTGGCCCCGATCGCCACCTGTTCGGGCAATTTCGTCACTTCGAGCGCACGGGCCCGATGCGGCAGGCGCTTCAGGAAGCCGCGCTCCTCGAGCCCGGTGATGAGCCGGTGGATGCCGGATTTCGATTTCAGCCCCAACGCCTCCTTCATCTCGTCGAAGGAGGGCGAAACCCCGGCCTCGATCAGGCGCTTGTTGATGAAGAGCAACAGCTCATGTTGCTTGCGCGTCAGCATGGAATCCTCGCTTTCGGGCCGGTAACCGCGACATATGGGGTTCCGGAACAAAACCAAAACAACAGCTATGTTCTAGTTTGGTTCTAAATGGCCGTCAAGCGAGCATTGGCAAGCGAGCTTTGGAAGGTCAGATCCCCAGCACGCCGCCAGCGAGCCTGAGCACGCGCACGGCCGCGCCCTTCGGGGCGGGCGCGGCATGGGGCGGGCGGATCACCAGGGCGTCGGCCGCGGTGAAGAAGGACAGCATGGCGCTGTCCTGCTTCGGGAAGGGGGTGGCGATCCAGCGGCCCGCCTCGTCGCGCTCCAGCCGCGACCGGAGATAGTCCTGACGGGTGTCATTGGCCGGCAGGTCGACCCCGAGCAAGGCGGGCTCCGTGGCGTCGGCGCCGCCCGCAAGGCCGAGCAGGCGGCCGATGGCGGGGCGGAGGAAGATCGTCGCGCAGACGAGGCCGGAGACCGGATTTCCGGGCAGGCCGAGCACGGCCATCTCGCCGAGCCTCCCGAACATCAGCGGCTTGCCGGGCCGCATGGCGATCTTCCAGAAATCGAGCGCCATGCCGCGGCGCTCGAGCGCCCCCTTCACGAGGTCATGCTCGCCGACCGAGGCGCCGCCCGAGGTGACCAGCATGTCGGCGCCCTCGGCGGCGGCGATCGCACGGTCGAGCGCCGCGCGGTCGTCCCGTGCGATGCCGAGGTCGATGGGGGTAGCGCCGAGCGCCCGGCAGAAGGCGGCGAGGGCGAATCCGTTCGAGCTCACGATATCGGTCGGCCGCCGCGGCTCGCCCGGCGGCACCAGCTCGTCGCCGGTGCTGAGGATGGCGATACGCGGGCGTCTGCGGAGGGAAAGCGTCGGATGATCCATCGCCGCCGCGAGCCCGATATCGCGCGCGGTGAGCAGCCTGCCGGCGCGGAGCTTGATGTCGCCTGCCTTGAAATCCTGGCCGGCGGCGCGGACATGGCGCCCGCGGGCGACGGTTTCCTTCACCAGCACCCGATCGCCGGCGGGCTCGGTGTTCTCCTGGATCACGATGCTGTCGGCGCCCGCAGGCACCGGGCCGCCGGTGAAGATCCGGACGGTTTCGCCCGGGAGCAGCGGCGGCGGCATGGCGCCCCCGGCCGGTGCCTGGCCCACGAGCTTCAGCCGGACGGGTGTATTCTCGACATCGGCGGCGCGGACCGCATAGCCGTCCATCGCCGAGACGTCGACGGGCGGGTGGGTCGCGCGGGCGACCAGATCTTCCGCGAGCACGCGTCCCAGCGCTTCGCCGACCGGAACGGGCTCCGCCGGAAGCGGCGCCAGCGCAGCCAGGATCCGTTGCAGCGCCTCTTCGACCGAAATCATCGCGTTCGCCGGTAAACTCCGGATTTTCCGCCGCTCTTATAGTCGAGGCGGATGTCAGACAGCACCATGGCGCGGTCGGCCGCCTTGCACATGTCATAGACCGTGAGGGCCGCGACCGCGACGGCGGTGAGGGCTTCCATTTCGACGCCGGTCGGGCCGGTCGTCTTCACCGTGGCGGTGATATCGATCGCATTTCGCGTCGGATTCGGCGCCAGATCGACGGAAACGGCGCTCAACGACAGCGGATGGCAGAGCGGGATGAGGTCGGCGGTGCGCTTCGCGCCCATGATCCCGGCGAGCCGCGCGACGGAGAGCACATCGCCCTTTTTCACGCCGCCCTTGCGAATGAGGTCCATCGTGGCCTTGGCGAGCTTGACCGAGCCCGTCGCCACCGCCACCCGTTCCGTCGCGGGCTTGGCCGACACATCGACCATGCGCGCCTTGCCCTTCGCATCGAAATGGGTGAGGCGCGTCATATCAGGCGCCGACGCGCGACGCGGCGGAAGCGAGGAGGGTGCGCGTCGCGGCCGCCACGTCCGTCTGGCGCATCAGCGATTCGCCGATGAGGAAGAGGCTTGCGCCCGCGCGCCGCATCCGGGCGAGGTCGGCGGAGGTCTCGAGGCCGCTTTCCGCCACCAGCAGCCGCCCCTTGGGCAGCATCGGCGCCAGCGCTTCCGTCACCGCCAGATCGACCGCGAGGGTCTTGAGATTGCGGTTGTTCACGCCGATCAACCGCGCGGGCAGCCGTAGGGCGCGCTCCATCTCGGCCTCGTCATGCACTTCGACCAGCACATCCATCCCGAGCTCGCTTGCCACGGATTCGAGCTCCGCCGCCTGAAGGTCGGAGAGCGCCGCCATGATCAGCAGGATGCAATCCGCCCCCAGCGCCCGGGATTCCACGATCTGGTAGGACTCGAGCATGAAATCCTTGCGGAGCGCGGGAAGCGAGGTCGCCGCGCGTGCCGCCGTCAGATACTCGTCGCGGCCCTGGAAGTAGGGCTCGTCGGTCAGCACGGAGAGACAGGTCGCGCCGCCCGCCTCATAGGCGCGCGCCAGGGTCGGCACGTCGAAATCCGCGCGGATCACGCCCTTGCTCGGCGAGGCCTTCTTGATCTCGGCGATGAGGCCATAGCGCCCGGCGCTGCTCGCCGCCGCGAGCCGGTCAGCGAAGCCGCGCACAGGATCCGCCGCGCGCGCGGCCGAGTCGAGATCGGCCAGAGGGCGCGCCTGCTTGCGGCGGGCGACGAACGCCCGCTTCTCCGCACAGATCCGGGCGAGCACGTCGCTCATGCCGCGGGCTTCTCGTTGGTGATGGCGACGAGCCTGGAGAGGGCGGCCCGCGCCTTGCCGGAAGCGATGGCGGCGTCGGCGAGCTTCACCCCGGCCGCGAGGTCGGCCGCCTTGCCCGCAACGACGAGCGCCGCCGCCGCGTTCAGCAGCACGATGTCGCGATAGGCGCCCGTCTTGCCGGCCAGCACGTCGCGCAGCGCCTGCGCGTTGGTTTCGGAATCGCCGCCCTTGAGCTCGGCGGCCGTGGCGCGCTTCAGCCCGACGGATTCGGGCGTCACCTCGAAGGTCGTGACCTTGCCGTTCTCGAGCGCCGCGACATGGGTGGCGCCGGTGGTGGTGATCTCGTCCATCCCGTCGCTGCCATGCACGACCCAGGCGCGCTCCGTGCCTAGCCGGCCGAGCACCTCGGCCATCGGCGCGATCCAGTCGCGCGAGAAGACGCCCACGAGCTGCCGGGCGGCGCCGGCCGGATTCGACATCGGCCCCATGAGGTTGAAGATCGTGCGCGTGCCGAGCTCGACTCGGGTCGGCCCGACATGGCGCATGGCGCTGTGATGGCGCGGTGCGAGCATGAAGCAGATATGGGCTTCCCACAGCGCCTTGCGCACCAGCGCCATGTCCGCGTCGAGATTGACGCCGAGCGCGCCCAGCACGTCGGCGGCGCCCGTCTTCGAGGACATGGCGCGGTTGCCGTGCTTCGCCACCGGCACGCCGCAACCGGCAACGACGAGGGCGGTCGCCGTCGAGATGTTCCAGCTCCCCGACCCGTCGCCGCCCGTGCCGCAGGTGTCGATGGCGCCCGGCGGGGCGTCGATCCGGGTCATCCGGGCCCGCATGGCGCGCACCGCGCCCGCGATCTCGTCCACCGTCTCGCCGCGCACCCGGAGGCCCATCAGGAACCCGCCGAGCTGCGACGGCGTTGCATTGCCCGACATCATGATGTCGAAGGCCTGCTCCGCCTCGGATTCGCTCAGGCGGCGGCCGGCGGCGACCGCCGCGATCAGCGGCTTCAGATCCGCCGGTGCTGTTGGCGCCGTGTTCATGCGGAAAGCTTGCGCGCCTGCGCGTTGTGGCCGCAGAGGCGGAGGAAGTTCCCCAGCAGACGATGGCCATGCTCGGAGGCGATGCTCTCCGGATGGAACTGCACGCCGAAAACCGGCAGCGTCCGGTGGCGCAGGCCCATCACCACGCCGTCCTCCGTCTCGGCCGTCCGCTCGAGCGCGGCGGGCCAGGTCGCGGGATCGACCACCAGCGAGTGGTAGCGGGTGGCGGTGAAGGGGCTCGGGATCTCGGCGAAGATATCCGTGCCGCGGTGTTTCACCTGGCTGAGCTTGCCATGCATCGGCGCGGGCCCGCGCACCACCTTGCCGCCGAAGGCCTGGCCGATCGCCTGATGGCCGAGGCAGACGCCGAGGATCGGCGTGGTGTCCTTGGCCGCGGCGATGAGCGAGAGGCAGATGCCGGCGCGGTCCGGATCGCAGGGCCCGGGCGAGAGGATGATGCCCTGCGGCCGCATCGCCATGGCTTCGGCGACGGCGATCTTGTCGTTGCGCCGCACCACCATGTCGGCGCCGAGCTCGCCGAGATAGTGAAAGAGGTTGTAGGTGAAGCTGTCGTAGTTATCGATTAAGAGAAACATTTCAAACCCTTGCCGCGCAGTCTTGCGGCGTTTTCCGAGGCCGGGGCCAGCCTTCTTATAGCAGGGCGGCCGGCAGGGCACCAAGCCTCCGCCGGGTCGCGATCGGCAAGGGTGTCCTGCCGGCCGCTCAGGCCTCGACCGCTGCCGTCTCCGCCTTTCTCACGTTCCGCGACAGGCGATGCGCGAGCCGCCGCCCGAAGCGGTGGGTAGGGGCCTCGACGAAACGATGGATCAGCCAGGCCAGGGCGAGCGCGCCGGACAAGACCGCCGCGATGGCGGCGAGGGCCGGCACTCCGCGATCGAGCAGAATCCGCAGCGACACGAAACCCGCGATCGCGTGAACGATGTAGAGCGGATAGCTGATGTCGGCGAAGAAGCGGAGGAGCCGGTTCCGCGCCCAGCCTTGCGGGCCGGCATAGGCCAGGGCGAAGCAGGCAAGCGCCGCGCCGTAGCTCCAGAGCTGGATCGAGATGCCGTGAAGCCGGCCCAGATGCCAGGCGCCGGCGAAGAGGAAGAACAGCGTCACGGCGACGAAGATCAGCGGCGCCCGTTCGAGCCGGCCCCGATAATGCAGGTTGAAGGCGACGCCGATGAACATGAAGAGGATGAACTGCGTCGAGACGGGCAGGGGCCGGCCGAGCGACGGCGCCGCCAGGATCGCGACGGCGAGAGCTGCCGGCAGCAGCAGCACGAGCGGACTGCCGCGCCGCAGCCAGACCGCCACCAGGGCGCAGAGGATGTAGAAGCGGACCTCCACATCGAGGGTCCAGACGATCCCGTCGATATTGGGCCCGCCGAGCAGCGCGCGGAAGCCGACGAGATAGTGCAGCGCGATGTCCGACAGGCCGTGCGGGAAGGGACGGTCGAAATAGAGCCCCCCGAGATAGATGGCGAGCAGGCTCGCGGTGAATCCGACGGCATAGGTCGGATAGATCCGGAAGAAGCGGCCGGCGAGAAACCCCTTCCAGCCATAGCGCTCGAAGGCGAAGGGGATCACGAAACCGCTGATCAGGAAGAACAGCGCCACGCCGAACGCGCCCCAATCGAAATATCGCGTGGGATTGAGGATCGAGACGAGCAGCGGCGTCGGCACGCCGTCCTCGAGCCGCGGCGTATCGGCGTAGCCGACCGCCAGGCTCCGATCGAGCCAGAACTGGCCGAGGTGATGCGACAGGAGGACGAAGAGCGCCGCCAGACCGCGCAGCGCATTGGCGAATTCGATGCGGGTCGGCGCGGCGACGACGGCAGAAGACACGGGTTCCGTCGCGCGAGCCATGGGGCGATCCAACTCCTGCGGCGCGGGGATGGCGCCGCGCCCGCGATCATAGTCGATTCGAGGGAAATGCCGACCGCCGCGCTGCGTCACGGGAGCCCTGCGCGCCGCTCCGGGTTCATGGTAAAATTTGCGACCGGTCCGATATTTCCGGTGGCCGGAGAAAGCCAATGCCTCGCCGTCGCAACAACCGAAAGTCGGGCGCAAAGCCGCGCTCCTCGATCTTTCCGATCGGCCCGCGCGGTCGCGGCGGAGCCCGGCGCCCGCGCGTCGGCGGATCCTGGCTCAAAACGGTCGCGATCCTGCTCTGCGGCGCGGTCATCGGTGCGGTCGGGGCGGAGTTGCTGCATGACTGGATGCACCCGGCCTCGCGACAGCCAGCCATGACCGAGGCGTCGGCGCCGGCGAGCGTGGCCGCCGCGCCCGTGCCGCCCATCAGCAGCGTCCCGTCGCAACCGCAGCCGGTCGCGCAGGCCCCCGAGCCCGCCCTCGACGCCCACCCGACTGCCGAGAGCGAGCCGATCGGCGCGCTCATCGGATCGCTGATGAAGGAGGAGGCGGGTCTCTTCGAGACGGTGCGGCCGACAGAATCCCCGACGCCGCCGCCGCCGGCTGCCGCCCCAGAGGCTGCCCCGGGGGCTGCCCCGGAGGCGGCCGTCGAACCGGGTGCCGCCCATCCGCCGGCCTGGCTCGCCTATGCAGTGCCGGCGCCGCCGATCGGCAACCGCCCGATGATCGCGATCGTGCTCGACGATGTCGGGCTCGACCGTGCCAACGCAGCGCGCGCGATCCGCCTGCCGGGCCCGATCACCCTTTCCTTCATGACCTATGCGGAGGATCTGGCACGGCAATCGGCCGAAGCGCGCCGCCAGGGCCATGAGCTCATGCTGCATGTGCCGATGCAGCCGATCGACCACCGGGTGAATGCGGGTCCACATGCATTGCGGACCGAAATGACGCCCGACCAGGTGCGCGCCCAGATCGACTGGGGGCTCGATCGCCTCGCCGGCTATGTCGGCATCAACAATCACATGGGCAGCGCCTTCACCCGCTCGGCGCCCGGCATGGCGGTGGTGATGGAGGAACTGCGCAAGCGGGGCCTCCTGTTCCTCGATTCCATGACCATCAGCGACAGCGTCGGCATCCGGCTTGCAGCGCAATATGGCGTGCCGCATGTGGCGCGCGACGTATTCCTCGACGATGAGGTGAGCGAACCTGCCGTCGATGCCATGCTGCGACAACTGGAGCGCGTCGCGCGGGAGCGCGGCTATGCCGTCGGCATCGGCCATCCGCACCCCGTGACGCTGGATGCGCTCGCCCGCTGGCTGCCGCATTTGCGCGAACGGGGCTTCGAGCTGGTGCCCATCTCGACGATCGTGCGGCGCGTGACGCCGCCGACGGGATAGGACAAGGCTGCTTGCCGGCGTAGGATCGCCCGCCATGGACAAGTCGCAGCTCGCGGACATCGCCATCGCGATTACAGCGTCCGGCCTCGCGGGCCGGCCCGAATCGGTGCTGGTCGCGGAGCTTTGCGACCGAGCCGTGACCGCCGGCCTGCCGCTCGCCCGTGCTGCCGTCATCGTCGATACGCTGCACCCGGTTTATGAGGGGCGCGTCTTCCGCTGGCAGCGCGACGCCAGCGAGACGACCACGGTCGAATATGGCCGCAGCGACGAGGGCGAGGCGCTCGACCGCTGGCGCGGCAGCACCTTCTACCGCCTGCAGGCGAGCGGCGACCCCTTCCTTCACCGCCGGCTGACCGAAGATACCGACATGGAGTTCTCGATCTTCGCGGAGCTGCGCGAAGCCGGCATGACGGGCTATTTCGCCCTGGTGACGCCCTTCGCGTCGGAGGGGACGATCGGCGAGATGGAATGCGTCTATTCCTCCTGGGTCACCGACGCGCCCGGGGGATTCGCCGAGGCCGACCTCCAGGCTCTGCAGCGGCTCGTGCCGTTCTTCGCGCTTGCGGTCAAATCCGCCTCGCTCGCCCGCATCGCAGGCACCCTGGTCGAGACCTATCTCGGCCGGGACGCGGGCCGGCGCGTGCTGAGCGGCCGCATCGCGCGCGGGGTCGCCGACCAGATCGAGGCGGTGCTCTGGTTCAGCGACCTGCGCGGCTATACGCGCATCACCGACACCGCCGACCCCAGCCACATCATCCCGCTGCTGAACGACTATGCCGGCGCGGTCATCTCGGCGATCCACGAACAGGGCGGGGACGTCCTCAAGCTCATGGGCGACGGCACGCTCGCCATCTTCACGGGCGAGGATCGCGGCGGCGCCTGCCGCGCAGCACTCGCTGCCGCCGGCCTCGCGAAGCGCAACGTCGCTGCGCTGAACGAGCGCCGCGCCGTGGACGGGCTGCCGACGACGGAGATCTATCTCGGTCTCCATCTGGGCGACGTGTTCTACGGCAATATCGGCAGCGAGGCCGGGCTCGACTTCACGGTGGTCGGACCCGCCGTCAACGAGGTGAGCCGCATCGCGGCCTTGTGCCGCTCGGTCGAGCAGCCGCTGCTGCTGTCCGCCGCCTTCGCGGCCGCGGTCGGCGGCGATGCGGGCGAGCGCCTCGTCTCGGTCGGCCGCTACGCGCTCCGCGGCGTTGGCCGGCCGCAGGACCTCTTCACGCTCGATCTCTGACGGAACCGCCGCGGGTGCGACCAGCGGCGCCCGAGGGCAACTCCCAATCGTCTATCAGGATCGGTGGACGACGAGATTGAAGCCTTCGCCGGGTTCGGGCGGGACGAAATAGCTCGTGAACAGATCGAATTCGGCTTCGCTGACCTGAAACGGATGCTGTCCGCCTGCATTCCGTGCCTGAAGCCGTTGCTTGCAGATCGCGTCCGGCAGATCGAGCCAATGAAGCTCGTGGGCCGTCTTAGCCTCCACAATCAACGACCGCATCCAGTTCCGATATTCGACCGTGTTCGCCGGGAAATCGAGAACGACGGAGACGCCCTGCCGCAGAATGCCGACGATGTGCGGCCCCATTGCGGCGCGAAGCCGCGCGGAAAGGCGCTCGTAGTCGTCGATCGTCTTCAACTCGTCAGGAAACAGGGTCGAGGTCCAATGATCTTCGCTGATGAGCAGGGTAGTCGGCTTCGCCGCGAGACGCCGCGCAAGCGTCGTCTTCCCCGCGGCGATCTTGCCACAGAGAAGGTAGAGCGCGAGGCGACCCGAATCCATATCTACGATCTGTCAGCGCACTCCGGAAGATCGATGCCGGCGTCCTGGCATCGATAACAAGTGCCCCGGCTAGCGATTCCGTCCGCCGCTGGCGAAGCGCACGGCCTCCTGCGCGGCACGGACGAGCGCCTTCGCCTTGTTGACGCTCTCCTGGAACTCGCCCTCGGGCGAGCTGTCGGCGACAACGCCGCCGCCGGCCTGCACATAAAGCAGGCCGTCCTTGATCACGGCGGTGCGGAGCGCGATGCAGGTATCCATCGAGCCGTTGGCCGCGAAATAGCCGACCGCGCCCGCATAGATGCCGCGCCGGTCGGGCTCGAGCTCGTCGATGATCTCCATGGCGCGCACCTTGGGGGCGCCGGAAACCGTGCCGGCCGGGAAGCCCGCGATCAGCGCATCCATCGCGTCATGTTTCGGGGCGATCCTGCCCTCGACGTTCGAGACGATATGCATGACATGCGAGTAGTACTCGATGAGCATCTTCTCGGTGACCTTGACGGTCCCGATCTCGGCCACGCGCCCGACATCGTTCCGCCCGAGATCGAGCAGCATGAGATGCTCGGCCAGCTCCTTCGGATCGGAGAGCAGATCCGCGGCGAGCGCCTGGTCCTCGGCCGCATTGGCGCCGCGCCGACGCGTGCCCGCGATCGGGCGAATCGTGACCGTGCCCTCGCGCAGCCGCACCAGGATCTCCGGGCTCGAGCCGACCACCGCGAAACCGCCCAGGTCGAGATAGAAGAGGAAGGGCGAGGGGTTGAGGCGGCGGAGCGAGCGATAGAACGCGAAGGGAGCGAGCGTGAAGGGAAGCTGGAAGCGCTGCGACAGCACGACCTGGAAGATGTCGCCGGCGAGGATATATTCCTTCGCCCGCTCGACCATCGCATGGAACTGCGAGGCCGGCATGTTGGAGGCGGGCTCCGGCAGGGTCATCCCCTCGGCGCCGGCCGCGGTCTGCTGCGGCAGATGGCGGTCGAACTGCTCGACCGCACCCGCGAGACGCTCGCAGGCATGATTATAGGCGGCGCGCGCATCGACGCCCGGCTGCGGGCGGATCGGCGTCACCACCGTGATGACGTCCTCCACATTGTCGAAGATCGCGACCACGGTCGGGCGCAGGAAGATGCCGTCCGGCACGCCGAGCTTGTCCGGCTTCTCGTTCGGCAGATGCTCCATGCGGCGGACCATCTCGTAGCCGAGATAGCCGAAGAGCCCCGCCGCCATCGGCGGCAGCCCCTCCGGCAGCTCGATCCGCGATTCCTCGACCAGCGCGCGGAGCGAGCCGAGCGCGCCGCCGGCGAGCGGCTCGAACCTGCCGCTATCCGTCCGGGCGCGGCGATTGATCTCTGCCGCGTCGCCCCGGCAACGCCAGACGAGGTCCGGCTGCGTGCCGATCAGCGAGTAGCGGCCGCGGGTGGCGCCGCCCTCGACGGATTCGAAGAGGAAGCTGAGCGGCTTTCCGTCGCAGAGCTTGAGGAAGGCGGAGACGGGCGTTTCCAGATCGGCCACGAGCCGCGTCCAGACGACGGTCGCCCGACCGTTGTCGTAGCGGGCGGCAATCGCCTCGAGGCTGGGTTCGACGCGCATTCGGGTCAGAAAAGCTTGTCGATCGCGGCCTGGTTGGTCGTCACGCCGATCTGCTGGCGAAGCTGATCGCCGAACTGCTGCAGCAGATCGCCCTGGATCTGGCCGGCGAGATCGGTCCGCAGCGCTTCCACCCCGGCGACATCGGCGGCGGGGTCGGCAGGCACGATCGAGGCGACGCGGCCGACGATCTCACCGCCTTCGGTCGGCGCGCTCGCCGCCTTGCCTTGCTCGACCTCGAACAGCTTCTGGGCGAGCTCCGGCGTCACGTTGGCGTCGGCGCCGCTGCCGTCGCGCTTGAAGGCCGCGGAGGTGGCGGGCGTCGCGCCGATCTCGGCGGCGACCTTGGCCAGATCCTCGCCATCGGAGAGCCGCTTCACGATCTCCTCCGCCTTCGCGGCCGCCGCGACCTCGCGCTCCGCCGCGCTCCAGGCGGTGATGACCTGATCGCGCACCTCGGCGAGCGGCCGCGTCGCGGGCGGCGTCGAGCTGTCGACCTGGGCGATGGCGAAGCCGCCCGCGGGATCCTCGACCAGCGAGCTCGTCTGGCCGACCTCGGTCTGGAAGGCGAGGCCGAGGGCGAGGGGGCTGCCGCCTAGCGCCTCCACCGGCTTTCCGTCGGGTCCCAGCCCCTGCTGGTCGACCGCAGCAACCGAGGTCGCGGTCACGCCGATCGCCGCCGCGGCGTCCTTGAGGCTCGCACCGCCCGCAAGCGCCTCGTCGAGAGAGTTGGCGGCGCCGATCATCGCGTCGGTAGAACGTGCGCTCTGAACTTCCTGGCGAAGCTGGTCTTTGACGGACTCGAAGGTGGCTTTGGTTTCCGGCTCGATGGCCGTGATCTTCAGGATATGCCAGCCGAGCGGCGTCTTGATGGGTTCCGTCGTCTTGCCGGCCTCGGTCACGAACGCGGCATCGGACAGCGCCGAGAGATCGCTCACCACCGCGCTGCGCTCGACCGTGCCGAGGGAGACCGGCGGGCCGCCGGTGATCTCGGTCGCGACCGCGGCGAAATCCTCGCCGGCGGCGAGCTTCTCGGCGGCCGATCTGGCCTGGGCTTCGTCCTGCACCACGATCTGCTCGACCGTGCGCCGCTCCGGCTGGTCGAACTCGCTCCGGCGCTTCTCGAATTCGGCCTGGAGCTCCTCGTCCGTCACCTGGACCTGCGCCGCGAAATCCTCGGGCCGCAGCCGGAGGAAGGTGATGCCGCGATACTCCGGCGCCTGAAACATGTCCGCATGGGCGTCATGAAAGGCCGTCAGCGCCGCCTCGTCCGGCGCCGCCGGCTCCGGCATCCCGGCGTTCTCGATCAGCAGCGTCTCGGCGGTCCGCGTCTCGTTGCGATAGCGATAGAGCGGATCGACCAGCGGATCCGGGGCGCGCAAGCCCGCGACGACCGCCATCGCGATCCACTGCCGGACGATGTCGCGCCGCACGGACTCCACGTAGCTCGTCTCGTCCATGCGGATCTGGTTCAGCATCGCCTGGAGGCGCAGGCGGTCGAACGTGCCGTTCGCCTGCAGCGTAGGATCGGACTCGATCACGCGGCGCACATGCGCGTCGGTCACCACGATGCCGAGATCGCGGCCATAGACGTCATAAAGCGCGCGAACGACGAGATTGGCGAGCGACCGATCGACGAGGCCGAACGCCTTCGCCTGCTCGTTGTCGAAATTCTGCCCGAGGATCTGGCGGAACTGGGTGATCTGCCGGTCGAACTCGCGGGCAAGCTGCGGCTGGGTGATCGTTATGTCGCCGACCTCCGCCACATCCACGCCGGTCGCCCGGTCCTGGAACACGTCGCCGATGCCCCAGAACGCAAAGCTCAGCACGAGCACGGCGAACAGCGCCTTGATCAGGATGCCCGAAACCTTGCTGCGCATTGCGATGAGCATGAACCGACATTCCGATGGGGAAAGGGTGCGGCGGCGCCCCGCGATGGGCGCGTCCGGCGCGGACGGCGCGCATCATAGGGGCGGCCCCGAAACCCGGCAACAGCCGAGAGACAGAGAAAAGCGCCGCAATCCCCGGGGATTGCTCCGGATTGAGGGCAGGCGCGTCCCATGCTAACAACCGCCCGGCCGCGCGCCTCCGCGACGGTCCGCCGATCTACGAAAGGATGGAACGGCCGCCGATGCCCGAACCGACCTCCGCCGCACCCGCGAGCGCCACCGCCCCGACGCGACGCCGCCAGCTCATCGCCGGCAACTGGAAGATGAACGGCACGCGCGCGAGCGGAGTTGCGCTCGCCGGCGCCGTGGCCGACATGGCGCGCCGCGAAACGCCGCCCTGCGACCTCGTGGTCTGTCCGCCGGCGACGATCCTGATGGCGGTCGGCGGGAGGCTTGCCGGCAGCAAGGTCAGTTTTGGCGGCCAGGATTGCCATGCGAAGCCCGACGGCGCCCATACCGGCGACGTCGCCGCGCCGATGCTGGCCGATCTCGGCTGCCGCTATGTGATCGTCGGCCATTCCGAGCGTCGCGCCGATCACGGGGAGTCGGATTCGGCCGTGAAGGCGAAAGCAACGGCGGCGCTTGCCGCCGGGCTCATCATCATTCTCTGCGTCGGCGAGACCGAGGCCGAGCGCGATGGCGGCCAGGCGACGAGCGTCGTCGGCGGCCAGATCGCCGGCTCCCTGCCGGATGGGGCCACGGCGGAGAATTGCATCGTCGCCTATGAGCCGGTCTGGGCCATCGGCACCGGCCGGACCCCGACCCGGGAGGAGATCGCCGCGATGCACGGCCATATCCGCGCGAGCTTGCGCCAGCATGTCGGCGAGGCCGCCGATCGCATGCGGCTGCTCTATGGCGGCTCGGTGAAGCCCTCCAATGCCGCCGAGATTCTCGCCCTCGACGATGTCGACGGGGCGCTGGTCGGCGGCGCCAGCCTCAAGGCGGAAGACTTCCTCGCGATCGCCCAGGCAGCCCGCAAGCCCTGAGAAACGGTGAAAGCGTGGCGGCGGCCGCTTTCTTGTATCCGGCGGCGCATGTCGGATAGGCTCACCGTCTCGATGCCCGATCGAGCGAGGCCGGTCATCATGCGGGCGGAGACGGAATCATGCGCAATGCGAGAATCGAGGTCGAACCCCTGACGCCGTCGATCGGTGCCGTCCTCCGAAACGTCGATCTCGCGCAGCCGCTCGAGGAGGCGAGCTTCGCCGAAATCAAGGCGGCGCTTCTTGCGCATCACGTGATCTTCTTCCCCGATCAGCGCATCACGCCGACCCAGCAACTCGCCTTCGCGGAGCGTTTCGGTGAGGTCGACGAGCCGCATCCCGTGTTCAAAGCCCATCCGCAAGAGCCCCGCGTGATGCTCATCGAGCAGAAGGGCCGGGAGGGCGTCTATAACGACATGTGGCATACCGACGTCACCTATCAGCAATGTCCGCCGATGGGATCGATCCTGCATGCGCAGATCCTGCCGCCGCAGGGCGGCGACACGCTCTGGGCCAGCATGTATGCGGCCTATGACGCGCTTTCCGACCGGATGAAGGCGTTTCTCGACGGCATGACCGCGCTGCATGACTTCGGTTACAGCTATAGCGGCTATCTGCTCGACAAGCCGGAAGGCAGGAAACGCCTGCGCGAGATCGAGGATCAGTATCCCACGGTCGAGCACCCGGTCATCCGCACCCACCCCGAGACGAAGCGAAAGCTGCTGTTCGTCAACCGGAGCTTCACGATGCGGATCAAAGGGCTGTCGCAGGGCGAGAGCGACGGGCTGCTGCGGCTGCTCTGCGACCACTGCGAGCAGCCGGCCTTCCAGGTCCGCCACCAGTGGCGCGTCGGCGATCTTGCCATGTGGGACAATCGCTGCACGCAGCATCTGGCGGTGTCGGACTACTATCCGCATCACCGCAAGATGCACCGTGTGACCATCCGCGGCGAGCGGCCGTTCCACGTCGCCTGACGAGCCTGGGCCCGACGGACGAGCCCGGCGGAGCTTCAGCCTGCCGTGCCGGGCGGGGCCTTGAGCTCGACGGTGTTGCCTTCGGGATCCTCGATATAGAGCGAAGGCCCGGTTCCCGCCGCACCATAGCGCTGCACGATCTCGCCGGGATCGATCCCACGGTCGCTGAGATAGCGCTGAATCGCCGGCCCGTCGAAGCGGTCGAGCCGCAGGCAGAAATGATCCATGTTGCGGCCTTCGATGCCGGCCGCGCGTCCGCCCATCCGGCCGAGCCGGCCCGCGACATCCACGAGGTCGATCAGCGAGGCGCCGGCGCGAAGCTGGAGCAAGCCGAGCCCCGCCTGATGCTTCTCCACGCGGCAGCCCAGGATGTCGCAATAGAAGGCCCGCATCCGGTCCAGGTCCGTGACGCGAAGCACGACATGGTCGATCGTGCCGATGCTGATCGGTTGCGCCTCGCTCATGAGACCGATTTAAGCCGAGGCGGCGTGGAGCGGCCAGCGTTAACGGATCGGCCCTGTCCCCCGATTTTTTGCAGGGCAGGGGCGCGGAAAGACGCGATCGGCATTCGGAGGTGCGCGCGCCTGGCCAGGAGGCGGCGTCAGCCGGGAAAATTGCTGCTGGCGCGAGCCGGGCGAAGGCGGTAGAACCCGCCCCGCGGTTTGCTGCGGCGAAAGCCCCCGCGTGCGACAAGGTCTGAAGGAGCGCTGCACTCGATGCACCAGATTCTCCTGGTCATCCATCTGATGCTGGCGATTGCTCTCATCATCGTCGTGCTGATGCAGCGGAGCGAAGGCTCCGGCCTGAGCGGCCTCGGCACGGCCGGCAGCGGCGGCATGGGCGGCTTCCTGAGCGGCCGCGGCCAGGCCAACCTGCTGACACGAACCACGGCCATCCTGGCGGCGCTCTTCATCGGCAGCAGCATTCTCCTCGCGGTGATGGCGCGGCAGACGGCGCCCTCGGGTTCGATCTTCGATCAGCCGACGTCAGGGCAGCCCGTCCAGGAAGCGCCCGCAGCGCCGGCCGACTCGGGAACGGGCACGACCACGCCGGCCGCGCCGACGGCGCCCAGCGTTCCGCTCGGCGACTGACCTGACCGGTTCCGACCGCAGCTTTCCGCGGGGACCGGCGATGCATATCGGCCCCGACGCAAGCGCGCTTGCCCAATGCCATGACTTCGCGTCATAAAGTCCTTCCATGACGCGGTTCATTTTCGTCACCGGCGGCGTGGTCTCCTCCCTCGGAAAAGGCATCTCGGCAGCGGCTCTCGGAGCCTTGCTGCAGGCGCGCGGTTTCCGGGTGAGATTGCGCAAGCTCGACCCCTACCTGAACGTCGATCCGGGCACCATGAGCCCGACGCAGCATGGCGAGGTCTATGTCACCGACGACGGGGGCGAAACCGACCTCGATCTCGGGCACTACGAACGCTTCACCGGCAATCCGAGCCGCCGCAGCGACAACGTCACCACCGGACGCATCTATTCGAACGTGATCGCCCGCGAACGCCGCGGCGACTATCTGGGCGCGACCGTGCAGGTGATCCCGCATGTCACCGACGCGATCAAGGAATTCATCCTGGCCGACCTCTCCGGCGAGGATTTTGCGATCTGCGAGATCGGCGGCACGGTCGGCGACATCGAGAGCCTCCCGTTCCTCGAGGCGATCCGCCAGCTCGGCAACGAGCTCGGGAAGGAGCGGGCGCTCTTCATCCACCTGACGCTGGTGCCCTGGATCCCCTCGGCCGGCGAGCTCAAGACCAAGCCGACCCAGCATTCGGTGAAGGAGCTGCAGGCGGTCGGTATCCAGCCCGACATCCTGCTCTGCCGTAGCGACCGGCCGATCGCCGCCGAAGCGCGCCGCAAGATTGCGCTCTTCTGCAACCTGCGGCCCGAGGCGGTGATCCAGGCGCTCGATGTGGACACCATCTACCAGGTGCCGGTGGCCTATCACGAGCAGGGCTTCGACGTGGAGGTCTGCCGGCATTTCGGTCTGAAGACGAACGAGCCCGATCTCGGCGGCTGGCGCCATGTGGTCGAGCGGGTACGGCATCCCGAGAACAGCGTCTCGATCGCGGTGGTCGGCAAATACACCTCGCTGCTCGATTCCTATAAATCCCTCGCCGAGGCGCTGGCCCATGGCGGCATCGCCAACAATGCCCGGGTAAAGCTCAACTGGATCGATTCCGAGGTGTTCGAGCGCGAGGATGCCGTGCGTCACCTCGAAGAGGTGGACGGGATCCTGGTGCCGGGCGGCTTCGGCGAGCGCGGCGCCGAAGGAAAGGTCCTCGCCGCGCGGTTCGCCCGCGAGCGCAAGGTACCCTATTTCGGCATCTGTTTCGGCATGCAGATGGCGGTCATCGAAGCGGCGCGAAACCTCGCCGGCATCGCGAAAGCCGGCTCGACCGAGTTCGGTAGCTGCAGCGAGCCCGTCGTCGGGCTGATGACCGAATGGATGCGCGGCAACGAGATCGAGCGCCGCAGCTCGAACAGCGATCTCGGCGGCACCATGCGGCTCGGCGCCTACGATTGCGAGCTCTCGCCGGGCAGCCAGGTCGCGGGCATCTACGGCAGCGCGCGCATCAGCGAGCGGCACCGGCATCGCTACGAGGTGAACATCAACTACAAAGGCCGGCTCGAGCAGGTGGGCCTGCGCTTCTCCGGCATGTCGCCGGACGGGGTGCTGCCGGAGATCGTCGAGATTCCGGACCATCCCTGGTTCATCGGCGTGCAGTTCCACCCCGAGCTGAAATCGAAGCCCTTCGACCCGCACCCGCTCTTCACCGCCTTTATCGGGGCCGCGCTCGAGCAGAGCCGGCTGGTATAGAATGCAAGCGGCACGCGGGCTGCCGTCGATCGGCTTGCGTGCATGGTGGCATCACTGTCACCCTCGGGCTTGCCCCCGAGGGTCCATGCGGCCACGACATGAACCCGAGTTCAGAAACGCGGTCTCGCCGAGCCATGGATGCTCGGGTCGAGCCCGAGCATGACGAATGGTTGATCGCTGCTCATGACCAAATCGCGGCCGGTAAAGATCGGCAAGGTGACTTTCGGCAACGACCGGCCGCTCGCGCTGATCGCAGGGCCTTGCGCGCTCGAATCCCGCGCCCATGCGATGGAGATGTGCGGGGCGCTGACGGAACTCACTGCCAGCCTCGGCATCGGCCTCGTCTACAAGACCTCCTTCGACAAGGCGAACCGCACGAGCCTCAAGGGCGACCGCGGGCTCGGCATGTCCAGGGGCCTGCCGATCCTCGCCGAGCTGCGCGAGAAATACGGTTGCCCTGTCCTGACCGACGTCCACGCAGCCGAGCAGTGCAAGCCGGTGGCCGAGGCCGTGGACGTGCTGCAGATCCCGGCCTTCCTCTGCCGCCAGACCGACCTCCTGATCGCCGCAGGCGAGACCGGCAAGGCGGTCAATGTGAAGAAGGGGCAGTTCCTCGCGCCCTGGGACATGAAGAACGTGGTGGCGAAGATCGCCGCCACCGGCAACGAGCGGATCCTCGTCTGCGAGCGCGGAGCCAGCTTCGGCTACAACACGCTCGTCTCCGACATGCGGAGCCTGCCGGTGCTCGCGGAGACGGGATATCCGGTGGTGTTCGACGCGACCCATAGCGTGCAGCAGCCGGGCGGCCAGGGCAGCTCGAGCGGCGGTCAGCGGGAGTTCGTGCCGGTGCTGGCGCGCGCCGCGGTCGCGGTCGGCGTCGCCGCCGTGTTCATGGAAACCCATCGCGACCCCGACAAGGCGCCGTCGGACGGCCCGAACATGGTGCCGTTCAAGGACATGCCCGCGCTGCTCGAGCGCCTCCTGGCGTTCGACCGCATCGCCAAGCAGGGAAAAGCCTAGTAGGCACCCACGCCACTGCGCGCTGTACGCAACGTTTTTAACGCGCCCTACGAGGTTCGTGTCAGGGGTATCGGCTTAGTGAGTTGAGCTGAGAGGGTGGCAGTATTCAACCCTCGCATTGCCGTGTCCGGCTAAGAGGCTCTCACAGTGACGCACCGTGGCATTGCTGCCGTACTGATTTGCATTAGTTTCGTCTACCTCTGGCCAAGCGCGGCGGAAGAAGCGAGTCCGCAAGATGCGTGTGACGCACTTGCAGCTCACCCGTTGGATCCGCAACTGCCCGAAGGGATTAAAGGGACTGCCTTCCAAGACATAGATGCAGAACAAGCGTTAAAGATATGCATCATTGCCTTACGACAACGCCCCTTCAACCCGCGCTTGATGTTCCAGCTAGGCCGTAGCTTTGACGCAAGCCGAAGTTCGGTAAATGCACTTAAGTGGCTCAAGTTAGCGTCCAAGTACGGTTACGCGCAGGCTGACGTAAACTTGGGGACGCTTTACTCGGGAGGTTTTTTTGTCCCCCACGATGATCTCGAAGCGGCAAAATGGTACCGACTGGGCGCCGTGCATAACCATATGGTTGCCCAGTACAATCTGGGAGTGATGTACAGCAATGAGCTAGGCGTGCCCTTGGACAAAGGTGAAGCAGAAAAATGGTACGGTTTGGCGGCGGCGCAGGGTCACGCATCTGCTCAACTTAACCTCGGCGTGTTGTATGCGCAGCGTGCCGGACACTCAGAGGACTATCATAAGAGCATGGAGCTTTTTAGGTCGGCGGCCGATCAAGGAAATATCAAGGCCAAAGTTAATCTTGAAACCGCCGCTTTACTCAGTACGACTTTGGAGTTTTCCGAGGCCGTGTGGCTTTCAGATATGTTGCAGTTGGATCGCTAAGAGTCGGTTTTGCAAGTCATGAAGCGCATGCTAGGCGGTGGACGAGCAGCATCGCGGCCTCCGATCCCAGCCAGCATCTTGAATCACGAACTACGCAAAACCGGAATCCCCCGATTCCATTAGACAAAGAACCGCTGTAGTCCCGGAGCGGGATCAGGCGCCGCGGCGGGCGCGGTGCCGGTCGCGTGCCGGCGCGA
Organism: uncultured Rhodospirillaceae bacterium; assembly: GCA_964569315.1. Lineage (GTDB taxonomy): Bacteria > Pseudomonadota > Alphaproteobacteria > Dongiales > Dongiaceae > CADEFF01. The sequence continues at coordinate 1,028 of CAZMUZ010000041.1, read as the reverse complement.
TCTCGACGGGCCCGGTCTTCGGTTGCGCCGGATGGCGCAGGCGCCAGCCCTTGTCGAAATCGAGCATCGCCGGTCCCGACATCGGCCGGCCGATGAGATAGCCCTGCACGACGTCGCAACCGAGATCGCGGAGAAGCTGCAGCGCGGTTTCGGTTTCGACGCCTTCCGCGACCGCTTCCATTCCCAGGTTATGGGCGAGATCGATGACCGACCGGATGATGACGCGGCAGTCCTCCGAACGGTCGGCATTGCCGATGAAGGAGCGATCGATCTTGATCGAGGAGAAGGGCAGGCGCTGGAGCTGCAGCAACGAGGAATAGCCCGTGCCGAAATCGTCGATCGCGAGATGGATGCCCTTGAGCCGCAGGCGGGTCAGGGTGTCGAGCAGATTGACGACGTTCTGGGTCGCGCTTTCGGTGAGCTCGATCTCGAAATGGGCGCAGTTGACCTTGGCGCTCCGCAGGATGCCGCCGACCAGGTCGGGAAAGTCGATATGACCGAGATTGACGGCGGAGATATTGACCGCGATGCGCGTCGTCAGCCCCGCCGCATGCCACTCCGACCACTGGCGCGCAGCCTCGGCGATCACCCATTGCGTTATGGCGTCGATGAGCCCCGCGGATTCGGCGAGCGGAATGAAATGCGTCGGCGGAATGAACCCCAGCTTCGGATGACGCCAGCGCGCGAGCGCCTCGACGCCGACCAGCTCGTTCGAGCCGAGCGCGATCTTGGGCTGATAATGAAGCTCCAGCTCGCGTTCGCGTAGCGCCGTCGCCAGGGCCTCGGCGTCCGCACCGATGATGTTGTCGGTCTGCGACACCGGTCAGGCCGCCGTATGAAGGCCGGAAAGCAGCGTTCGAAGCTCGTTGGCCCGGATCGGCTTCGGGATGCTGCCGACCATGTTGAGGCCACGCGCATCGCCGAGGTTCTCGGCCGCGCTGCGCACCTTGCGGTCGAAACCGCTGACGATCAGCAGCTTGGCGCGGCAGGAATGGTCGGCGAGGAACCGAAGCAGCTCCACGCCGTCC
>CAZMUZ010000040.1:0-29423 GCA_964569315.1 uncultured Rhodospirillaceae bacterium | reverse complement strand
GCGGCGACGTCCTCGTCGCTGCCGAGCTCGGAGGTGTCCTCGATGACGGGCTCTTCCTCGTCATCCTCTCCCTCGATCGCCTCGATCTCGTCGTCTGCGACCTCCGCCGCTTCCGCGGGCTCGGGTCGGCGAGCCGCCTGGCGCTGCGCGGCGAGCTTGTCGGCGCCGGTCGCCGTGCGGCTGCGACGGGTCTTGGCGACGGCATCGGGATCGTAGATCGCGCCGCATTTCGGGCAGGCGATCGGACTCTTCTGCATGTCGTAGAAATGCGCGCTACAGCTTTGGCAGGTGCGCTTCAAGCCCCAGGCTGCTTTGACCACGCTTATGTGCCTCCGCAAGATTTGAAGGGGGTGACCCGCGAAACGGGCTGCCAATTGCCACGATCCCCCGGCCCTGTCAAAGGTAATCGGAAACTGCCGTTCGGGGCGGCGGCGGGCCGGTTCGGCCGGGCCATGAGCCGGTCGCCGCAACCGGTCGTATTATGCTAATGAACCGCGCTCCGCCGCGTCCGGCGGGAGGGGCGAGGCCGGGTTCCGGCGCCGTTCCGGCGCGGCAACGGGGGAGCGACATCGCATCGTGACGCGGCTGGTTTCCGAAGCCTCCGGCCCGATCCGGGGACGCGTGCGCGTCCCGGGGGACAAATCGATCTCGCATCGCGCGCTGATGCTGGGGGCGCTCGCCGTCGGCGAGACCCGCATCGAGGGCCTGCTCGAGGGCGAGGACGTGCTACGCACGGCGGCGGCCATGCGGGCGCTCGGCGCGACCGTCGCGCAGGAAGGCACCGGACGCTGGCGCGTCGCCGGCCGCGGCGTCGGCGGGCTCGCGGAGCCGGCCGACGTCATCGACATGGGCAATGCCGGCACCGGCGCGCGTCTCCTGATGGGGCTGGTCGCGACCCATCCGATCACTGTCTTCTTCACCGGCGATGCGTCGCTGCGCGGCCGCCCCATGGAGCGGGTGGCGACGCCCTTGCGCGAGATGGGTGCGACGATCACGGCGCGCGACGGCGGCAGGCTGCCGCTTGCGGTGATCGGCACGGCGACGCCGGTGCCGATCCGCTATCGCCTGCCGGTCGCCTCGGCGCAGATCAAGTCCGCGATCCTGTTGGCGGGCCTCAACACGCCGGGCGAAACCAGCGTGATCGAACCGGAGCCGACGCGCGACCATACCGAGCTGATGCTGCGCCATTTCGGCGCCTCGCTCGCGGTCGAGGAGACGGCCGAGGGCCGGCTCGTCCGGCTGCAGGGCCAGCCCGAGCTCGCGGGCCGGCCGATCGCCGTCCCCGCCGATCCTTCCTCGGCCGCTTTTCCGCTGGTCGCCGCCCTGCTGCGGGAAGGCTCCGACGCCACCTTGAGCGATGTCGGCCTCAATCCGCATCGCATCGGCCTGATCGAGACCCTCAGCGAGATGGGTGCGTCCATCGAGGTTCTCAATCGCCGCGACGCCGGCGGCGAGCCGATCGGCGATCTGCGCGTGCGGAGCTCGCGCCTCCGGGGGATCGAGGTGCCGGCCGCGCGCGCGCCCAGCATGATCGACGAATACCCGATCCTCGCCGTCGCGGCTGCCTGCGCCGAAGGCCGCACGGTGATGCGCGGCCTCGGCGAGCTTCGCGTCAAGGAAAGCGACCGGCTCGCCGCGATCGCGCGCGGCCTCGCGGCCTGCGGCGTCACGGTCGAGGCCGGCGCCGACAGTCTCGTCGTCGAAGGCACGGGCGCCGCCCCCCGGGGCGGCGGCACCGTCGAGACCGCGCTCGATCACCGCATCGCCATGGCCTTCCTGGTGCTCGGCATGACGACGGGAAAGCCGGTCGCGATCGACGACGGCCGGCCGATCGAGACGAGCTTTCCCGATTTCGTCGCGCTGATGAACGGCCTCGGCGCCCGTATCGCCGCCGGCTGACCGGGATCGCCGTCGCATGTCCCGCAGCACCGGCAAGGGCAGGATCGTCATCGCCATCGACGGGCCATCCGCCTCGGGCAAGGGCACGCTCGCCCACCGCATCGCCGAGCATCTGGGATTTGCCGTGCTGGATACCGGGTTGCTCTATCGCGGCGTGGCCAAGCGGCTGCTGGAGCGCGGCGGCGATCCCGAGGACGCAGCCGCCGCCGCGGCGGCCGCCCGGGCCGTGACGGCGGCCGAGCTCCGCGATCCCGCGCTCCGGAGCGAGCGGGTGGGGGAGATCGCCTCCCGCGTCGCCGCCTACCCCGCCGTCCGGCAGGCGCTCCTCGCCCTGCAGCGGGATTTTGCCGCTAATCCAATGGATTCCAAGGGAAATCCCTTGCCGGGCGCGGTTCTCGACGGGCGCGACATCGGCACGGTGATTTGCCCCGACGCAACCGTGAAAATCTTCGTGACGGCGACCGCCGAAGCCCGCGCCGCCCGCCGCCACAAGGAGTTGCTCGACCGCGGGGCGGCGAGTATATATGCGCGCGTTTTGCAGGACATGGAGCGGCGGGACGCCCGCGATAGCGGTCGCGTCGCCGCGCCGACGAAACCGGCGCCCGACGCGGTCGTGATCGACAGCACGGCGCTGGATGCGGACGGCGTATTCGCCGCCGCCCTCGCCATCATCCTCGAGCGGATCGACGGTGCGGATTAGGATCGGCGTTTCCGGCCTCGAAACAAAGCAAGCGTCGCGCGGGATGTCCCGCCGGCGCGATGGCAACCCGAAGACCGCCGGATACAACCGGCCGGCCTGAAAATCTTGGAAAGGCATTGATCCGCATGGCTCGCACCGCTACCGACGCCGATACCGTCAAGAAAGAGAGTTTCGCCGCCCTCCTCGATGAATCCCTCGGCCAAGGCTCCGGCCTCGAGGGGAGCGTGCTCCGGGGTCGCGTCGTGTCGATCGAGAACGACACCGCGCTCGTCGATGTCGGCCTCAAATCCGAGGGCCGCGTCGCGCTCAAGGAATTCACCCAGGCCGGCACCCGCCAGGAGATCAAGGTCGGCGACGAGGTCGAAGTCTATCTCGAGCGCATGGAGGACAAGCACGGCGAAGCGGTCCTCAGCCGCGAGAAGGCCCGCCGCGAAGAGGCCTGGATGCTGCTGGAAAAGAACTTCAAGGATCAGCAGCGCGTGACCGGCGTGATCTTCGGCCGGGTCAAGGGCGGCTTCACCGTCGATCTATCGGGCGCCGTCGCCTTCCTGCCGGGCAGCCAGGTCGATATCCGTCCGGTGCGCGATGCCGGCCCGCTGATGGGCAGCCCGCAGCCCTTCCTCATCCTCAAGATGGACAGGAGCCGCGGCAACATCGTGGTGTCGCGCCGCGCCGTGCTCGAAGAGAGCCGCGCCGAGGCGCGCTCCGAGCTGGTGGCCAACCTGAAGGAAGGCCAGGTGCTGCAGGGCGTGGTCAAGAACATCACCGACTACGGCGCCTTCGTCGATCTCGGCGGCGTCGACGGTCTGTTGCACGTGACCGACATCGCCTGGAAGCGCATCAACCACCCCTCCGAAGCGCTGCATATCGGCCAGACCGTGCAGGTCCAGGTCGTCCGCTTCAATCCCGAGACCCAGCGCATCTCGCTCGGCATGAAGCAGCTCGAGGCCGATCCCTGGGAGAACGTGGCGGCAAAATACCCGGTCCAGACCAAGTTCAAGGGCCGCGTCAGCAACATCACGGACTACGGCGCCTTCGTGGAGCTGGAACCCGGCATCGAAGGCCTGGTCCATGTCTCCGAGATGAGCTGGACCAAGAAGAACGTCCATCCGGGCAAGATCCTGTCCACCAGCCAGGAAGTCGAGGTCATGGTCCTCGACGTCGATCCGCAGAAGCGTCGGATCAGCCTCGGCCTCAAGCAGTGCCTGGACAATCCGTGGCAGTCCTTCCTCGAGAAGCATCCGATCGGCTCGGAGCTCGAGGGCGAGGTCAGGAACATCACGGAGTTCGGCCTGTTCGTCGGGCTGCCGGGAGATATCGACGGCATGGTCCATCTCTCCGACATCGACTGGCAGAAGTCGGGCGAAGAGGCGATCCAGGACTACAAGAAGGGCGACAATGTCCGCGTGAAGCTGCTCGACGTCGATGTCGAGAAGGAGCGCATCAGCCTCGGCATCAAGCAGCTCTCGGCCGACCACTTCGCCACCACCGCCTCCGCCATGAAGAAGGGCGACGTCGTCACCTGCACGGTGACCGCGGTCCAGGACAACGGGATCGAGGTCCAGGTGAGCGACGGCGTGACCGCCTTCATCCGCAAGTCCGACCTTGCCCGCGAGCGCAGCGAGCAGCGCGCCGACCGCTTCGCCGTCGGCGAGAAGGTCGATGCGAAGATCACGGCGCTCGACCCGAAGACGCGCAAGCTCAGCCTCTCGATCAAGGCGCGCGAGGTCGAGGAGGACAAGCAGGCGCTCGCCGAATACGGCTCCTCCGACTCGGGCGCCAGCCTCGGCGACATCCTGGGCGCCGCGATCTCGAAGGCGCAGGAGAGCCGCGAGAAGAGCAAGTCGAAGGGCAAGGACGGCGACGGCGACGACGCCGAATAGCCCCGATTGCCGCCGCAAACGGCCGGTTTTGCGACCCGGGGCCCGGTGCGAAAGCGCCGGGCCCTTCGCTTTCGGGCCTGGAACAGCCTTAACGGCCGGTCGAGAAAACAAAGCATTCCTAGAGACTTAGCCTTGACGCTGCCGGGCGGGTTTGGCACCCTCGCAGGCGATGCCGGCAGGCCGCCGGGGGCGTTTGGGCGGCCCTCTGCCGGGGGAAGCAGAGGCCATGACGAAATCCGAGTTGATCCTGAAGATCGGGCAATTGAACCCGCATCTCTACCACCGGGACGTGGAGCGGATCGTCACGGCCATCTTCGACGAGATCACGACGGCGCTCGCCCGCGGCGACCGCGTGGAACTCCGGGGCTTCGGAGCCTTTTCGGTCAAGCAACGGGATGCCCGCATGGGCCGCAATCCGCGCACCGGCGATTCGGTGTCGGTTGCCCGCAAGGTCATCCCGTTCTTCAAGACGGGCAAGCAGCTGCGCGAGCGGCTCAACGGCAAGTCCGAGTAATTGGCCCGGCACGGCCCGTCCGCCGCTCTGCGGCGCCTGTCCCTCCTCGTCACCATTCCGCTCGCCCTGATCGTGGTCGTCTTCGCCGTCGCGAACCGGGCGCCGATCGCGGTTTCGCTCTGGCCCCTGCCCTGGGGCGTCGAGCTGCCGGGCTATCTGATCGTGCTCGGCTCCGTGCTGGCCGGATTCCTCGCCGGCGGGCTCATCGCCTGGCTTAGCGGCGGCAAGCATCGGCGGAAGGCGCGGCGGCTCGCCGCCGAAACCGAGCGGCTCCGCGCCGAGCTCGCCGAGACGAAGCGCCGGCAGCCGGTGCCCGCAGCGCCGCCCGCGCTCCCCGGCAGCACCGCGCGTTCCGTGGCCATCGCCGAGCTGCCACCCCCGTGACCGGCGCCGCCCCTCGAGCCGCGCGCCGCCTCTAGCAGCGCCCCCTTCGAGTAGCGCGCGCCCTCGAGCAGCGCACCCATGACAAGCCCGCCCCGTCGCGGTAAAAGCGGGGCGCCCGGGATCGGGGCTGTCAGGTTGGAAGGCGTTTCGGAATGTCCGTCGATCGGCTCTTCGTTGCACTCGACATGGTCGAGCTCGACGCCGCGCAGAAGCTCGCTCGCTCGCTCGCCGGGTCCGCGGGCGGGCTCAAGGTCGGCCTCGAGTTCTTCGCGGCAAACGGCCCCGCCGGGGTCGCAAAGCTCGCGGCCACGCGCCAGCGCATCTTCCTCGACCTCAAGTTTCACGACATTCCGAACACGGTCGCCGGCGCGGTGCGCAGCGCCGCGGCGCTCGGCCCCTACATGCTGAACGTCCATGCGGCGGGCGGCCGCGCCATGATGGAGGCGGCCGCCAAGGCGGCGGCGGAAGGTGCCGCGCGCGTCGGCAAGCCGAAGCCGCTGGTGATCGCCGTCACCGTGCTCACCAGCCTTTCGGACGAGGATCTGCGCGATGTCGGCCAGGCCGTTCCAGTTGCCGATCAGGTCAAGCGCCTGGCCCTGCTCGCCCGGAAGTCCGGGCTCGACGGCGTGGTCTGCTCGGCCCGCGAGGTGGCGGGGCTGCGCGCCGAATGCGGGCCCGAATTCAAGCTGGTGGTGCCCGGCATCCGCCCGAGCTGGGCCGCGAGCAACGACCAGAAGCGGATCATGGGGCCGGGCGATGCGGTCACCCAGGGCGCCGATTTCCTCGTGGTGGGCCGGCCGATCACCGGCGCGCCCGATCCCAGGGCCGCGGCACGGAGCATCGCGCAGGAGATCGCCAAGGGCGCGACGCCGTGAGCGCGACGCCGCCGCGCGGCCCGAACGCTTCCGGTGCGGCGACCTTCCTCCCGCTCGCCGGCGATGCGCTGAAGACGATCTGGCGCGAGCGCAACGCGGTCCTGCTGCTGGCGATCCTTCCCGCGATCGGGTCCTTCCTGCTCGAGATCGCGATGGTCGCGACCGGCCTGCTGACGCTCATCGACCCGGCGGCGGGCCGCCTGCCCACCTTCGGCGAGTTCATGACGATGCTGATGATCTTCTGCATCAACCTCGCCTTCGTCACGATCTTCTCGGTGGCCTGGACCCGTCGCCTGCTGATCGGCCCCGCGGACGGGCTCGGGCTCCGCTGGGGCCGGCGCGAGCTCGGCTATCTGGCGCGGCTGGTCGGAATCATGCTGACCGTGGTGCTCGCGAGCTTCCTCATGAGCCTCGCGATGGCGCTGGTCGGCCTCGGTCTTCTGGCGACGCCGGCCGGCATCAACTTCGTGACCGCGGCGGGCCTCGCGCTCGCGATCTTCGTCTATGTGCGCGCCATGCTGATTCTCCCGGCCGCCGCCATCGACCGGCCGCTGCGCGTCGCGCAGGCGCTCGAGGCGACGCGCGGCGTCCGGGCGGTCTGGATCGGCTTCGCCCTCGTTCTCGTGATCCTGCCCTTCCTGCTGCTCTTCTTCGCCGTAGCGCTGGCCCTCGATGCGAGCGGCCTCAGCGCCGCCGCGCCCTACGCCTCGCTTTTCATCCAGGCCATGCTCGGCTACGCGATGCAGGCGACCATCATCGCGCTGCACACGCTGGTCTATCGCCAGCTCATCGGCGGGGCGCGCAACCTGACGGCCGTCTCGGCCTGACCCTCAGAGATAGTTCCCGACTTCGCCCGGCGGGTTGCTCTGCGCGGCGAACTCCGCGGCATCGCCGACCTTGCGGAAATCGGCGAGCGCCCAGCGCACGGAGGGGAAGGCGATCTCGTCCCACGGGATCTCCTCCCAGCGGAAGAGGCCGACCTCGAGGCTTTCGGGGCCGGCCGCGATGGTCGGCGTCAACAGTCGCGCGCGGTAGATCACCTGGACCTGCGAGAGGCGCGGCACCGAATAGACCGCGAGGAGCCCGTCGATCTCGATCTCGGCCGTCGCCTCCTCGACGGCCTCGCGCCGGGCGCCCTCCGCCGCGGTCTCGCCGATCTCGAGATAGCCGGCCGGGAGGGTCCAGAAGCCGCGCCGCGGATCGATCGCGCGCCGGCAAAGCAGCAGCCGGTCCTCCCACCGCACCACCGAGCCTACGACCACCTTCGGGTTCTCGTATTTGATGAAGCCGCAATCGCCGCAGACCTGCCGGGGCCGGGTGTCGCCGGCGGGCGTCTCGAGGCGGAAATTGGGCGGCAGCGAGAGGTCCGGATCGCTCATCGCGCCAGAGTGGACGAGCGATAGCGGGCAGACAAGCCGGGACCCGGCCCCCGCCCCGCGCGGCCTGCGTCCCCGCGGGGCCTATTCGCCGTAGCTCACCCGCCAGACCGCGTTGGCGCCGTCATCCGCCACCAGCAGCGCGCCGTCCTTCGCGACGGCGAGGCCGGCCGGCCGGCCGAACACATAGGCCCGCTCGGTGCCGCCCATCCAGAAGCCGGTCAGGAAGGATTCGTAGTAGCCCTGCGGCTTGCCGTCCTCGAAGGGCACCCGCGCCACCATGTAGCCGGTCGGCTTCGAGCTGTTCCAGGAGCCATGCAGCGCGACGAAGGCATCGCCGCGATAACGTTCCGGGAATTGCTGCCCCTCGTAGAAGACGAGACCGAGCGGGGCCGAATGGGCGCGGAACAGGACATCCGGCACGATCGCACGGGCGATGAGGTCCGCCGGGCCGGCAAGCTTCGGCTGCGGGTTCTTGCCGATATAGCTGTAGGGCCAGCCATAGAAGCCGCCCGGCTCGACCCGGGTCAGAAAATCCGGCACCAGCCCGTCGCCCATATTGTCGCGCTCGTTGACCACGGCATAGAGGTCGTCGGTGCCGGGATAGAAGGCGATGCCGACCGGGTTGCGCAGCCCCGTCGCGAAATCCTTCTGGTCCTGGCCGTCCGCGCCGAAGCTCTGGATGGTGGCATGCGGGCTCGGGTCCTCCGTCACGTTCGCGGTCGAGCCGACGCCGACGAAGAAGCGGCTGCCGTCGGGGCTGAAGACGAGGCTCCGCGTCCAGTGTCCTATCGGGTCGCCGAGTACGTTGCGCGCGGTGATCGGGCGCGCCGGACCCGACGCCTTGTCGTCGCCGGCGCGATAGGGGATCTGCCAGACCGCGACCGTGTCGGCGATGTAGAGATAGTCGCCCTGGATGGCGATCCCGAAGGGACCCTTGAAGCCCTCGACGAAGGTGCCGCGCGTGTCGGCGACGCCATCATCGTCCGTGTCGCGCAGCAGGGTGATCCGGCCCGGCTTCGATTCGACCAACAGCACGTCGCCGTTCGACGCCACCAGGAGCGCGCGCGCATGGGTCAGGTCGCCGGCGAAGAGATTGACCGAGAATCCCGCCGGGGTGCGGAAGGGCGGCACCAGCGGCACGGCGAACAGCTTCGACCGGTTCACGGCGGAAGGCGTCGCATAAGGAGGCGGCAGGCCGTCGGCGCGAACCTGGATGCGGGTACCGGGAATCTGCTCGGGCGGCGCCTCGGTCTGGGCGGCCGGCGAATCGCCGCCCAAGGTCACGGCCGAGACCAGCATCGCCAGGGAAAGCAGAACGGTCGCGCCGTGGCGCATCGGGGATTTCCTCGCTAAGGTCCGCGCGGGCGCCATGGTAACGATGTCCGCGAGCAATCCCAACCTTCCGGAACGCTTCGCCGATCCCCGCGCCGCCTTCAGGGGCGGCGTCCGCGAATCGGCATCCATGCCGGCGATCGCGCTGGGGGCGAGCTTCCTCGGCTTCGGCTCGCTCTGCCGCCAGGCCGAATGGTCGCTCGGCCTCAGCCTCGCCTCGACCACGACGGGCTGGGCGCTCCCCGGCCAGATCGCCCTGATCGAGCTCTACACCGTCGGGGCGGGTGCCACGGCGATCCTGCTCGCCGTCTGGCTCAGCGGCATGCGGCTCCTGCCGATGACGCTGTCGCTGATGCCGTTCCTGCGGCATGAGGGCACGCCCGCCTGGCGCTATTATCTCGCCGCGCATTTCATCGCCATCACCGGCTGGGCGACCGCGATGCAGCGTTGCCCCATCCTTCCCGTCGAGCAGCGCCTGCCCTATTTCTTCGGCTTCGTGCTGACGCTCTGGTTCAGCGCCATGGCGACGACGACGATCGGCTACTACATGGTCGGTCTGCTGCCGCCGGCGCTGGGGCTCGCCCTCCTCTTCATCAACCCGCTCTATTTCACCCTCGTCTTCTCGAACGATCTCGGGCGGCGCGACCGCACGCTGGCGCTCGGGCTCGGCGCCGTGGCCGGCCCGCTCTTCCATCTCGTAGCGCCCGACTGGGGGCTGCTCTATACGGGCCTCGTCGCCGGCACGGCTGCCTTCCTCGTCGAAACGAGGCTTGGCCGATGACCGGGCCCGGACTGTGGCTGCTGCTCGGCGGCGCCTTTCTGGTGACCTATGTCTGGCGCGCGACGGGCGTGGCGCTCGGCGCGCGCGTCAATCTGCAGAGCGGCTTCTTCCGGTGGATCTCGGCCGTCGCCTACGCGATGCTCGCCGGGCTCATCGCGCGCATGCTGGTGCTGCCGCTGGGGGCGCTCGCCGAGACGCCGACGATCGACCGCCTCGGCGCCGCCGGCGTCGGGTTTCTCGCCTACTTCTTCGCCCGCCAGAACGTCCTTCTGGGCGTGCTGGCGGGCACCGCCGCGCTGGTGGCGCTGACGCTCCTGCGGCAGTAGGCCGGGCGCTAGAACCCGGCCTGAATCTGCTCGTAGTCGCGGGCGACCGCCTGATCGACCTCGGGCGTCTGCGGCCCGGCGAACTTGCCGCGGCTCAGGATCTCCATCGGCTTCGACGAGAGGCCGCGCGCCGTCAGGTCCTCCGACGCAACCATCTCGAACGAGCGCGCGTTCGAATGGCCGTAGCCGAACTCCTCGATGAGATACTGCCCGACGCGCGGATCCAGCATGTTGTCGATCAGCGCATAGGCGCGATCGGGATGCGGGGCGTTCTTCAGCAGCACGAGGCCGCAGGACCAGGTGAGCGCGCCTTCCTTGGGATTGGCGAACTTGACCGGGATGCCCTGGTTGGTGAGGGTGAGCGGCGACTGGTTCCAGGTCATGGCCGCGATCACCTCGCCGGAGGCCAGCGACTGCTCGACCTGCGTGGAATCGGCCGAGTAGAAGCGCAAGAGCGGCCTCTGCTTCTCGAGCAGCGGGCGGACCTTGGCAATATCCTCGACCTGGATCGGCTGGGTCACGTCGATGCCGGCATAGATCGCCGCGCACCACCAAGCATCCTCCGCCGCCGCCATGGTGCCGAGCCGGCCCTTATAGCGCGCGTCCCAGAGCAGGCTCCAGCTTTCCTCCTGGCCCTGCCAGTCCACGATGTCGGTGCGATAGGTGATCGAGGTCTGGCCCCAGTCGAAGGGAACGAACCATTGCGACCCGTCGACATGGGTCGAGGGCAGGGTCTGCAAGGTCGGGATCACGTCGGCCCAGTTCTCAAGGCGCCCCGTATCGATCGGCGCCAGGAGGCCCGCCTCGCGCCAGCGCGTCGTCATGGTGCTGCAGGGATGGGTCACGTCGGCCACGAATCCGCTGCGCAGCTTCTGCAGCGCTTCCTCGTTGTCGCCGAAGATCGGCGTATCCGGCGACGCGCCGTATTTCTCGATATAGGCGGGAAAGAACTCGGGCGTGTTGTAGTCGGACCAGGTGTAGTAGATCGCCTGCTCGTCGGCCGCCGCCTTGCGGGCGAGGACCGGCATGGCCGCGATGGCGAGACCCGCCGCCGCGAGATGCCGCGCGAAGGCGCGGCGCCCCATGCGATGCGCGTTCATGAGATCGGCCCTGACCCGCTCCGCCCTGATCCGTTCCGCCATGATCTTTCTCCCGGTGGTTTCCGTTGCGCGCGGCCACGGCGTCGGAGACGCGGGGAAGCGCCCCCGCCGGGCCTTGAATGATGCTACCAGAGCGAGCAGACTGCCGGGCGAGGCCGCTGCAATCGGCAGCCATGCGCTCCCGTCAATCCGGGGACGGCCGGCGATCGGGCCGCGGCGGATAGTCGTTTCCGTCTAACGTCCGGCGGCCTCTTCGAGCGCCTTCACGCCGGGCAGGGTCCTGCCTTCCAGCCACTCGAGAAAGGCGCCGCCCGCGGTCGAGACGTAGGTGAGCGCATTGGCGACGCCGGCGGCCGCAAGGGCGGCCACCGTATCGCCGCCGCCCGCCACGCTGACGAGCCGGCCTTCGCGGGTGAGCCGGGCGACGGCGGTCGCCACCTCGAGCGTCGCTCGATCGAAGGGCGGCGTCTCGAAGGCGCCGAGCGGACCGTTCCAGACGAGCGTCCGGCTGCTTTCCAGCCGGCGCAGGATGGTCGCGATGGTTTTCGGCCCGACATCGAGGATCATCTGGCCGGCCGGAATCGCGCCGAGATCGACGGTCGCGGTCGCCACATTCCGCTCAAGCGCCGGGGCGACCACCGCATCCTCCGGCAGCACCACGTCGCAGCCGGCGGCCTTGGCGCGGTCGAGAATTGCGCGCGCCGTCTCCGCCATGTCGCGCTCGGCGAGCGAGCGGCCGATCTCCTGACCGATCGCGGCGAGGAAGGTATTGGCCATGCCGCCGCCGATCACCAGCAGATCCATCCGGTCGACGAGGTTGCCGAGCAGCTCGAGCTTGGTCGAGATCTTGGCGCCGCCGACGATGGCGCAGACCGGCCGCTGCGGCGATTCGAGCGCCATGGCGAGATGCTCGAGCTCGGCCTGCATCAGCAGCCCGGCCGCCGCCGGCAGCAGCCGCGCCAGCGCCTCCGTCGAGGCATGGGCCCGATGGGCGCAGGAAAAGGCATCGTTCACATAGAGATCGCCGAGCTTCGCCAGCGCGGCGGCGAAGCCGGGCTCGTTCTTCTCCTCGCCCGCATGGAAGCGGACATTTTCCAGCAGCAGCGCTTCCCCGGGCTCGAGCGCGGCCACCGCCGTCTCGGCGACCGGCCCGATGCAGTCCGCGGCGAACCCGACCTTGCGCCCACCAAGCGAGACGCCCAGCGCCTCCGCGATCGGCTTCAGCGACATGGCCGGCACGGCTTTTCCGTCGGGACGGCCGAAATGGGAAAGGATCGCCACCTTGGCATCGCGATCGAGCAGCGCCTGCACGGTCGCCGCGGAACGGTCGATGCGGGTCGGATCGGTGACGCGACCGTCCTTCATCGGCACGTTGAGATCGAGGCGGAGAAGGACGCGCCGGCCGGCGACGTCAAGCTGGTCAAGCGTGCGGAAAGATGGCATCTCACTCCCGTCGGCTCAGGCAAAATCGCCCCGCATCATCGGCATGCCCGCCGCGATGTCAACGTCATGCGGGCGCGTTTCGCAGGCTGGACACGAGGGTGGCAGTTTTGGGGAGCGGACCATGGCATTCCAGGCGGCCCTGATCACCGGCGCCACCAGCGGCATCGGCGAGGCCTTCGCGCGCGCGCTGCCGCCGACGACCGCGCTCTGGCTCACCGGCCGCAACGGGTCTCGCCTCGCCACGCTGGCGCGCGAGCTCGGCGCAGCGGGACGACCGATGGCGACGCTTGTCGCCGATCTCGCCTCGCCTGCCGACCAGGCGAAGCTCCTCGCCTGGCTTGCCGACGCACCGATCGACCTCCTGATCAACAATGCGGGTTTCGGCCGCCAGGGGCCGGCTCTTGCCGCGGCCAAAACAGAGGACCGCGCGATGATCGAGGTCAATGTGCAGGCGCCGGTGGCGCTCGCCGAGGCCCTGCTGCCGGGCATGATCGAGCGCGCCCGCGAAACCGGACGCCGCTGCGGCCTGATCAACGTCGCGAGCATGGTCGGGCATTTCCCCATGCCCTATCTCGCGACCTACGCCGCGACCAAGGCGTTCCTCGCGAGCTGGAGCGACGCGCTCGCGGCCGAGCTGCGCAAATCCCCGGCCGACATCCTGACGCTCTGTCCCGGCGTGACCCGGACCGGTTTCTTCGAGCGCGCCCGTTTCGCCGGCGGCCTCGCTGGTCCGAGCCACAGTGCCGACGCGGTCGCCGCGGCGGCGCTGGCGGCGCTCGGCCGCAAGCCGCATCTGGTGGTGGGCGCGCTGAACCGCCTCACCGTCGTGGCGGCGCGCCTGTTGCCGCGCCAGCTCTTCCTCAGGGGCGCGGCCGCCGGGATGAAGCGCCGGGCGCGGCGCTGACGGCGGGTTTCCTGCGACGAAGCGCCTCGCCATCGGCCGGCGAAGCCGCCGCGGGCCGGGCCTGAGGATCGGTGCTAGACTGTTCTTCCGCCCGCGCGCGTCTCCGAGGGTTTCCCGCCTTGAATGTGACCAGTCCCGACACGAGCGCCGTTCCCTGGCTCCGGAGCTATCCGGAAGGGGTCGCCTGGAACAGCGTGATCGAGCCGCAGCCGCTCTGGCGCCTGATGGACGAGGCGGTCGGGCGTTTCCCCGACCTCATCGCGATCGATTTCCTCGGCCATCGCACGACCTATCGCGAGCTCGGCCGGCTCGTGGATCGCGCGGCGCGCGGGCTCGTCGAGGGCGGGCTCAGGCCCGGCACCAAGGTCGGGCTCTTCCTGCCGAACTGCCCCTATTTCGTGGTGCTCTATTACGCCGTGCTGAAGGCGGGCGGCACCGTCGTCAATTTCAATCCGCTCTATGCGCCGGAGGAGCTGCGCCGCCAGGTCGAGGATTCCGAGACGGAGATCATGGCGACGCTCGACCTCCGCAGCCTCTACGACAAGCTGCTGCCGCTGCTCGGCAGTTCGCCCCTGAAGAAGCTCATCGTCTGCTCGATGGCGGACGCGCTGCCGGCGCCGAAGCGCTGGTTCTTCGCCATCGCCATGCGGCGCGAGCTCGCCGCCGTTCCGAAGGACGACCGGCATGTGTCGTTCGAGGCGCTCACCCACAATGCCGGCAACTTCACCCCGGCCGCGGTCGATCCGCGCTCGGCTCTCGCCCTTCTGCAGTATACCGGCGGCACCACGGGCCGGCCGAAGGGCGCGATGCTGACCCATGCCAATGTCTATATCAATGCGCGCCAGTGCGCGCTCTGGTTCCCGCGCGACGAGACGCGGCAGGAGAAGATGCTGGGCGTGCTGCCGCTCTTCCACGTCTTCGCCATGACGACGGTGATGAACTGGAGCCTGACGGCCGGCGCGACCATGATCCTGCTGCCGCGCTTCGACCTCAAAGGCCTCCTCAAGACGATCGGGCGCTGCAAGCCGACCGGCTTCGCCGGCGTGCCGACGCTCTTCAACGCGATCCTCAACCATCCGAAGATCGGCGAATACGACCTCTCCTCGCTCGTCTTCTGCATCTCGGGCGGCGCGCCCCTGCCGGCCGAGCTCGCGAAGCGGTTCGAGACGCTGAGCGGCGCCAAGCTGGTCGAAGGCTACGGGCTTTCGGAATGCTCGCCGGTCGTCTGCTGCAACCTGCCGCACGGGCCCGCGCGGCCGGGCTCGATCGGCCTGCCCTATCCGGGCACCACGGTCGAAATCCGCGGCACCGACGACCCGCACAGGCTGTTGCCGCTGGGCGAGCATGGCGAGATCTGCGTTCGCGGACCCCAGGTGATGAAGGGCTACTGGAAGCGGCCGGAGGAGACGGCGGCCGCCTTCGTCGACGGCGCCTTCCGTACCGGCGATGTCGGCTACATCGATCCGGACGGGTTCTGCTTCGTCACCGATCGCCTCAAGGACATGATCAATGCCGGCGGCTACAAGATCTATCCGCGCCTCGTCGAGGAGGCGCTCTACACGCATCCGGACGTGGCCGATTGCGCGGTGATCGGCGTCCCCGACCCCTATCGCGGGCAGACGGTAAAGGCCTTCGTGGTGGCGAAGCCGGGCCGCAAGCTGGACGAAGCGCTGCTCGCGGATTATCTCAAGGACAAGCTGTCGCCGATCGAGCTGCCGAAGATCTACGCCTTCCCCGCCTCCCTGCCGAAGACCGCGATCGGCAAGATCGACAAGAAGCTTCTCGTCGCCGATGCGACGCCCGAAAGGAGAACGCCATGAGCCGCCGCGCCGTGATCGCGGGCTATGCCCGCACCCCGTTCCATTTCGCCCATAAGGGCGCGCTCGTGCGGATGCGTCCCGACGATCTCGCGGCGGAGGCAGTGAAGGGGCTGGTGGAGAAGACCGGCGTGCCGGCTGCCGATATCGAGGATCTGCAGATGGGCTGCGCCTTCCCCGAAGGCGAGCAGGGCCTCAACATCGCGCGGCTCGTCGTGCTGCTGGCGGGATTGCCGCAGAGCGTCGCGGGCGCGACGGTCAACCGCTTCTGCGGCTCCTCCATGCAGGGCATCCACAATGCGGCGGGCGCGATCGCGATCGGCGCCGGCGACGTCTTCATCTGCGCCGGCATCGAATCGATGAGCCGGGTGCCGATGCTGGGCTTCAACCCGATGCCGCATCCCGAGCTCGACGCCCGGGTGCCGGGGGCCTACATGGCGATGGGCATCACGGCCGAGAACCTCGCCCGCAAATACAAGATCTCGCGGCAGCGCCAGGAGGCGTTCGCGCTCGCGAGCCAGCAGCGCGCCGCCAGGGCCCAGGCCGAAGGCAAGCTCGAGGGCGAGATCGTGCCGGTCGGCAAGGGCAATGAACGCGTCACGAAGGATGGCTGCCTCCGGCCGGAGACGACGCTCGAGGGGCTCGCCGGGCTGAAACCCGCCTTCGAGGCGACCGGAACCGTGACGGCCGGCACCTCCTCGCCCCTGACCGACGGCGCCTCGGCCGTGCTCGTCGTCTCCGAGGACTATGCGAAGGCGCACGGCCTGAAGCCGCTCGCCCGCATCCGCAGCGTCGCGGTCGCCGGCTGCGCCCCGGAGATCATGGGCATCGGGCCGGTCGCCGCCACCAACAAGGCGCTGAAGCGGGCGGGGCTTGCGGTGAAGGATATCGACGTGATCGAGCTCAACGAGGCCTTCGCGGTGCAGGCCCTCGCCTGTGCCGACGAGCTGAAGCTCGATCTCGACAAGACCAATATCGATGGCGGCGCCATCGCGCTCGGCCATCCGCTCGGCGCCACCGGCGCCCGGATCACCGGCAA
Source organism: uncultured Rhodospirillaceae bacterium (assembly GCA_964569315.1). Lineage (GTDB taxonomy): Bacteria > Pseudomonadota > Alphaproteobacteria > Dongiales > Dongiaceae > CADEFF01. The sequence continues at coordinate 13,047 of CAZMUZ010000040.1, read as the reverse complement.
GGCGGCACAGATCATGCAGCGCGAGGGCAAGGGCCTCGCCCTCTCGACGCAATGCATCGGCGGCGGCCAGGGCATCACCACGATCCTGGAGGCCGTATGAGCGGGGCTCTGCCCATCCGCAAGGCGGCGGTCATCGGCGCCGGAGTGATGGGGAGCGGCATCGCCGCACAGATCGCCAATGCCGGCGTGCCGGTGCTGCTGCTCGACATCGTGCCGAAGGACGCGGCCGGGAAGGAGCCGAACGACCGCAGCCTGCTCGCCCGCAGCGCCGTCGAGCGGCTGCTCAGGACCGAGCCCGCCCCGCTGATGCGGCCGGAGAACGCGGCGCTCATCACGCCCGGCAATATCGAGGACGACCTCGACAAGCTCGCCGACGCGGACTGGATCCTCGAAGCGGTGCTCGAGAACCCCGAGGTGAAGCGCGCCCTTTATCGCCGGCTCGAGGGCAAGCGGCAGAAGGGCTCGATCGTCTCCTCCAATACCTCGACCATCCCGCTCGCGCATTTGACCGAAGGCATCGGGAACGGGTTCGCGCGCGATTTCATGATCACCCATTTCTTCAACCCGCCGCGCTACATGCGGCTGCTGGAGGTGGTGGCCGGCCCGCAGACGCAGCCCGAGGCGGTAGCGCGGCTCGAAGATTTCGCCGATCGCGGCCTCGGCAAGGGAGTGGTGCGCTGCAAGGACACGCCCGGCTTCATCGCCAACCGCATCGGCGTCTACTGGATGCAATGCGCCGTGCTGGAAGCGGTCGATCTCGGCCTCTCGATCGAGGAGGCGGATGCGGTCATGGGCAAGCCGGTCGGCATCCCGAAGACGGGGGTGTTCGGGCTGCTCGATCTCACCGGCATCGATCTGCAGCCGCATGTCGATGCGGCGCTCTCGGCGGCGCTCCCGCCCGACGACGATTATCAGCGCATCCGGCGCGCGTTCCCGCTGATGAAGAAGATGATCGCGGAAGGCTATACCGGCCGGAAGGGCAAGGGCGGCTTCTACCGCATGACCAAGGGCGCCGACGGCAGCCGCAGCCTCGAGGCGATCGATCTCAAGACCGGCAACTACGCGCCGAAGCAGGAGCCGCGGCTCGACAGCGTCGAGGCCGGCAAGACGGGCTTGCGCGCCGTGGTCGAGCACCCGGACAAGGGCGGTCGATACGCATGGCGGGTGCTATCGCAGCTCCTCGCCTATGCGGCGGGCCTGGTGCCCGAGATCGCCGACGACATCACCGCGGTCGATCGCGCCATGCGCCAGGGCTATGCCTGGAAATGGGGTCCGTTCGAGCTGATCGACCGGATGGGCGCCGCCTGGTTCGCGGAAAAGCTTGCGGCCGAGGGCCGCAAGGTGCCGCCGCTCCTCGTCGCGGCGGCGAAGGCCGGCGGCTTCTACAAGACCGAAGGCGGCAGGCTGCACTATCTCGCGACCGACGGACGTTACCGCCCGGTCGAGCATCCGGCCGGGGTGATCCTGCTGGAGGATGTGAAGCGCGCCGGCGAGCCGGTCGCGAAGAACGGCTCCGCCGCGCTCTGGGACATCGGCGATGGCGTGCTCTGCTTCGAGTTCACCAGCAAGATGAACGCGCTCGACGCCGAGACCTTGTCGCTGTTGCGCCAGGCGCTCGACATCGTGCCGAAGCGCGGCAAGGCGCTCGTCGTCTACAACGAGGCGGAGCAGTTTTCGGTCGGCGCCAATATCGGCCTCGCGCTTTTCGCCGCCAATATCGGCATGTGGCCGATGATCGAGGGGCTGGTCGAGGAAGGTCTCGCCACCTTCAAGACGCTGAAATATGCGCCCTTCCCGACCGTCGGCGCGCCGGCCGGCATGGCGCTCGGCGGCGGCTGCGAGCTGCTGCTCCATTGCAGCGCGATCGAGGCCCATGCCGAAACCTATATGGGGCTGGTGGAGGTCGGCGTCGGGCTGGTGCCCGGCTGGGGCGGGGTGCAGGAGCTGCTGCAGCGCTATCAGAGCGAGCCGGGCGCGCCCAAGGGGCCGGTCCCCAATGTCGCGCGGGTCTTCGAGACCGTGTCGCTCGCCAAGGTGTCGCGCTCGGCGGCCGAGGCGCGGGCGCTCGGCTATCTCCGGGCGCAGGACGGGATCGTGATGAACCGGGAACGGCTGCTGGCGGCGGCGAAGGCGCGCGCGCTTGCGCTGGTCGAGGGCTATCGGCCGCCGGCGCCGGCGGAGTTCCGTCTGCCGGGGCCCGGCGGCCGCACGGCGCTCAAGCTCGTCATCGACAATTACGTGCTGGCCGGCCGCGCGACGCCGCATGACCGCACGGTCGGCATGGCGCTCGCCGAGCTCGTCACCGGCGGTGCCGCGGCCGACCCGACCCTCGTGACCGACGAGGACGCGCTCAGGAAGCTTGCGCGCAACGCCTTCATGACGCTCATCAAGACGCCGGCGACGCTCGCCCGCATGGAGCATATGCTCGAAACGGGGAAGCCGCTGCGGAACTGACAACCTGCCGTCGAAATGGCGCCGCATGCCTCGCCAGGCATGAGAAACAGGTTCGACGGCGAACACCGATCCTCATCCTTCGACAAGCTCAGGATGAGGCCCGGGCTGCGACCCGAAACGACCCCTCGCCCCGAGCCTGTCGAAGGATGAGGCGAGCGGCTGAAACAACTCCTCATCCTGAGCCTGTCGAAGGATGAGCCCGTAAAAGGAACGGCCCATGCCCGACTACAAGGCTCCGCTCCGCGACTTCCGCTTCCTGCTCGAGGAGCTGCTCGATGCCGGCGCGATCCAGGCGCTTCCCGGCTATGGCGAGGCGACGCCCGAGCTCATGCAGACCGTGCTGGAAGCGGCAGGCGAGCTCGTCGAGAAGGAGCTGCAGCCCCTGAACCGCAGCGGCGACGAGGAAGGCTCGGTGCTGGCGGACGGCGCGGTAACGACGCCGAAGGGCTTCAAGGAAGCCTATGCCAAGTTCGTCGAGGGCGGCTGGACCTCGCTGCCCTGCGACCCCGCGCATGGCGGCCAGGGCCTGCCGAAAATGCTCCATTTCGCGGTCGAGGAGATGATCTGCTCGGCCAACCTCTCCTTCGGCATGTTTCCCGGCCTTTCGATCGGCGCCTACAACGCACTTCTGCTGCACGGCACGGAGGAGCAGAAGCGGACCTATCTGCCGAAGCTCGTCTCCGGCGAATGGGCCGGGACCATGTGCCTGACCGAGCCGCAATGCGGCACGGATCTCGGCCTCGTGCGCACGCGCGCCGAGCCGCAGCCCGACGGCAGCTACAGGATCACCGGCGGCAAGATCTTCATCTCGGCCGGCGAGCACGACCTGACGCCGAACATCCTGCATCTCGTGCTGGCGCGGCTGCCCGATGCGCCGGCCGGCACGCGCGGCATCAGCCTCTTCCTCGTGCCGAAGATCCTGCTCGAGGCCGATGGCAGCCTCGGTGCGCGCAACGGCGTCGCCTGCATCGCGCTCGAGAAGAAGATGGGCATCCATGCCTCGCCCACCTGCCAGCTCGCCTTCGACGGCGCGACCGGCTGGCTGGTCGGGCGGCCGCACAAGGGCATGTCCGCGATGTTCACCATGATGAACGCCGCGCGGCTGGCGGTCGGGGTGCAGGGGCTGGGCGTGGCCGAGGCCGCCTACCAGGGCGCGCGCGACTATGCGCGCACGCGGCTTCAGGGCCGCTCGCCCGCCGGCGCCGCGGCGCCGGATCAGCCGGCCGATCCTATCATCGTCCATGCCGATATCCGGCGGATGCTGGCGACGATCCGCGCCAGGACCGAGGCGGGCCGCGCGCTCGCGCTCTGGATCGGTCGCGAGCTCGATGTGGCCGAAAAACATCCCGATGCGGAGACGCGCCAGGCGGCCGACGATCTGGTCGCGCTGATGACGCCGATCGTGAAATCGGTGCTGACCGACATCGGCCACGAGGCCGCCAATCTCGGGATCCAGGTCTGGGGCGGCCACGGCTATATCCGCGACAACGGCATGGAGCAGCTCGCACGCGACGCGCGGATCACGCAGATCTACGAAGGCACCAACGGCATCCAGGCGCTCGATCTCGTCGGGCGCAAGCTCGGCCTCCATACCGGGCGGCTGCTGCGGCAGTTCTTCCATCCGGTCGGCGCCTATGTCGAGGCGGCCTCGGCGAGGCCCGAGATGGCGGAGTTCGCCCTGCCGCTCGCCAAGGTCTTCGCGCGGCTGCAGCAGACCACGGCCTTCGTCGCCGAGCTCGGGCTCAAGGATCCGGAAGCCGGCGCCGCGGTGGCGCCCGATTATCTGAAGCTCTTCGGCTTTACCGCCTTCGCCTATCTCTGGGCGCGCATGGCTGAGATATCACTCGCCAAGGAGGCGGGCGACAATACCGGCTTCTACAAGGCGAAGCTCGCCACGGCGCGCTTCTTCATGGAGCGGCTGCTGCCCGAGCATGCCGCGTCCTTCGCCGCCATCATGGCCGGCAAGGGCGCGCTCGGCGCGATGGAGCCGGCGATCTTCTGAGGCCGAGGGCTCGCCGCGACCCGGCAGCGCCATCGCCCGTGCGATGCGCCACGCGCCGCCCCGGCGCTACGCGACCAGGGACTGGATCCGCGTTCCGCCATCGCCGTGGCATCGCGCCCGTTCCCGCCATTCGGCGGCGCCCGCATGGAGCGCACGGATCGCCGCTTCGTCGGTACCCTCCGCTGACGACATGGTTTCGACCTCGATCGGCGGCTGAAGATTCCCGACCTTCAAAATGCGCGACCCCGCCGCGGCGGATGTCCGGCGGGCGGGGTCTTTACCGATCTTCAGATCGGCGCATCGGTCTTGTAGGACCTTGAATGCTCGTCGGCCGAAGCCGACGGGCCGGTAGCTCTCGAGTTTTCGGCGATCCGGCTTAGACGTTCCCGGGAACGGCGGCTGCAGGATCGTGGCCCCGCATCATGGCGGGGCCGGTTTCTATGCCCGGTGGTTCCATGCTGCTGCATCCTCCTGCGCTCGTTGCGTTCACCGACCGCAGCACGCTCGGAAGCGGCGCTGATCGGACCCGAAAACTCTGACTCCATTCGCGCGCCGAATCAATGATGACGACGCGGCGGCGTTTCCGCATCACGATGATCTCACGGCCGCCGCAAGTAGAATCCGCCTTGCGGAAATCCGGTCAGCCGCAGAACCGCGCGCCCGATTGCGGCGCCGCGATCCACAGGGCGGATTGCGCCATCCGCGCCCACGCGGTCGCTTGCGTAGAATCGGTGGATAACTCGTCGAGGGCTCGCCTACCGGATCATGTAGACCTTCCGCACCGTCTCTTGGATGCGGCAGGTGCCCTTCCAGTCCTTCGGGAAGAAGGCGAGCGTGTCGGGCCTGATCTCGATCACCTCGCCGGATTCGTGGGTGTAGGTGCAGCGCCCGGCGATGAAATGACAATATTCGTCGCTGGTGACATGGCAATTCCAGTAGCCGGGCGTGCAGACCCAGACGCCCGTCTCGCTGCGCCCGCCGGGCCCCTTATGCAACAGCCGCCCCGACGTCATCGACTTACCCTCGATCATGGTCGGCACGGCGCCCCAATCGACCAGCGAACCGACGGTGAGCGGCCCGCGCATGACCGGCGAGGCGCCGCGATCGATCGCGGTCGGGCCGAGCGTCACCATGTAGCTGTTGCGCATCCGCTCATGCACGTCGCAGCGGCCGGTCCAGCCCGAGGGGAAATGCACGACCGTGCCGGCCGAGACCTCGATCGTCTCGCCGTTATGCTCCGTATAGGTGGCGCGGCCCGCGAGGAAATAGCAGAGCTCGTCGCCCGGGATGGAAAGCCGCCAGGCGCCCGGCGTGCAAACCCAGAGCCCGCTTTCCACCACCCGCTCGCTGCCCTCCTCGCGCTTGAAGAGCAGTCGACCCGAGGAGCGCGACTGGCCCTCGATGGCGTCGGGCTGAAGCCCCCAATCGACGAGATCCTCCTCGCTCGTGGCGTTCGGGATATGCGGCGCGGAAGAGCTCGAATGGGATTGCATGTCGTTCCTATGGACGAGTTAAGATTCGAGGCACGAAATTGCCCGCATCAATGGCATGCTACATGATCTCGACCCGCCCGGGCAGCGGTAGAGACCTTCAGGGGTTTCCAAAGGAGGACAGGATGAAGAGAGATTCGCGCACCACAGCCAGCCTCGACCTGCCGCGTCGGCATTTTCTATCCAAGAGCGCGGCTCTCATCGGCGGTTCGCTGGTCGGCAGCACCGTCCCGGCCATGGCGCAGGAGTGCCGGATCACCGAGGCCGACATCATCGGTCCCTTCTACCGGGTCGGCGCGCCCTTCCAGACGAAGCTCGCCGGTCCCGACGAGCCAGGCGAAAGGCTCACCATATCCGGCACGGTGTTCGGCGCCGATTGCAAGACCGCGCTTCCGAACGCCTTCATCGAGGTGTGGCAGGCGAACAGCGGCGGCGTTTATGACACGAGCACGCCCGGCAACTTCACCGAGACCACCAGCTTCCACCTGCGCGGCGTGATGTATACGGACGAGAAGGGGCAGTACCGGATCGACACGATCATGCCGGGCCGTTATCCGATCCCGCCGGGCCTGGCGGGCCTCGAGCAATATGCCGGCATGACGCGACCGGCGCATATCCACTTCCGGGTGATGGAATCGGTGCATGTGCCGCTCACGACGCAGCTCTATTTCAAGGACGATCCCTTCCTCGCAACCGACCCCTGGGCCGGTCCCAAGCAAACGCTCGCGATCGAGCTGACGCAGGACGGCGAGCGGCGCCTCGGCACCTTCGACATCGCCCTCGCCAGAGGTTTCTAGAACGCGTTTCCTCGAGGGTGAACCGGAACGCGCTCCGGATTCATGGGTCTGCTCGCATTTTCTGCCGCGAACCGGTGCCCACTTCGCGGGAAAATGCTCCAGGCGGTGCCGCGGCGGCGGCTCATGCAGCTCGCTCCGCGACTTCGGCGATGAGCCGCGCCGCCTTCTCCGGTCCCTTCGCCGCCTGCATGTAGCGGCTGCATTCCTCGAGCCGCTTCTTCATGGCCGGGTCGCCGAGCAACCGCCAGATCGTGGCGGCGAATTCCTCGTCGCTCCAGCTATAGCGCGGCAGCTTCGCGCCATAGCCCGTGTCCTGGATGCGGGTCGCGTTGTCGAGCCCGTCCCAGCAATAGGGCATGATGATGGCCGGCTTCCCGAAATAGAGCGCCTCGTTGAAGCTGTTGTTGCCGCCGTGATGGATGAAGAGATCGGTGTGCGGGATCACCGCCGGCTGCGGATACCATTTGTCGAGATGCACATTGCCGGGGATCTCGGTGTACTGATCCATGTATTCGCCGACATTCATCAGGAAGCGATAGGGCAGGCGGCCGAAGAGCCGGATCATGCGCTTGTAGAGATCGACGTCGGCCGAGCCGAGGCTGCCGAAGCTCACATAGATGAGCGGCTTGCCCTCGTTCGCCTCGAACTTCGGCACCTTGTAGCTGCCCTCGTCGCGCACGCAGCCATCGAGATACTGGAAGCGTTTCGGGTCCAGCGGATGGCGGCGCTTGAAGCGGAGATGCTTCGGATAGAGCAGCAAATTGAGGTCGGGCGAGGTCTCGAAGAACTCGCCGAGCTCATAGGGCGGGTGGCCGACCTTGGCGAGGAAGGCGTTGAAGCGCGTGTGCGCCGGCTTGATGCGGGCGAGGAACTCTTCCTCATAGGCCTTGAATCCCGCCTTGTCGTCCTCGCTGCAGCCGGAGAGATGCGGCGGGATGTCCGGATCATGCACCTCGTTCTCCGAGCAGGAGATGATGCGGATCCAGGGCTTGCCCGTCGTCTTGATTGCCGGAAAGAGGATCACGTTGTCGACGCAGACCACGTCCGGCTTCAGGCTGTTGAGGTGCTTCGTCAGCATCTCGTGCGAGTTGACCGCGGTATCGACGATCATCTCCCAGACCGGCACGACATATTTCGACACCTGCTGGAGCGGCGAGAGCCGGAAATGCGGCAAATGGCCGGCGATGAAATCGGACCAGAAGCGCGCCGCCTCCTCGTCCGGCATGCCGCCCGACATGTCGACCAGATGCTCCTCGAAGCCGTAATTCTCGAACACGCCCTTGAAGCCCTTGTCGGCGACGAAGATCGGATCGTGGCCCAGCTTGCGGAGCTGCTGGGCGATGCCGACGCAATTGAGGGCGGGGCCGAAGGCGGCCTCGGGATAGAGCACCACGCGCTTACCCTTAGATCGGGCGGAAACGCTGGGTTTCGCGACGGCTTTCCGTCTGGGCGCGGGCTTCGGGGCCGGTTTCTTCGGGGCGGCCGGCTTGCGCCCGGCAGCCGCCTTCTTCGCGGCCTTGCGCTTCGCCGCCGGCCGCTTCGGCGCGGCCTTCTTCCTCGCCGCCTTCTTCGCCTGAGGCCGGCGTTTCGCCGCCTTCGCCTTGCGCTTCGCACCCGCCTTTGCGGCTTTCCTGCGCGTCGCCTTCGCCATGCTTCCCTCTCCCTGTCGCTTGCCGCCCTGCCGTCGACGCGGGCAAGGCCCGTCGCCTCTCATTCCGTCAGCATCCGCGCATCGGCGGCCGACCAGTCGCAGCTCACCGCCATGCCTTCGCGCAAGCCATCGGCCAGCGGATGGCCGGAGGCAAGCCGCGCCACCAGCGGGTCGGCGCGCGCCGGCAGGCCGATCTGCACTAGCAAATCCTGCCCGAGATAAGCGATGCCCGTAATCTCACCCGCGACCTGCCCGTCACCGCCGGCGACAAGCCGCACCCGCTCCGGCCGGATGGTGAGGCTGACCGGCGTGCCAGGCGCGATCCCCTCGCCCGTCGCCGGCAACGGACCCAGCCCCTCCACCGCGACGCCCCCCGGGGCCGCGCGGCCCTCGAGGAAGTTGCTCATGCCGATGAAGCCGGCGACGAAGCGCGTGGCCGGGCGGTCATAGAGCTCGCGGGGGCTGCCGAGCTGCGCCACCGCGCCGCGATCCATGAGCGCGATCCGGTCGGCCATCACCAGCGCCTCTTCCTGGTCGTGCGTCACGACGAGGAAGGTGATGCCGGTCTCGTGCTGGATACGTTTCAGCTCGATGCGCATCTGCTCGCGGAGCTTCTTGTCGAGAGCGGCGAGTGGCTCGTCCAGCAGCAGGAGCCGCGGCCGCTTGACGAGGGCGCGGGCGAGCGCCACACGCTGCCGCTGCCCGCCGGAGAGGAGATGCGGCTTCCGCCCCGCGACCGGCTCGAGCTGGACCATGGCGAGGGCGTCGCGGACGCGCCGCGCCAGCTCCGGCCCCTTCACCCCTTCCATCTCGAGGCCGTAGCTCACATTCCCGGCGACCGTCATATGCGGGAAGAGCGCGTAGGACTGGAACATCATGTTGACCGGCCGGCGGTTCGCCGGGATCGCCACGAGATCCTTGCCGTCCAGCGTCACGCTGCCGCGATCCGGCGTCTCGAAGCCGGCGAGGATCCGCAGCAGCGTGGTCTTGCCGCAACCGGACGGACCCAGCAGCGCGAAGAACTCGTTCTCGCGGATGTCGAGCGACACGCCGGCCAATGCCGGCACCGGACCGAAGGATTTGGCGAGGTCGCGGATCCCGATCAGCACGGTCATGGCCGCGCCTCCCGGGCGAGGCGCTGCGCCGTCAGCATCAGGGTGACGCTCACCAGCACCAGGATGGTCGCGATGGCGTTGATGGTCGGCGTCACCCCGAAGCGGATCATGGCGTAGATCTGCATCGGGAAGGTGGTCGAGCTGCGGCCCGCACCGGCCGAGAAGTAGGCGATCACGAAATCGTCGATCGAGAGGGTGAAGGAGAGCAGCGCCGCCGCGATCACCCCCGGCAGGATCGCCGGCAGGGTCACCCGCCAGAAGGTGGTCCAGCCGTCGGCTCCGAGATCGACCGAGGCCTCGAGGATCGAGCGGTCGAAGTTCCGAAGACGCGTCCGCACCACGGCCGCAGCGAAGGCCATGACGAAGACGCTCTGCGAAAGGACGATGCTGTAGAGGCCGAGGGTGAATTGCAGCGTGGTGTAGAAGGAAAGCAGGGCGATCGCGAGCACGATGTCGGGAATGATCATCGGCACCATGACGAAGCTGTCGAGCGCGGTCGAGGGCCGGCCCTGCTCCAGCCCGAGGGCGAGCAAGGTGCCGCCGGCGGTCGCGATCAGGGTCACGAAAAAGGCGACGACAAGGCTGTTGGCGACCGAGTGAAGAATGGCCGGATTGCGAAGGAGCTCGCCATACCAGCGGAAGGAGAAGCCGCCCCAGGCGGTCGGCAGGCCGCTGTCGTTGAAGGAAAGCACCGCCAGCATCGCGATCGGGCCGTAGAGGAAGAGATAGACCAGCGCCGCATGGCCCTTGAGCCAGCGCCGCGTGCCGCGCGATTGCAGCCTGGCCACCGGATGGTCAGTCATAGGTGCCGATCCGCCGCGCGCGATTGATGAGGAAGGCCTGCAAGGTCAGCAGGCCCATCATGATGCCGATCAGGATGAAGGCCAGCGCCGCGCCGAAGGGCCAGTCGCGCGCCGTGAGGAACTGGTCGTAGATGAGGTTGCCGACCATCACGGTCCGGCCGCCGCCGAGCAGGTCCGGCGTGATGAAATTGCCGAGGCTGTAGACGAAGACGAAGATCGAGCCGGCCGCGATCCCGGGCAGGGTCAAGGGCAGGATGACCCGGCGGAAGCTGCGCCAGCCGTCGGCGCCGAGATCGGTCGAGGCCTCGATGAGGTCGGCCCCGAGCCGGCTGATCGCCGCGTAGAGCGGCAGGATCATGAAGGGGAGATAGGCATAGACCAGCCCCAGCACGATCGCGAACTCGTTATAGAGCAGCGGCAGGGGCTCCGAGGTCAGCCCGAACCCGCGCAGCAGATTGTTGAGCGCGCCCTCGCGGTTCAGGATCACGATCCAGGCGTAGCTGCGGATGAGATAGTTGGTCCAGAACGGCAGCACCGCCAGTACCAGCAGGAGCTTCTGCCAGCGTTCCGGCGAGGTCGCGATGAGGAACGCCGCCGGATAGCCGACCAGCAGAGCGATCGCGGTCGCGAGCCCGGCGATCCAGAGCGACTCGATCAGGATGCCGAAATAGAGCGGATCGGCGGCCCGGCGGAAATTCTCGAAGGTGAAGTTCCATTCGATGCCGCCATAGGTGCCGCGCTCGAAGAGGCTGTAGATGCCGATGAGAAGGCAGGGCAGGACCAGAAAAAGCGCGATCCAGCCGAGCGGCCCGGCGAGAAGCAACAGCCGCTCGCGGGCGCGCGGATCGGCCGGCGCGGCGACGGGGATCATGCCGGCGCGCACGGTCATCGCCCGTTCGCGAAGGGTCGGGGCGAAGCGGCGGGCGGCGCCGGAAGAAGGCTTGGTATCGGCATGACGGCCAGCGCCCCGCGAGCCGGCCCTCCTGGCCGGCCCGCGAGGCAGGCGGGCATTACTGCGACGCCGTGATCTCGGTCACGGTCTGGGTATAAGTCTTCTGCGCATCCCCGAGATCGCGAAGCTGTTCGAGCGCCATGAGCTCGGCCGGCGATATGGCGATGTTCGGATATTGCTGCGCCAGCGCCGGATCGAGCGCTTCCATTGCCACCTGGTTCGGCACCTTGTAGAGGATGTTCTCCGCGACCCAGCGATGGACCTCGGGCCGCAGCACGTAGTCGATGAAGGCCATCGCGCCGTCCCGGTTGCCGGAGGCTGCGGTCACCACCATCGTATCCACCCACATGTCGCTGCCCTCGCGCGGCACGACGAACTTGATCGCGGCATTCTCCGCGATCCCGTAATTGCACCATCCATCCCAGGCCTGGACCATCGAGGCCTCGCCGGAGACGAGCTTGGAGTAGAAGGTCGTATCGTCATAGGCGAGCAGATGCTGCTTCGCCTCGATCAGCAGGGCCTTCGCCTGCGCGATCTCCGCCGGATCGGTGCTGTTGACCGAGTAGCCGAGCGCCTTGAGGCCGGCCGCCATCAGCCAGCGATCCGTCGCCAGCATGGTGACTTTGCCCTTGTGCGCATCGGCCGGGCGAAGCAGGTCCATCCAGCTCGTCGGCGCCGGCGAGACCAGATCGCTGCGATAGCAGATGCCCGTCGTGCCCCAGGCGTAGGGCACCGAATATTTGTTGTTGGGGTCATAGGCTAGCGCGCGCGCCTCGGGATAGAGATTGGCGAGATTCGGGATCTTCCCGGGATCGAGCTCGGCGATCAGCCCCTGCTTCGCCAGCGCCTCGACGAAAGGGCTCGAGACGAAGAGCACGTCATAGCCCTTGCCGCCGCCGGCCGTGACCTTGCCCATGATCTCTTCGTTGGTCGCATGCACCGCGAGCTCGGCTTCGATGCCGGTCTCCTTGGTGAAGTTCTGCAGCAGCTCGGCCGGCATGTAGCCATCCCAGTTCGAGATGACGATCTTCGCCGGCGGCCGCGGCCACAGCAGAAAGGCGCCGACCGCGACGATCGCGACGACGACCAGAACGCCGAGCCATTTGTTCCTGTTCATGATTGCCTCCCCCTCGAATGGATTCTTCTTGTTGCTGTCCGTTTTCCCCCGGCGGGCCGGGCGGGGTCAATGCTCGTCGAGGAAAGCCCGGCGCGGCGCGGCGCTTTTCGGGGGTTTCCGGCAGCCCCGGGCGGGCCCCGGCGCGCTGCCGTCCGCGAGCGGCCATGCTAGGATGGCGGCCGGTTCCCGCCCTTCGCAGGCCCGATGCTCAAGCGTTCGCTCGACCTCGTCATCCCCTTCGTCTTCCTGTTCGCCGCTCTCCTGCTGTGGATCGACGAGGGCACGGCGATCCGCGAGCTGCGCGCGATCGTGTTCGACAGCTACCAGCGGCTGCTGCCGCGGAGCTACGAGGCACCCCCGGTTCGCATCGTCGATATCGACGAGCCGAGCCTGAAGGCGCTTGGCCAATGGCCCTGGCCCCGCGAGCGGCTGGCCGAGCTGGTGGACCGGCTGACGGCGCAAGGTGCCGCCGCCGTGGTGCTCGACATCCTGCTCTCGGAGCCCGACCGCACCGGCCCCGCGAAGCTGGCCGAGCTCTGGTCCGACCGTCCCGACATCGAGGCGATCCGGAGCGCGCTTGCCGTGCTGCCCGATCCCGACCGGCGCCTCGCCGACGCGCTCGCGGCCTCGTCCTCGGTCGTCGCGTTCCTGCTGGCTCCGAATGGC
>CAZMUZ010000039.1:0-29671 GCA_964569315.1 uncultured Rhodospirillaceae bacterium | reverse complement strand
CCTTCGTCGTCTCCGCCTATACCGGCTTCGGCGAGGCCGAGGCCTGCAACCGTCGATTCAAGCATCTGATCGAGCTCGGGGTGCAGCAGCTCCTGGTCGCGTTCGACCTCCCGACCCAATGCGGCTACGATTCCGATCACATCATGGCCTCGGGCGAGGTCGGTCGCGTCGGTGTGGCGGTGGACAGTCTTGCCGACCTCGAAGCGTTGTTCGACGGCATTCCGCTCGACAGCATCAAGCGGGTCGGCACGCTCGGCAATTCGATCGGCCCCATCGTGCTCGCGATGTTCGCGGCGCTCGGCGAGAAGCAGGGCATCGACCGGTCGCGCTACACGGTCAACCTGCAGAACGACGTCCTGAAGGAATATCTCGCGCGCGGGACCCAGATACTTCCGGCCGCACCGGCCGCAAAGCTCGCGGCGGACCCCGTCGAATGGTGCGTCGCCCATGCGCCGAACTGGTCGCCCATGACGGTCTGCGTCAATCACCTGAACGCCGCCGGCGCCGGCTCGAGCGCGGCGACCGCCCTCGCCCTCGGCAACGCCATCCACTATATCGAGCTGCTGCTGGCGCGGGGTCTCACTGCCGATCAGGTGGCCCCGCTCATCCATATGTTCCCCGACGAGCGCCACGATTTCTTCGTCTCGATCGCCAATCTGCGCGCGCTGCGGCGGGTCTGGGCGCGGCTGATGCGGGAGCGCTTCGGCGCCGTCACCGCCCCCGCCATGGCGCTCAAGACCACGGTCTATGGCCATGGCCAGGAGACGCTGCAGGAGCCGCTCAACAATACCGTCCGGATCGGCTACGGCACGCTCGCCTATGTCCTGGGCGGCGCCAGCTACGTTTATATCGCTTCCTATGACGAGGCGGTGGCGACACCGTCGGACGAGGCGGTGCGTGTGGCCGTGCGCACGCAGGAGATCATCGCGCATGAGCATGGCTTCACCGACACTATCGATCCGCTTGGCGGCTCCTATTTCGTCGAGACGCTGACGCGCCAGATCGAGGAGCAGATCGAAGGCACGCTCGGCGAGATTCTGAAGGTCGGCGGCGCGATTCCGGCGATCGAGGGCGGCTTCGGGCGCCGGCTCATCAACGAGGGCGCGGTGCGCCGTCAGCGGGCGATCGACAGCGGCGAGCGGGAATGGGTCACGGTCAATCTCTGGCCGCAGAAGCCCGGCGCCCGCGCGGCGGCCTTCCGCGCCGACCCGCAGACGACCCAACGCCAGATCGCCCGGACCGAGCGGGTGCGCGAGACCCGCGATCCGGCCCGCCACGCGGCCGCGCTCGCCGGCATCGAGGCTGCCTGTCGCAGCGGCGACAACATGGTGCCGCCCGTGCTGGAGGCGGTTCGCGCCTACGCGACCGTGGGCGAGATCTGCGAGATCTGGCGGCGCAATTTCGGGCTGTTCGAGCCTTCGACCGCGTTCTAGGGGCGGCTAACCCTCGTCCTCGGAGATCAGCTCGTTGAGGCGGCGGGCAAGGTCCTGCTTGCGGTATGGCTTGCTGAGCAGGTTCTCGAGCTCCTCGCCATTGCCGCCGTTCTGCGCTTCGCTGAAGCCCGACGTCATCAGCACTTTGAGGCCGGGGCGCCGCTCGCGCGCGATGCGCGCCAGCTCCGGCCCCATCATGCCGCCGGGCATGACGACGTCGGTGAAGAGGACATCGATCTGCCGGTCGGACTTGAGGAGCGCCAGCGCCGCCGCCGCATTCGCGGCTTCCAGCACCTGGTAACCCAGATCCTCGAGTTGCGTCAGCACGATCTGACGGACCTCCACATTGTCTTCTACGACCAGCACGGTGAGGTTCCTGGGCGCATTTGCAGGTACGGCCTGCGTTGGCACCGCCGCGATGACGTCGGCCGTCCGGGCGCGCGGCAGCGCCAGCTTGACCGTCGTGCCGACACCGACGGAGCTGTAGATCCTGACGTGCCCCTGCGACTGCTTGGCGAAGCCATAGACCATGCTGAGGCCGAGGCCCGTGCCCTTGCCCTGGGGCTTGGTGGTGAAGAACGGGTCGAAGACGCGGGGCAGCACATCCGCCGCGATGCCGGTACCCGTGTCGGACACGACCAGCACGACATAGTCGCCCGGATTGACGTCGAGGTTTTCGCGGACATAGCGGTCGTCGAGCTGCAGGTTCGCGGTCTCGATCAGGAGCCGGCCGCCCCTCGGCATCGCATCGCGCGCGTTGATGGCCAGATTGGCAAGGGCGGATTCGACCTGCGTCGGATCGGCGAAGGCCCGCCAGAGCGGCTCGCCCAGCTTCAGCTCCACGTTCACCTGCTCGCCCAGCACGCGCCCGAGCATGTCCGTGGTGCGAACCACCAGCTCGTTCATGTCGAACTCGCGCGCCTCGAGCGACTGCCGCCGGGCGAAAGCCAGAAGCTGGCGCGTCAGGCCGGCACCCCGCATCGCCGCGCGCAGCGCCATCTGGGCATAGCTCTCGAGTTGCGGCCGGCCGGCGACCTCCGCCTCCAGCAAATCGAGATTGCCGATGATCACCGCCAGCAAGTTATTGAAATCATGCGCCAATCCGCCCGTGAGCTGGCCGATCGACTCCATGCGCTGCGAGCGCCGGAGCTGCTCCTCGATGTCGCGGCGTTCGGTGACGTCCTCCTGCACGCCGAGGAAATGGGTGACCTTGCCCTGCTCGTCGCGGATCGGCGAGATCGTCGCCGTAACGGTGATGAGGCTGCCATCCTTGCATCGGTTGGCGAACTCGCCATGCCAGTCCCGGCCGGCGAGAATCGTCTGCCACAGATGCTTGTAGTCCTTCTGCCCGGTCTTGCCCGAGGACCAGAGCGAAGGTTTTCGCCCGATGACTTCGCCCGCCTCGTAGCCGGTCGCCGCGAGCAGGCTCGGATTAACATACTCGATGACGCCCTCGAGGTCGGTGATCACCACCATGTTGGCGCTCTGATCGACGGCCCGCCGGAGTTGCCGCAGACGTTCCTCGTCGCGGCGGCGCCGAGTCACGTCCTGGACGATGGCCATGTAGGTCTTTCGGCCATCCTCCGTCAGGCAGGAGATCGACACCTCGGCCGGAAACTCCTCGCCATTCTTGCGCCGACCCCAAACCGGGGTTCGGTCGGCCATCTTCCGCGGTCCTGTTTCCGTGCGCCCGAAGCGCTCGACGAGGCCACGATGGTTCATCGTGAAGCGCGACGGGATGAGGAGGTCGAGGAACTGCCCGTTGACTTCCTCCGACCTATAGCCGAACAGCGTCTCCGCGCTCCGGTTGAAGAGGTGGATGCGCTGATCCTCGTCGATCGAGATAATGGCATCGGGCGCGAGCGCGACGATCTGGCTGTAGCGCGCCTGGGCGATGCGTCGCTCGGCATCGGCCTCGGCCTGCATGCGCCGGGCGGCGGCTTCGCGCATCTCCCGGTCCACGACCGGAGTCAGGCGCTTCAGGTTTCCCTTGACGACATAGTCCTGCGCGCCCGCCTTCATGGCGGCGACAGCGGTCTCCTCCCCGATCGTGCCGGAGACGAAGATGAAGGGAACATCGAGACCCCGGCTGCGAACCAGCGACAGCGCCTGCGTCCCGCTGAAGGACGGCATGGTGTAGTCGCCGATGATGATGTCCCAGGTCTGCGATTCGAGCGCAGCGGTCAGGTCCTCGGCGCGGTCGACCCGCCGGTAGGCCGGATCGTAGCCATTGCGGCGGAGCTCGCGCAGCGCGAGCTCGGCGTCCTCCTCGGAGTCCTCGACCATCAGGATGCGAATCGAAACGCCCATTTCCTCTTCGACCTCTCGACGTCGGCGGTCAGCGCGGCGGCGCCTCGTTCAACAGCAACCAGTAGAGCCCCAACTGCCGAGCCGCTTCGACGAATTCGTCGAAATTGACCGGTTTACGGACGTAGCTGTTCGCGCCCAGCCGGTAGCCCGCCAGTATGTCCTGCTCTTCCTTCGAAGACGTTAGGATGACTACGGGCAACAATCTTGTGTCTTCTGCGGCCCGAATCCGACGCAACACGTCCAAACCGTCCACCTTCGGGAGCTTGAGGTCGAGCAGCACCACCTGTGGGAGCTCGTGCTTCCGCCGTCCGTCCGGGCCGGCTCCGAACAGGTAGTCCAGGGCCTCCTCCCCGTCCCGCGCCAACGCCATCCGGTTACCGATATTGTTCTTCTGGAAGGCCCTGAGCGTTAACTCCTGGTCGTCGGCATTGTCCTCGACGAGCAGGATGGTGCGGCGGCTGTCCATTGGCGACGCTCTTCCGATCTAGAAAGTGAAATAAAATGTCGCGCCGCGACCCACAGCCGCCTCGGCCCAGATCTGCCCGCCATGCTTGCGGATGATTCGCTGTACGGTGGCGAGCCCGACCCCGGTCCCGGGATAGTCCTTGTTGTCATGCAGCCTCTGGAAGGCGCCGAAGAGCTTGGCCGCATAGGCCATGTCAAAGCCGGCGCCGTTGTCGCGCACGAAGTAAACCGGCTTGCCGTCCCGCTCGATCCTGCCGAACTCTATCCGGGGGGCCGCAACCTTGCCGGTGAACTTCCAGGCATTGCTCAGGAGATTCTCGAGGACCACGCCGAGCAGCGTCGGATCGCCATCGACCGAAAGCCCGGGCGCAATGGAGATGTCTACCGCGCGCTGGGGCGCCGCACGTCGTAGCTCTCCGACAACGCTCGCAGCCGTCGCGCTGAGGTCGGTGCGGCTGACCTCGAGCTCGGCCCGGGTGACCCGGGCAAGCTTGAGCAGGTCGTCGATCAGCATACCCATGCGCTGTGCCGCCTGACGGATCCGGGTCAGATGGCCGTGCGAGGCCTGATCGAGCTGCGGCCCCGCGTCCTCGATCAAGGCCTGGCTGAATCCGTCGATCGCGCGCAAGGGTGCCCGCAGATCGTGCGAAACGGCGTAGCTGAAGGATTCGAGCTCCTTGTTCAAGGCGTCGAGCTCGAGATTGTCGTGCTGGAGCCGCTCCGCCAGCTTCTTCATGGCGCGATCGGCTTCGATCTGTTGCGTCCAGTAGCGCGCGACAAGGCCCGAAGCGGCGGCAAAGAGCATCAGGAGCGCGATGCCGGCGAGGATCAAATTGCGCTTCATCGACGCAGCGTTAGCCAGGATGGCGTCTTCCGGAACGTAGGAAACCAGGATCCATGCGGAACTGGCACCGATCGACCCGTCGAAACCGTCCTGCATCATCGCCGAGCGGGGATCCATGCGCGCAAAGGTGACCAGGCTCCCGTCGATGGAAAACTGCCCGCTATCCGCGCCTCGCAAGATCTGCGTCCAAATCTCCGGATAGCGCACGCTCATGTTCCGGTCGAGACGGTCGGGATACATGAAGGCCCACTCCTCCTCGGCGCTGGGGCCCCGGAGCCAGTAGCCTTCCGCGTTCAGCAGCCACAGGCTTCCCCGACTGGATCCGCCGAGCACGCGCACGCGGTCCAGGAAATACCGACCCAGATAGTCGAGAACGACGATCCCGCGCTTTTGTCCGGCCGCGTCGTAGGCAGCCGCGCCGAAGCGCAGCATCGGCTTGATCGGCTCCTCGATCGCGCCGCCCTCGACATCGAGATCGAACGGCGAAATGTAGATTTCGCGTGGCGCGAGCTCGAGGCTGCTGCGCACATAATCGAGCTGCGACTGGTCGCGCAACTCGCCTTGAGAGGCGATCCGGGCGCCCCGCTCGCTCCAGTTCACGCGCACGAGCTCCCGCCCGTCGAGACCGATGAACCGGACCCGGTCGTAAATCGCCTTGGCGTCGGCGAAGGCGGCGTACTCGAGCTCGATGTCCTGCCGCCCGCGAGGATCCTGCTCGACCAGCCAGCGCTGCCAGTCGGGCTCCGTCGTAAGCAGGCGCAGGTCGGACACCATCGAGCCGAGCGCCACCAGCAGGCGCTGGCGGCCGATCGTGACCACCCGTTCCTCGCCTGCCTTGGCGATCGCCACGCTTGCGCTCACCTGGGCTCGATAGAACAGAAGCATCACCCCGGTGGCCACGAGTGCCAGCGGGATGAAGACCAGCAACGCACGCCGAACCACGTTCACTTGCTCACCCCTTCCCGAGTGCGCAATCCGTCACGCGAGGTCGGCCGACCAACCCATTCGCGACACATGAGAATCGGCAATCGCCGACAGTATACGCAAATCGTCGCTGGATTCAATTCCTACCCGGCAGACGGTTGCATCGCTCCACCGCAATGCGATATCGCGCGCGCAACGATTTCGGCTTCGTCAGGGCCCGCCCTCGTACCCAAATCGACGCGCGACCGCGCCGGTAGAGTCGCGGATCGCATCCGCCAACTCCGATGGAAAGGACGGCCGGTAGTAACTCGGCGCCGACAGCCGTTCTTCCGCCTCGCCGAGCAGCTCCTCCGCGGGTTCGAGCCCACAATGACCAAGGATCCGGCCGAGCGTGGAAGCGGGCTCGGCGCAGAAATCCTCATAGCGGACGACCAGCAGCGCCGACCGCAGCGCCGGATCGGCATCGAGCTGATCGGCAACGGCGCCGTAGAGCGCCGCCCATTGCAGCGCCCAGCCCTCGGCGTCCCGCCCTGCCGCCCATAGGGACCGGATCTCGGCGGTCTCCTCGCGGTCGCCGCAATGGATCGGCCGACGATCAAGCCCGAACTCGAAATGGCCGGCACGCGCGAGATGCCGCCGCGCCGCCGGATTGTCCGCCTCGCCGGCACAGAAGAGCCGCTGCTGCTTCATCAGCGACGCGACATGGGCACCGGGTTCCCTGATCGGCAGGAGGAAGCGTGCGTCGGGAAAGATCGCGAGGAGATAGGGGAGACGCGTCGCGTTGTAGTTCGCTTTGGCGAGATAGCGCCGGCCGCCACGCACCAACATGATCTTGCGCATGTGGTTCTTGAGGAAGGCTTCGAACTCCCCGTGGCGGTCGGTTCCGTCCATCACGGCGGATCGAACGCCGTCATGCAAGCCGGGGAAGAAGTTCATCCAGACCGGCTCCTCGAAGGCCTCGGGGCTGTCGGCCGTCACCATGATCCGGTCCCGGTGCGCCCGTTCCGCCGGCGCCGCCTGGTTCAGGGGCATGAAGTCGAGGAAGCGATTCCAGAAGAACGGCGTCAGCACCGGCGGGAAGTCGCGATAGCGCTGCGTCGCCGTGGCGGGGTGGCCGTCCAGCAACTCGAGCAACACGGTCGAGCCGCTCCGCGCGAGCCCGGCAATCCAGATCGGCGCCTCGATCGGAATCTCCGCGAGCCGCTCTTCGACCAGCCTCGATTCGATTCGCGCGACGGCGCGCATGACGGCCGGCCGGTCGCAAACGATATGACCGAGCCGATCCATCCAGCGGGCGACATGGAAGCCCGTGCCGGGATCGCCGCTCCGCGCCGTCATGCGATCCGCGCGAACTTCTTGATCGCGATCGATCCCGCCAGCAGAACGGTGAAGAAGGGAAGCTCCCAGCCGCGCAGCCAGCCGGGTCCGAGCGGCAGGTACTGTTGCGGGCTTAGCTGAAGGTCGATGCGCTCGATATCCCCTTCCGCCGGAAGATAGCCGGCGGGATTGCCGATCAGCAGATGCCACCAGCGCTGCTTCTCGACCGACGGCACGGGCTTCTGTAGCGGGATGTCGGCTACCACCACCCCGGCGGGGTCCTTGACGCGCACACGGCCCTGCACCAGCGGGGCCGCGCCCGACGGCGTCGTCAAAAGCTCGCCCTCATATTGCGGCGGCGTGACGAGCACCGGGACGGGTTGCCCCGGCATCGGCGTCTCATAGCCGTAGCTCGTCGAAAGCCAGAGGATCATCGCGACGAGCGGCAGCGAGGCGAGCAACGTCGCCGGCAGTACCAGCGCCAACCGGTGCAACGCGGCGCCGAGGCTCCGCCGCATCAATGGCCAGGCGTCCGCGAACTCCCCTTCGAACCGGTCGAGCGCCTGGCGCGCCGAGCGTGCCGTCGCCTCGGCCGCTGCGATGCGCCGCTGCGGCGAGAATGCCTTGTAGAGCGCCATCGAAAGGGCGGCGCCGAAAAGCGCCCAAAGAGCGAGACGGAGGGCGGGCGGCAGGAAATCGCCCTGCCGGTCGAGCCACGCGAAGAGCCCGCCGGGCCAGTCCAGGAGACCCACGGTGGCGCGCCCGTCCTAGGGCTCCGGGTCGAGATCGCGCGGAGGCTCGCTACGCACCGCTCGGCGCCGCCGCACCAGCCGACGCACCGGCCAAAACAGGATGAAGCCGACCGAGGCGACCACCGCCAGCAGCACGCCCCAGAGCGCGCCGAGCGTGCTGAGGCCGGCGCCCGGGCCGACATAGGCGAATGCCGCGTTCGAGACGAGAAGCGATCCGAACGTGGCCAACATGAGAATTCTGAGCATGATACCTCTCATCGCTGGAGCTGCTCCGCTCTCGGCGACGAAGACCGGGCGGAATCGTCGAAGGCATCTGCCTTCGCAGGTCCACGCGATCCCATCGCCGGCACGGCGCCGGCTCACCCGCATGCTCGACGCCGTTCGCCGACGGTTGCTCGCGAGCCGCCGACCTTTCAGAACCTAGTGAGGCCGGACGGGATCGTCCGTGACCTCTCTGTGGTCCGCAGCGGGTCGTTTCGGCGCGGCCGAAAACGGCAAGGGAGCGCCGGCGCGGCGCTTCCTCGCCTCAAGGAAACGAACGCGTCGTGCCCCAAGTTCCCGTCCCGACCGCTGCAGCGCGATCTGCCGCATGCAGGGCCGCTATGCATATGAAGCGGGCTAGGGCTGCGGATCGTTCAGGTTGTCGAGCGGATAGATCGGCCGGCGAACTTTCTTGAAATTCAGCATCGAATAGTCGGAGGTGCAGACGCCCACGCCGGCGCATTCGATGATCTGCTTCGCGACCGGCTTGAAGCCGGCCCGGTAGTGGATACGGCTCTTCAGCATCAGATATTTCTTCTCGAGCGGGTCGATGCCGACCGAAAGGAAGCAGCCGAGATCGTTCGGCTCCTGATGGCGCGAGATGACCACGATCTCGACCTTGCCGGTGTCGAGCACCACCGTCGGGCCCATATCCATCAGCACGCCGCGCGAGGCAGGACCGCGATTGCGATACTGACCGTTGGAGATGAGCTTGACGGTGCCGGTCACTTCGCGCGGCTCGCCCTTCCGTCCGATCGACGGCATGTCGATCTTGCCGCCGAGCTTGATCGTGACCTTGGCGCCGACGCCGGCGGCGATCATCTGCTTCACTGCCGCCGGATCGTGGATGGCGAAGGCGGCAACGCTGTCGAGGCCGGAATCGATGATGGCGCCCAGCACCGTCATCGTGTCCATCGTGCCGCCCGACGCCGCGTTGTCGTAGTGATCCAGGAGGACGACGGGATATTGCGTCGCCTGCTTCGCGCGACCGAGGGAATCCGCGAGCGGCTCCAGCTTGTAGACGAAGGCCTGCCGGTTGCTCCAGGCGAAATCGAGCAACTCTTCCCGATATTTCTCGGCAAGCTTCCGGTCGTTGTCGGTCACGACGACCGCGGACAGGCCGGCGAGCGAAATGTCGGCATGCGGAAAACCGGTGAAGAGCGTGGCGCAGAGCGCGCCTTCCCGCTCCATGCGCCGGGTCATCTCCTGCAGCTCCTTGTTGGGGAAATCGTCGGTCCCCTGACGCATCACATGCGGCAGCATGGGCCGGTTGCCCCAGGCCATGGTCGGCCGCGCCTCGCCCTTCAGCAGGGCGAAGATCGGCTTCCCGGCGCGGATCGCGGTCTCGTAATTGTCGATATGCGGGTAGGTCTGGTAGCCCGCCACGACGTTCGCGTTTTCGGCGATCGCCGGATAGAAGTTCGTATGCATGTCGAGCGCCACGCCGATGGGCAGCGTGGGCGCGAGCTTCCTGAGCCGCGCCAGGAGCTCGCCCTCGCCGTCCTCGCGGCTCTGCGTCACCATCGCACCATGCAGATCGAGCAGCAGCGCATCGCAGCCCTTCTCCACCGCCTTCAGGATCTTGGCCACGATCTGCTCATAGGCTTCGTCATGGACATGGCCGGAAGGCCAGGCTTCGGCGGCGATCGGGATCTCGAAGTCGGCGCCGTGCTCTTCGGCGAGGTCGATGAAGGCTCCGAGCCCGGATCCGGTGCCCTTGTAAGCGTCGTAAGCGACCTTGCCTTCGAGCACCTCCCCACCGCCGCCGCGACCGAACCGGGCGAGCGGTGTCGGTACCGGCGAGAAGGTGTTGGTTTCGTGCTTCATCATGGCGATTACGAGACGCATCGACGGACTTCTCCAAGGATCGGGGTTTTACACAATAGGCCGGCGCCGGAATCGGCAAGCCCGACCGGCGTTAGAGGATGAAGGTGATGTTCCCCTGCGGCTCGTCGCAATTCAACAGATTGATGATCTTCCGGCGAATCAGCCAGCCCCCGCCCGAGGGCATCAGCTCATGTTCCTGCCAGCCGATATAGTGGTCGAGATAGCCGCGGCGACGCTCCCAGAGCATGAGGTTCGACCGCACTTCAATGGCACCCGACGGGGTTTTCCAGGATTCGACGTTGGTCACGATCCGTGCGGTGCGAGAGGGTGGGTCCTGGGCGCGCAGCAACCCCGTTTCGATCACCACGATACGATCGAGGAGCCGGCGCTTGTCGTCGAGGTTGACGCCGCTCTCCCGCCGCGGATCGCTCGGGTTGCGGCTGGTCGGAATCCAGTAGAGGCAGTCATCGGCGAGCATCGTCAGCCAGTCGCGATATCGCCCTCCGTCGAGGAGGCGCGCCTCCCGATAGAGCATCGAGGCCGCCGGGTCGCTCGGCGAGAGCGTAGCCGGGTCGGTCCGGCCATGGGCGGCGGCGGTTTCCGCGGCGAGCGCGGCATAGCGGCCATCGTCGATATGAAGCGCATCGGCCGCACTGGAGGGCTCTCGCCGCATTGCCTCCCGGATGGCGGCACTTTCGCGATCGGTCATCGTCCCGCTCCCCCGCGCTCGCTCACGTGACCACACCGAGCTGCGGCTCGGCATGCATCAGCTCCTTCCAGCGCAGATACGAGCCGCGCACACCGGTATCGTCCATCACATTGCCGGTGATGACGCCGTTATCGTCCGCGCTTTCGCGTGCGGTACCGAGACCACGGCTGAAATCGAGCCACTCCATCTCGGGAATGGTGTCGAGCGCATCCTGGATGCGCTCCATGGCGTCGTTGTCGTCGCGGCCCGCCAAGTTGTTGAAATCCTCCGCGAAGCGTAGGCGCAGCGTGTTGAAGGCGGCCGGCGCGTCGTCGAACAGCGTCGAATAGTAGCGCGTATTGGTGCGGGTCACCGAAACCGGCTCATACACGGCGAACATGCCGTGCCCCATGATGAAGAGATTGGGGTAGATGATGAGGTTGATTCCGGCGCGTCCCACCAGCTCCAGATACTTCGCCCCCATCGCCTCGCCCGCCTCCGCCAGGATCGCAGCGGCGTGGGTTTCCTTGCCGGGGATCGGCCGCACGCGCGGCCAGGAATCGCCCATCTCGGGCCGCTGGTCGAAGAGCTTGTGGCCGTTGCCGAGATACTGGACATACATCTGGTTGCGGTCGCCCTTCACGTGGTCGAGGCCCTTGCCCGCGCCATGCATCACCTCGTTCATCTTCGCGGTCGAGGAATGCAGGAAGGGGACGTGATAGGGATCGCAGTTGTTGTCGTTCTGATGCTTCCAGTTGGCGCGGAAGGTGTAATGCGTGCCTTTCACCACCCGCCAGCGGCGCGACACCGCCTCGTCCTTGTCGATCGCCCAGTCGAGCACCGGCTTCGCATTGCCGAGCCATTGCGCGACCGGCTCCACTTCGGAATTGAGCGAGCCGAAGATGAAGCCGCGATAGCTTTCCAGGCGCGGCAGCTGCCCGAGATTGCGGGCCTTCTTGTCGAAGCTCGCGGCGAAACCGTCCGGAAAGGTTACCGCCAGGAGCTTGCCGTCGCTGCCGAAGGTCCAGTTGTGATAGGGGCACTGAAAGCGCGGCGCGTTGCCCTGCTCCTTGACGCAGACGAGGCTGCCGCGATGGGTGCAGCGATTGAGGAGGCCGTGCAGGGCGCCCTGCCCGTCGCGGGCGACGATGACCGGACGACGACCCATGGTCGTCGTCTTGAAGTCGTGCGGATTGGGCAGTTCCGACTCATGGGCGAGATAGACCCAGGAGCCGCCGAATATCTTGCGCATTTCCTCGTCGAAGATCGCGGGATCGGTGTAGAGGGTCCGGTGCACCAGCCCGTCCGGCCGGACGAGGTGGTCGTATCGTCCCGGCTGCTGCCGCGCTGGATTGAGACTGTGAACCGACATGCCCCTCTTCCCGCTCTTCGTTTCCTTGCGCTCGGCGGTGGGCATTGTGCTGGGCCCTTAGCCGGCGCTTCCGCCCGCCATTCGGCTACTCGCGGCCCGAAAATTCAAGAGCGATGCGGTGTCTGGAGGCGCTAGATTGTACTCCGACAATCCGGCCGGACCGCGGTTTCGGACGCGCCGGCCGCCCTCATCTCCCCGATCGCGCGATTGCGCTATTCCTCCCGGATCATCATGGCCGCTCCAACCATCCCGTTGATCGCCCCCCGCGACCTCGATTTCGTGCTCTACGAGCTGCTAGAGGTCGAACGGCTCCTCGAGCGGCGGCGCTTCGCGGACCATTCCCGCGAGACCTTCGATGCGACGATCGACACCGCGCGGCGGATCGCGGAGGCGCGGTTTCGCCCGCATAACCGGGCGAACGACGAGAACGAACCGCGGTGGGACGGCCGCCGCGTCGCCATCATTCCCGAGGTGAAGACGGCGCTTGACGCCTTCTCCGAGGCCGGCTTCATGGCCGCGCAGGCGGATTTCGACCAGGGCGGCATGCAGCTCCCGGTCACGGTCGCGCAAGCCGCCTTCAGCCTCTTCACCGCCGCCAACATTGGCACCGCCGCCTATGCCTTCCTCACCATCGCTGCGGGCAACCTGCTGGAGGCTTTCGGGTCGAACGACCAGAAGCGCATCTACCTCCCGCCCATGCGCGCCGGCCGCTGGTTCGGCACCATGGCCTTGACGGAGCCACAGGCCGGTTCCTCGCTCGCCGAGATTCGCACCATGGCGAAACCCGCAGCCGACGGCAGCTATCGCCTCCGCGGCAGCAAGATCTTCATTTCAGGCGGCGATCACGAGCTCAGCGAGAACATCGTTCATATGGTCCTCGCCCGCATCGACGGTGCGCCGCCCGGCGTGCGCGGGATCTCGCTCTTCCTGGTGCCGAAGTTCCTGCCGAAGACGGACGGTACGCCGGGCCAGCGCAACGGCGTGGCGCTCGCGGGCCTCATTCACAAGATGGGCTATCGCGGCACGACCTCGACGATGCTGAATTTCGGCGAGACGGAGCCCTGCATCGGCATCCTGATCGGCGAACCACACCAGGGTCTCGCCTACATGTTCCGCATGATGAACGAAGCGCGGATCGGTGTCGGTCTCGGCGCCGCGGTGCTGGGATATGCGGGCTATCTCTACTCGCTTGACTATGCGCGGACGAGGACCCAGGGGCGCCGGCCGGGCGCAAAGGGTATTGACGCGCCGCCGGTGCGGCTCATCGAGCACGCCGATGTGCGCCGCATGCTGATCGCGCAAAAGGCCTATGTCGAAGGCGGGCTCGCGCTCTGCCTGACCGCCGCGCGGCTGGTCGACGATGAGAAGACCCATCCCGACGAAGCCGGGCGGCGCCGCGCCGCGCTGCTGCTCGAGGTGTTGACGCCGGTCGTGAAGGCCTGGCCTTCCCAGTACGGCCTTACCGCCAACGATCTTGCGATCCAGATCCTCGGCGGCTACGGCTACACGCGCGATCATCCGGTCGAGCAGTATTTCCGCGATAATCGGCTCAACCCGATCCATGAGGGTACCAACGGCATCCAGGCGCTCGACCTGCTCGGCCGCAAGGTACGCATGGCGGAAGGTGCGGCCTTTCGGTTGCTGACGGAAACCATCGAGAAGGATCTGGAGGCCGCCGGCGGCGCCGCGCCGTCGGACGAAACGATCGCCGAGATCGCGAACGCGCTCGGCGGCGCCCTCGCCGCGACCCGGTCGGTTACCGCACGGCTCGTGAACGCGATGGAGAAGGATGCCGATCGGAGCCTGGCGAACGCATCGCTCTACCTCGACATGGTGGGCAAGCTGATCGTCGGATGGCTCTGGCTGCGGCAGGCTTCCCTCGCCGCGAGGGCGCTCGCGGCCGGAAGCAGCGAAACCGATTTCTACGAAGGCAAGCGCCAGACCGCGCTCTGGTTCGCCCGGTTCGAGCTGCGGCAGACGAGCCTCCAGGCGTCGCTGCTGGCCGGCGGCGAGACTGCCGCCTACGACATGCGCGAAGAGTGGTTCTGAGGGCTCGTCCGACCCTTCCGCCGCGGGCGGCCGCAGAAAGCGCCGTCTTCCGCGCCCGGCAAGGGCTGCCGCAATGGCGTCCGCGCGAACGGGCGTGCTATTGTCCGGCGCGCAAAGCGAGGGGTTGAGGCGACATGCGGCGAGTTACCGCGGGTGTCCTGGCGGGGTTCCTGATCCCGGTTTTTGTTGCGTTCTGCGCAGCCAGCCTCGTCACCTTCCAGGCATCCGAGAATCTCGCGCAGAGCCGCGCGCTGGTCGAGCATACCTACGACGTGATCGACACCACGCGCGCGTTGCTCTCCTTGGTTCAGGACGCCGAAACCGGTCAGCGCGGCTACCTTATCACCGACGAAGATTCCTATCTCGCTCCCTATCGCACGGCGATCGAGGCGATCCCGAAACAACTCGAGCGGATGAAGGCGCTGGTCAGCGACAATCCCAGTCAACGCGACCGAATCGATGCGCTCGAGATGCTCATCGGCGCGCGCCTTTCCGCACTGCATTCCGGACTCGACGCGTTCCACGCGGAGGGCCTCCCCGCTGCGCGCCAAGTCCTGCTGAGCGGGATGGGCACCACCGCGATGGAAGAGATCCGCCGCGTGCTCGGCGAGCTCAAGGCCGAGGAGAGCGGCCTCCTCACGGTGCGCCTCAGCAATTCCGCGTCGGCCCAGCGCCTCAACTTCATGGCGACGCTGATCGGCTCCGCTTGCGCGCTCTTCGGCCTGTTGGGCGCTGCCTACCTGCTTCATCGCAATGTCCGGAGCCTTGGCGCCGCGGAGCAGGCACTGACGCAGCAAGCCTCGTTCCTGCAGGTCACACTCGACAATGTGCGCGAAGGCATAGCGGCCTTCGACGGCAAGGGCGCCCTGATCGCCTGGAACAAGGGTTTCATGCGGATTCTCGATTTCCCCGATACTCTTGCGCGCGTGAACGAGCCGCTGGCGAGCTTCATCGCCAACGACCGCATGCGGCCAGAACCGGTGATCGACGCGCTGGTGGCCCACTCGCCCGAAACCGGCAGCTTCATCTGCACGGACAAGCTGCTGCAGCTACGCCGCGGAAACCGCGACGTCGAGGTCTATTGCAGCGGCCTCGCCTCCGGCGGATTCGTCGTGACCGCGTCCGACATCACCCGCCGACTACAATCCGAAGCCATCATCAGGCAGTCGCAGAAAATGGAAGCGATCGGCCATCTGACGGGTGGCGTCGCGCATGACTTCAACAATCTGCTGCAGGTCATCAACACCAACCTCGATCTGCTGGAGCCGGTGATCCGCGGCGACGCGAAGGCGACCCAGCGGCTGCAATCGGCCGTCGCGGGCGCGGAACGCGGCGCCCGCCTCACCCGCCAGCTTCTCGCCTTCGCCCGCCGTCAGCCGCTCGAACCCAAAGTCATCAATTTCGGCCGCATGATCGCCGACATGAGCGACATGCTGCGTCGGACCCTCGGGGAGACTTACGAGATCGAGACGATCGTCGGTGCCGGGCTGTGGAACACGCTCGCCGACCGGCACCAGATCGAGAACGCGGTGCTGAATCTCGCCATCAATGCCCGCGACGCCATGCCGAACGGCGGCAAGCTCACCATCGAGCTTTCCAATGCCTTCCTCGACGAAAACTATGCCGCGCGCCACGCCGAAGTGGCGCCCGGTCAGTATGTCATGCTGGCGGTGGCCGATACCGGCGTGGGCATGGATGCCGATGTCGTGTCTCGCGCCTTCGAGCCCTTCTTCACCACCAAGCCGGAAGGCCAGGGCACCGGCCTCGGCCTCAGCATGGTCTATGGCTTCGTGAAGCAGTCGGGCGGCCATGTGAAGATCTACAGCGAGCGCGGCGAAGGCACGGCGGTGAAGCTCTATCTGCCCCGCGTTCGCCGCCCCGAGGACGAGATCGAGGACCTGGCGGCCGGCAGCGTCATCGGCGGGCACGAAACGATCCTCGTGGTGGAGGACGATGCAGGGGTGCGCCACGCGGCGATCGATATGCTGAGCGAGCTCGGCTATCGGACGATCGAGGCGGAAAATGCGGACGCGGCACTGGAGATCGTGCTTTCCGGCAAACCGATCGACCTGCTCTTCACTGACGTGGTGACGCCGAGCAACATCAGCACCCGCGAGATGGCGCGCCGCGCGCAGGCGGCGCTGCCCGATCTCGCGATCCTCTACACCTCCGGCTACACGGAGAACGCCGTCATCCATCACGGCCGGCTGGACGCAGGCGTCTCGCTCCTGAGCAAGCCCTACAAGCGCGACGAGCTTGCCCGCAAGATCCGCGCGGTGCTTGCCGCGCCCCGCGGCGCTCCGCGGCCGGCGGCCGGACTATCGGCGGCGGCGGACAGTGTCTCGTTGCGGCACGGCCTGAAGCTTCTCATCGTCGAAGATGACCCGCTGGTGCGTCTGGGCGCCGTCGATCTCGCCGAGGAACTCGGCTGCATCGTTATCGAAGCGCCGACCGGTCAGGCGGCCCTCGATGCGATCGCAAGGGACCCGGATATCGACGTGATGATGACCGACCTGGGGCTGCCGGGCATGAGCGGCGGAGAACTCATCGTCGCAGCACGCAACAGGCGACCGGACCTCGGCGTGGTGATCGCCTCCGGATCCGATCGCGACGCCGCCAAGAGCGTCGCGTCGGCCGGGCGGATCTTCTATCTGGCGAAACCTTATGAGCTGACCGCGTTCGAAAGGGTGCTGCTCACTATCCAGAACGGCGGGTCCGGCGGTGCGCTGCGATAGCGGCGAACTCTCGGCTCTCCGAGCCTAGCTTGTGCACCAGCCGCCATTGGCGATGATGGTCGCGCCGGTGACATAGCTCGCATCGTCCGATGCGAGGAAGACCGCGATGCTGGCCATCTCCTCCGGCTCGGCGAAGTAACCGAGCGCCGTTTCCCGCATCACGCGCTCGAGCAGCAGCGGCGGCATGGCGGCCGTCTCTTCCTTGCCCGCATCGGAAAGCACGCTCCCCGGTGCGATCGCATTGACGGTGATGCCGAAAGGCCCCAGCTCGTGCGCCAGGGTGCGGGCCAGTTGCAGCACGCCGCCCTTGGCGGCGCTGTAGGCGAGGCTCGAGGTTCCGGTATTGCTGCGGAATTTCCCCGCATTCGATGCGATGCAAATGATGCGGCCCTTGCGCTGGGCGCGCATGGTGGGGGCGACCGCCCGACAGCCGAGGAAGTGGCTTTTGAGGCTGAGGGCCACGGTCGCATCCCAGTCGGCCTCCGTCACATCGAGCCCGACGGCCCCGATCGCACCGCCGACATTGTTGACGAGAATGTCGATGCGCCCCCAGCGCCGGGTGACGGCTTCGGCTACCCGCTCGAAATCCTGCGCGCTGGTTGCGTCGGCACCGATGGTCATCATTCGTTCGGCAAGCGGCACATGCGTTTCCCGCAACCGCGCCAGCGCGGCCTCGTGCCGATCGACGAAGGCGACCGAGGCGCCTTCCTCGAGAAATGCGGTCGCCGTGGCACGCCCGATGCCGCTCGCCGCGCCGGTGACGATCGCAACCTTGTCCTTGAGTTTCATGGCGCCACCCGTCACGACATCCACCAGCCGCCATTCACGTCGATGGCCGTGCCGGTGACATAGCTGCTGACGGGCGATGCGAGGAACTCGATCACGGCCGCCACCTCCTCCGGCTCGCCGAGCCGCTGCAGCGAGATCTCCTCGCGGAGGAACTGCCGGTCGCGTTCGGCAAGGCCTCGCCAGACGGTTTCCGTCTCCGGCGTGCGGATCAGCCCCATGGCGACGGCGTTGAGCCGGATCTTGTACGGCGCCAGTTCGAAGGCGAGCTGGCGGGTGGCCGCCAGGATGGCGCCGTCGCGGCTCGCCCCGAGCGCGAAGCTCGCCGGCATCCCTTCGGCCCGCATATAGGCCGAGCGATAGCGCCCGGCGGCCGACACGACATGGACGACGCGCCCGCCGCCGCCGTCGATCATCGGACGAACGGCGGCGCGCGTGAGCCGCAGGAAGTTCTCGAGCTGCCGCCCCGGCCCATCGGTTCCGGCACCCGCCGCGAGCCAGGGTTCGTCGCCGCCGCGCTCCGGACCACGGATCAGCATGTCGAGTCTACCGAAGCGCGACAGCGCCGCGCCCACGAGAGCGTCGACATCCTCCTCGTCCCCGATCTTGTCCGGAATCGCCGCTTCGCCGCCCATAGCCCTTGCCGCCGTCTCGATCTCCACCCGCAAGTCTGGCGGGCCGTCGGCAAGCAACAGGCGATTGCCCGCCCGTGCGAGGCGGCGGGCGATCGCCGCGCCGACCGGATGCGAAAGACCCGTGAGGATCGCGACCGGGGGGTCGTCCCGCGCCGATGTCGTCCTGTCCGTCATGCCGTGCCTCGTCGGATCACCTTTGCCAGGAATTGCGCGGCGCGTTCGTTTTTCGGCGCGCGGAAGAACTCGATGGGCGGCGCCTCTTCGAGAATTGCCCCCTGATCCATGAAAACCACGCGGTCCGCGACTTCCGAGGCGAAACCCATCTCGTGCGTCACGACGAGCATGGTCATGCCCTCGCGCGCCAGCGCCCGCATCACCTCGAGCACCTCGCCGACCAGTTCCGGATCGAGCGCCGATGTCGGCTCGTCGAAGAGCATGATCTTCGGCTCCATGGCAAGCGCACGGGCGATCGCGACGCGCTGCTGCTGCCCGCCCGACAATTGCGAGGGATAGGCATCCCTCTTCTCGATGAGGCCGATCCGCTCGAGCAGGCGGCAGGCCTGCGCCTCCGCTTGTCTGCGGTCGAGCCCGCGGACATTCATCGGCGCCTCGATGATGTTGTGCAGCACGGTCATATGGCCCCAGAGATTGAAGTTCTGGAACACCATCCCGACGCCGGCGCGCAGCCGGTTCACTTCCGATTCCGACGCGCGCTTCCGCTGTCCATCGGCGGTCTTGAGGAAGCCCATCGGCGCGCCGTCGAGCCACACCATGCCGTCGTCCGGTTCCTCCAGGAAGTTGATGCAGCGGAGC
This sequence comes from uncultured Rhodospirillaceae bacterium, assembly GCA_964569315.1. Lineage (GTDB taxonomy): Bacteria > Pseudomonadota > Alphaproteobacteria > Dongiales > Dongiaceae > CADEFF01. The sequence continues at coordinate 10,460 of CAZMUZ010000039.1, read as the reverse complement.
AGCGTGCTCTTGCCCGAGCCGCTCGGCCCCACGATGCAGATCTTCTCGCCGGCCTTGACGGCAAGATCGATGCCCTTCAGCACATGCAGCCCGCCAAACCGCTTGTGGAGGTTCTCGATCCTGATGATCGGTTGCGCGTCGGCGCCGGGCATGGTGGCGGTCGGTCCCCAGATCAGCTCGTTGCCGGCTTGGGCAGGGCGGCGCCGGACGCAGATCGCGATCCGAGCACGCGACGCTCGAGCTTGAGCATGATGGCGGCGATCGTCGCCGTCACCATCCAATAAAGCAGCGCGACCATGATATAGGTCTCGACCGGACTGAAAGAGACGCCGAGCACGACCTGCGCCGCCATCGCCGCCTCGGGCACGGTGATGATGGAGAGCGCTGCCGATTCCTTGATCACGCCGATCACCTGGTTGGTGAGGGCCGGCAGCAGATAGCCCAGCATCTGCGGAAAGATGATTCGCCGCATCGCCCGGAAATGGGGCATGCCGACGGCACGCGCCGCCTCCATCTGCCCCCTCGGCACGGAAAGGATGGCGCCGCGGATCGCTTCGGTGAAATAGGCCGAGGCATAGAGCGAGAGCACGATGATGCCCGCCGAGGTCGCGCTGAAGCGGATGCCGAGCTTGGGCAGGGCGAAGAAAACCAGGAAAGCCTGGACGAGGAACGGCGTGTTGCGGATGAGCTCGACGAACCATAGCGCCGGCAGACGCAACGCCGCACGGCGAGAAAGCCGCGCGAGGGCGATTCCCACCGCCAGCACAAAGCCGATGACCATCGAGATCGAACAGAAGAAGAGCGTATTACCCATTCCCTTGAGGAGAACCGGCATCGCGTAGGCGAGGAGGGAAAGCTCGATATCCATGGCGATCAGTGCGGGCGATAGACGGCGGTGCCGCGCTCGATCCGGCGCGTGAGCGCGCCGAGCGCGTAGCACATCACGAAATAGATCAACCCGACCGCGATCCAGATCTCGATGGGGCGGAAGGTCGCCGCCACGATCTGCTGCGCGGTGCGCGTAAGCTCGATCACGCCGATGACGGAGACCAGGGCCGAAGCCTTGAGTAGCGCCGTGAATTCGACCGTCAGGGGCGGCAGGATGAGGGCGAAGATCTGCGGCAGGGTTATCCGCCGCCAGATCAGCCGGCGCGGCATGGCGAGAGCGCGGGCGGCCTCGATCTGTCCCCTCGGAATGGCGGTCAATCCGCCGCGAATCATCTCCGAGATATAGGCCCCGCTATTGAGGCTGAGGGCTATCACCGCCGCGAAGAAGCTCGGTATGTCGAGGCCGATGCTGGGCAGCAGGTAGTAGACGACGAGGATCTGGATGAACAGCGGGGTTCCGCGCGCGAAGCTGATATAGAGGCTGATTGCCTTGCGCAGAACCGCGCCGCCCGACTGCAGTCCGATGAACAGGCCGATCCCGACCGGAACGCCGAGCAGGATCGCGAGCAGCGTCATGGAAAGGGTGAGCTTCGCCCCCTCCAGAAGATAGGGCAGCGCATAGACCACCACGCCGAAATCGAATGTCATCCGCTGACCGCGACGATGGGACATCGTGGGGCCGGCGTCCTGCGTCGGCCCCACGGGTCATTTCCGAAATCGCACCTCATGGCGCCCGATTGTCGAGAGTAGCGAACTCAACCGTCACTTCGCGTTCGGCGGCAGATAGCCCGAATCCGGGATCTCCATGGAGAAGCCGAACCACTTCTCCTGCAGCTTGGCGAGCTCGCCGCTGTCCCGAAGCTTGCGAATCTCCTCGTTGATGGAGTCCCGCAGCGCCGTATCCGCCGGACGCACTACCCAGCCGATGTAGAAAGGCTCGCCGATGGTTCCCACCACCTCGAAGGTGTCGGGCTGTTTCTTCATCGCCTCGTTGATCACCAGCATGGTTTCGACGGCGCCGTCGATCTGGCCGTTGGCGAGCCCGAGGAAGAGTTCCGGATCGCCCTGGAAATGAACGATCTGGTCGGCTCCCTTGCCGGTCGCCTTCAGCTCCTCGTTGTAGTTGGTGAGGACCGAGGTCGGACCGGAGGGCGGCACCGGACCGCCGATCGAGAGGCCGGTCAGATCCTCGACCGAAGTAATCTTGTCGTCGCCCTTGCGCTTCATGATGGCGACCTGGGCCACCGCGACCGGCATGGTGAAGGCGTATTTCGCCGCCCGTTCCGGATTCATGATGAGGGCCGTCGAGACAATGTCGTATTTGCCTTGGTCGAGGCCGGTGAGGATGCCCGCGAAGGGCACGTCAAGCTGCTCGAGCTCGACGCCCCAGGCCGCGACGATGCGGTCCAGCACATCCTTGTCGTACCCGACGATCTTTCCATCTTCCACGAATTCGAACGGCGCGTAAGCGGCCTCCGTTCCGACCGTGACCTTGCCATTGGACTTGATCTCCGCAAGGTCCGTCGCGCCGGCGCCGACGGAGAGCAAGAGCCCCGCGGAAAGTCCGAATGCGAGCCCAGCGAGCTTCAGCCTCCAGCCTGCACTCATAACCTGCCTCCCATGTTTCATTGGTTTGTTCCTCGATCCGGCCTAGACCGGCAGTCAGATCCTTCGTCGCGGTCGTTGCCGCGACGACAAAATCCTTCGAGTCCGTGGCGCGTGGCGTCCACCTTTCGTCGCCCGAGAGAACGCCGCCGACGCGCTTCCCGCCTCCGCCCGATGGCGCTTCGTGCTGCATCGCTCGACGGCAAGAACGGCAACAAAATATACTTAGGATACAAAATCGGTCAATCTGCGGCTGGGTCTCGTGCCGGATGTCGGCCCTGCGAGCCATTCGCAATATTGACGTCGGGCACGCAAGGCTCCAGAAACGGCGGCCGGGCGACGGATCGACGCCGCCCGGTGGACCGATGCTCGCAAATTCGCAACAGGAGAATCTTCGTGACCTACCCCGACTGGGAAACCGTCCGGAACTCGATTTTCACCCGGAGCCGCGACTTTCCGATGATCGAAGGCGACATGCCGACCTTCATGGCACGGCCGCATGCGACATCGCCGGCGGACCTCAAGGGCGCCGACGTCGCCATCATCGGCGCCCCCTATGTCGCGGGATGGGGCGAATATGCCGGCGTGCCGAAGAGCGAATGGATCGCCGGACCGAAGCGGGTCCGCCAGCAATCGATCCGCTACGCGACGGGCTATATCCAGGACTTCGATCTCGACGTTTTCGAGCATCTGAAGGTTGTCGATTTCGGCGACGCCGCCATCCCGCCCGAGGCGAACCAGTCCCCCACGGTAGAGAACATCCTGCGGGCGCAGGCCGCGGTCGAGGAAAAGGTCGGACAGGCGCTGGATGCCGGCGCGATCCCCATCGTGATCGGCCAGAACTCGCCCTGCGGCTCCTACGCCATCGCGAAGCCCATCGCCGAGCGCACCAAGGGCAATGTCGGGGTGGTGAGCCTCGATACGCACTGGGATTCGTCGCCGCTCGACCGGCTCACGATGGATCCCCGCATCGCCGGCAGCGGGAGCTGGAAATACAAGATGTACGAGTTCCACAAGAACATCACGGTGCGGAATCTCGTCGAGATCGGCGAGCGCGGGATGCTCGAGGGCAAGAAGACGGTGCGCGAGTTCCTCAAGAACGGCGCGCATTTCTATCCGATGTGGAAGGTCCGCACGGAGCTCGGAATCGATGGACTCTGCCGCGAGCTCGCCCATGCCTATGACGGCACGGATGCCGTCTACGCGCATTTCGACATGGATGTGATGGGCGGCGCCGGGCCAACCGGGGGCGACATTCTGGGGGAACTCGCCGAGCCGATCGGCATGACCGATTACGAAGTGCTGCGCATCGCCCACGAGATCGGCAAGCGCGGCCTCGCCGGGCTCTCCTTCATCTGCATTCCGCCGGGCTCGCCCGTAATCTACCGGGTCATCGTCTATGTGATCATGTATCTGATGGCCGGCCTCGCCACGACGCGCATCGAGCAGGGGCGCGGCGGACAGGGCATGAAATCAACGCGTTGACCGGGGCCGCGCGGCGAGGTCGGCGGCACCTCGAACGCTCGGCGTTACGCCCGCGCGCGAACCGGCTTGGCGAGATGGGCCTTCGGGCGTCCGCAGAACTCGTAGGCGAAACGATCGGCACGGGTCGTGGTGCGTCCGGCCATCACCGGAACCCCGTCGGCACCGATGGGGGTGAAGCGGATGACCAGCAGCGGGAAGCCGGTGACGATATCGAGCAGCCCGGCTTGCAGGTCCGTCGCGGTCGCCGCTTCGAAGCGGTAATCGACATGGTCGATGACGATGCCGTGAGATGCCAGCAGCGGCATGATGAAATGGCCGCGAAGGTCGTCCTTGAGCCGGTCGCCGAGGCGCCGCGGCAACCATACCGTATCGAGGCCGACCGACTCGCCATCGGCCAGCAACACGCGCTCCAGACGATAGAAGGCGCGGCCCGTCGCCGAGAGCGGACGAAGTGCGGGCTCGCCCTCCGCGGAGACCACGCTCATATCGAGCTCGCGGATGCCGGGCTCGAGCCCGGCGCGCTTCACATCTTCCTCGATCGGCGCGATGTGGTCGGCCGTCAGCGAGCGGACGATGCGCCGCTTGGTCGCGACGAAGACGCCCAACCCTTGCCGGCCGAGCAGCAGCCCCTCGAGCGAGAGATCGCGAATGGCGCGGCGGATGGTGATGGAGCTGACGCCGAACTCGAGCGAAAGCTCATCGACGCTCGGGATGCGCGCACCGGGTTCGTAACGGCCGCCGGCGATGCGATCGCGCAGGGCCTGCGAGACGGTCCGATAGAGGAACCGGGCGGATTCCGAGGGGCGTCTTGGCTTCATCCGACATGCATCCGAAACGGCTATGATAGAGAAGCCGTCCCGGACTGTCGCCACTCTTGATAATCACTATACTTTGCATATCCAGCGCCGCGATTGCGGCCGCTGGAGCGCTCGCCGTTACGAGGGCGCCGCCTCGACCTGGCGGTCGAGATGCGCCACGAGCTCGGCCGGCAGCTTCAGCCGGTGCGCCAGCGCCTCCAGATAGGATTTTTCCGCAGGCTGGTCGGGATCGATGGCGAGACGCGAGGCGAGATAGATCTCCGCCGCCTGCTCCTCGGTCCGGGCGGCGCCCGCCAGCGCATTGAGATCGACCGGCTTCGAAAGCGCATCGAACACATAGGCCTTGGCCTCGGCGTCGAGACCAAGCTGCCCGACCCGATCGAAGAGCTGCTTGTGCTCCTCCGCGTCGATATGACCGTCCGCCTTGGCGGCGCCGATCATCGCGCGCACCAGCACGAGCGGAAAAGGTTCGTCGCCCGCAGCCGGCATCGCATCGGGGCGAAACCGCTGGTCGGCGACCTGCAGGTCGGCCGGGGTCGCGACCGGCGCCGAGCTCGCCGGGCGGCCCTGCTGCCAGTTCTGGTAGGCCTTGAGGGCAAGCGCGCCGAGCGCCGCGGCACCGCCATAGCCGACGACGCCACCTGCCATCTTTCGCATTTTCTTGTTGCCGAGGAGCAGCGCCAGTACGCCGCCCGCGGCCGCGCCGCCGGCGAAGCCGCCCAGATTCTGGTTGGCGAAGTTGCCCGCCTGGCCGAGCTTGCCCTTGATATCGCTGCCCAGAAACTGTTCGAGTAGCTTGTTCGGATTCATCAACGCGCCCCTGTTCGGATTTCCATGCCAAATCCTAGATGGGACGAGTAGCGATCAGTTCAATATCGGGGCGCAGCTTCGAGAGCGCTGCCCCTGTCGAGGTCGTGCCGCCGCGCGCGAGCGGGGTCTTCCCTTAGAGGCAGTCGCGATGATCCGGCGGCGCCTTGCGGCCGAATCACCCGCCCGCAAGCATCGGGAGAAGGTAGATCTCGTTCGCGGGCGTCACCGGCTGAAACCACGCATTGCGGTAGATCTCGCCATCGATGGCGACCGCAACACCTTTCTCCAGCAGGGGCTTCAGCCGGGGATGCGCTTCGCCGAGGCGATCCAACACCTCGCGGATGTTGGTCGCCTCGACGTCGAACTCGGTCTGGCCTCCGGCCCAGGTCTTCAGCGTACCGCCGAGCTTGACCCGAACCATCGGCTCAGCCGGCCTTGCGCGCCGCTTGCTCGCCCAGCGCCTTCAGGATCCGCGGCGGCGACATCGGGCTCTCGGTGAGCCGGATGCCGACGGCATGCGAAACCGCATTCGAGACCGCCGCCATCGGCGGCACGATCGAGGTCTCGCCGACGCCGCGCACGCCATAGGGATGGCCCGGATTGGGCACTTCCACGATGGCGGTATCGATCATCGGCAAATCCGACGCGACGGGAATGCGGTAGTCGAGGAAGCCCGCATTCTGCAACCTGCCGTCGGCGCCGTAGATGTACTCCTCGTTCAACGCCCAGCCGATGCCCTGCACGGCGCCGCCCTGGAACTGGCCCTCGACATAGCTCGGATGGACCGCCTTGCCGGCATCCTGACAGACGAGATAGCGCAGCACCTTGGTGAAGCCGGTCTCGGGATCGACCTCGACGTCCACCACATGGGTGGCGAAGCTCGGGCCGGCATTCTCGGCGTTGTATTCGTAGTGACCGGCAATCGGACCGCCGGTCTTGGCCGCGTTGGCCGCAAGCTCCTTCAGCGACATCGGCTCGAAATTGCCGGCATTGGAACCGGAGGGCTTGGCGAAACCCTTCTCCCAGACCACCGCCTCTTCCGGGATGCCCCAGACCTTCGCGGCCCGGCCGCAAAGCTTCTTGATGGCATCGCGCGCCGCATGGATCGTGGCCATGCCGCTGGCGAAGGTCACGCGGCTCCCGTCGGTCACGTCGTTGTAACCGAGCGAGGAGGTGTCGGCGATGATCGCCCGCACGTTCTCGTACGGGATGCCGAGCTCCTCGGCCGCCATCAGGCACATCGACGCGCGCGAGCCGCCGATGTCCGGCGTGCCGACCGCAAGGGCCAGCGTGCCGTCGATGTTGAGGTTGAGCGAGACGCAGGTCTGGCCGCCGAAATTGAACCAGAAGCCGCTCGCGATGCCGCGCCCCTGGTTCTTGCCGAGCTTCACCTTGTAGTTGGGATGCGCTTTCGCGGCCTTCAGCGTCTCGACGAGGCCGACCGGACCGAAGGTCGGGCCATAGGCGGATTTCGTCCCCTCCTTGGCCGCATTCTTCAGGCGCAATTCGATCGGGTCCAGCTTGAGCGTATCCGCGATCTCGGCGATGACGCTCTCGACCGCGAAGGCCGTCATCGGCGCACCGGGGGCGCGATAGGCGGCCTGCTTCGGACGGTTGGTCACGACGTCGTACCCGACGACGCGGATATTGGGGTAGTCGTAGCAGGCGACCCCCGCCATTCCGCCGTAATCGACGGGCGCGCCGGCGAAGGCGCCGCCTTGATACTTCAGGAGCGCGTCGAGCGCGGTAATGCGGCCGTCCTTCTTGACGCCGATCTTCATCCGCATGCTGGTGCTCGAGGTCGGACCCGAAGCGCGGAACACCTCGTCGCGCGTCATCACCACCTTCACCGGACGGCCGGCCTTGCGCGAGAGCGCAAGGGCGACCGGCTCGATGAAGACCGTGGTCTTGCCGCCGAAGCCGCCACCGATCTCCGATGCCGTCACGCGGAGCTTCGAAACGTCCATGCCGAGAAGCTGGGCGCAGACGTCGCGCACCATGTAATGGCCCTGAGTGCAGACCCAGAGCTCGCCCTGCCCGTCCGAACCGACGCTGGCAAGGCAGGCATGCGGCTCGATATAGCCCTGGTGCGTGGCCTCGGTCTTGAACTCGCGCTCGACGATGAGGTCCGCCTCGGCGAAGCCCTTGTCCACGTCGCCATGGCCGAACTCGATCTTGCGCGCGATGTTGGACGGCTTGGTCGGGGCCGGCTCGACGCCGCTGGTGATGAGATCGTCATGCAGCAGCGGCGCATCCGGCTGCATCGCCAGATCGACGTCCGTCACATGCGGCAGCACTTCGTAGTCGACCTTGATGAGCTTCAAGGCCTTGCGCGCGACCGAGGCCGACGTAGCGGCGACGGCGGCGACGGTATGGCCTTCATAGAGCGCCTTTCCGCGCGCCATGATGTTGACCAGGATGTCGCGGAGATCGTCCGAGCGGTCCGCAAAATCCTTGCTCGTGACAACGGCCTTCACGCCCGGAAGCGCCTCCGCCTTGGCGGTGTCGATCGAGCGGATGCGCGCATGAGCGTGCGGGCTGCGCAGGATGCGCCCGACCAGCATGCCCGGCGCGGTGGCGTCGGCGCCGAACCGCGCGCGGCCGGTTACCTTGTCGAGACCATCCGGCCGCAGCGGCCGGGTGCCGACCTGATCGAACGCTCGGATCTTCTGGGTAGCCGGATCAAGCGGCATGACGGCCTCCTCTCATTTCGGCTGCGGCGTCCTGCACCGCGCGCACGATCTTGTCGTAACCCGTGCAGCGACAGAGATTGCCCGCGAGCCAGAAGCGGATCTCGTGTTCGGACGGATCGGGATTCTTTTCGAGCAGCGATTTGGCGGCGACGAGGAAGCCCGGGGTGCAGATCCCGCATTGCAGCGCGGCATGCTCCAGGAACTTCCGCTGCAACGGATGCAGCGTCTCGCCCTGCGCCAACCCTTCGATGGTGGCGACGTTGCGGCCTTCGGCCTCGACGCCCAGCACCAGGCAGGAGCAGACGAGCCGGCCGTCGACGGTGACGCTGCAGGCGCCGCAATCGCCGGTGCCGCAGCCTTCCTTCGCGCCGGTCAGAGCGAGCCGGTTGCGCAGCACGTCGAGCAGCGTCTCGTCCGCCTCGCAGACATACTCGACGCTGTCGCCGTTGATGGTGGTCTTGACGTGAGTGCCGGCCATTACTTGCCCCTCGCTCTCTCGAGTGCCTTTTCAGCCGCGCGGCGTGCCAGCACGCCCGCGACCTTGATGCGGAATTCCTTGGTGCCGCGCTTGTCGTCGATCGGACGGCAGGCGGCCGACGCGGCTTCGGCGAGCTTCGCCAGTGCCTTTTCGTCGAGCTTCGTGCCGACGATCGCCTTTGCGGCGTCCTCGGCGAGCAGCGCCCGTGCGGCGACGGCGCCGAGCGCGACGCGGGCCGCCTTGCAGACGCCGTCATCGCCCAGCGTCAGGCTCACGCCGACGCCGACCACGGCGATGTCCATCTCGGTGCGCGGGATGAAGCGCAGATAGGCATCGCCCGAATGGGCCGGACGCGAAGGCAGGAACACCGAAGTGACGATCTCGCCTTTGGCGAGCGAGGTCTTGCCGGGCGCCGTGGCGATATCGCCCACCGGGATCTCGCGCTTGCCGTTGGGACCGGCCACCGTTGCGACGGCGTTGGCGGCCATCATGGCCGGCACGCTGTCCGCCGCAGGGGAAGCGTTGCAGAGGTTGCCGACGACCGTCGCGCGACCCTGAATCTGCGTCGAGCCGATGAGGTTCGCCGCCTCGACCACGCCCGGCCAGAGCTTGCGGACCGCGGCATTCTCGCCGAGAACCGCGCAGGGCACAGCGGCACCGATACGGAACCCGCCATTCTCCGCCACGAGCTTCGTCATCTCGGGAATACGCTTGATGTCGATGACGAGATCGGGCTCGAGCGTGCCGGATTTCAACTGAACCAGCAGGTCCGTTCCCCCGGCCAGCACTCTTGCCAGCCCTTGCGCCTTCGACAGCAAACCCACTGCCGCATCGATCGTTGCCGGCGCTTCATACTGCATGCGCACGCCCCATCGTCAGACATCCTTTCGACTGCCGAAAAATGCAGCCCTTTCATAGCAGGGCCTGCCTATGAGTTCCACACGCACCGGGAGCGCCGCGCCGCCACGACGGGCAAATGCGCATCGCCCCGGCGAGATTCGCGCCGCCCCGCTCTCTGAGTTGCGAGGGAATCGCAACTGGCGCTGTAAAGGCAGGATTCCTGCGCATTTCCGCGGCCGGCTGCGCGATCGATGGCCCGTCAGATCGCGGGGCGTCGCTCCGTGACATCGAGCCACGGTTTGACGCGCTCGAGCGCCGCACCGAGTTCGAACACCGATACGTCCTGGAACGGCCGGCCGACGATCTGAATGCCGGTCGGCACGCCGTTCGCAGCGAAACCCGACGGAACCGACAGCACGGGGCAGCGGCTCATCATGTTGAAGGGATAGGTGAGGCACCAGTCGAGATAGGCATCGACGGGCTTTCCGTTAATCTTGAAATCGCGATTGGCGACATCGTGGTCCGCGGCCACCGATGGCACGGCGAGCGTCGGGCAGATCAACGCGTCGTATTTCGCAAAGAGCTTGCCGAGATTCTCGTAAAGCTCGGTCTCGAGCTCGACCGAACGGAAGAAATCGTCCACCGTGCTCGCGCGCGTGCGATCGAGGAACTCGCGCACATAGTCCGTCACGAGCTCGGGTCCCATGGCGGCATAGCGACGGATATAGGGACCGAGATAGGCTCCCCAATGTCCCCAGAGCGCCTGCTTGATGGTTTACGTCCAGCCGAGCCGTACCTCCTCCAAATCGACGCAGGCACTGCGCAACGCGTCTGCCGCCTCGC
>CAZMUZ010000038.1:19399-29903 GCA_964569315.1 uncultured Rhodospirillaceae bacterium | reverse complement strand
CCGCTGGCGGAATATGTGAAGCGTGCGCGCCGGGGCGAGGCGCCCTATACGCGCTTCAACTATGCCAGCATCGATACCGCGGTCATCGGGCTGCTGGTCAGCCGCGTCACCGGCAAGACGCTCTCGGACTATCTCGCGGCGAAGCTCTGGGGTCCGCTCGGCATGGAAGCCGACGCGAGCTGGGGCATCGACGACCGGCGCGCGGAGGCGAGCGAGGTCTCCTTCTGCTGCTTCAATGCGACGCTGCGCGACTATGCCCGGTTCGGACTCTTCATGGCACGGAAGGGAATGTGGCAGGGAAAGCAGCTCCTCCCCGCGGCCTGGATCGACGAGGCGACCCACCCGGACCGGCCGCAGGTGGCCCCGGGACGCCTCTATCCGGACTACGGCCTCGGCTATCAGTATCAGTGGTGGGTCTTTCCGGGCCCGGATGGCGCCTTCACCGCCCAGGGGGTGCATGGCCAGTTTCTTTATGTGAATCCGGCGACGCATATCGTCATCGCCATGATGGCGGCCTGGCCGGATTTCTGGGACGACACGCTCGAAATGCAGACCTACGCGGTGTTCGACGCGTTCGCGGCCGCGGCCGCGGCGCATTAGGAACGGCCGGGCCCGAGGAACGACCGGCCTGTCCGGCCCCGGAACGCTGCGGCTTGCAGCCTCTCCGATCCGCGCTAAGATGCGCGGCCATGGCGCCCTCGGCCGACCCCGGAAATGTGAAGATGCAGACGCAGAATCGATTCCTCGATGACATGGCGAAGGTCGCCGCGAGCGCGCTCGGCGGCGTCACCACCATGCGGCACGAGATCGAAGGCCGGCTGCGCGAGCAGTTCTCCCGGCTGCTCTCCGGCATGGAGCTGGTGAGCCGCGACGAGTTCAACGCGGTGAAGGCGATGGCCGCCGAGGCGCGGCTCGAGCAGGAGCGTTTGCGCCAGCGGCTGGCGCAGCTCGAAGCGGAACTCGCCGACGCGCGACGCGCACCGCGGCAAGGCGAACCGCCCGCGGCCGGCTGAGCCGCCCGCCCGCGCGTTCCGGGCGCGGGTCCCGTTCCGCAAAATTCGCTCCACAGGATTCCGGCAGCTTATCCACAAGCTTGCGGCAGGTTTTTGCACCGCCGGTGCAATTGCCTATTGCGTCGCGATTCACGATACGGCACCCTAAATCTGGTGGGTCGGTCTCGATTTCTTCCTATATATCGGGGTTCGGCGGCCCAACCTGATCGGCTGAACCCCGCGCCGTCTTGGCTAAGGAGGGCGCCTCATGGCGACAGCCAGGTTTGAGCGGACCGAGCCCCGGCACAATCCTCTCGATATCCTCGAAGAGCTGGTCAGCGCCAACGAATGGCGTTTCGACCGGACGGCCGACGAGGAAATGGTCGTGGAATTGCCCGGGCGCTGGTGCGACTTCCGGATGTTCTTCGTCTGGCAGGAAGATATGGAGGCGATGTATTTCTCCTGCGCCTTCGACCTCAGGGTGCCTGCGCACAAGCGGGCCACTGTCGCGGAATTGCTGGCGCTGGTGAACGAGAAGCTCTGGCTCGGCCATTTCGACGTCTGTTCGGACGAGCTGGTGCCGATGTTCCGTCATACCCTGTTGCTGCGCGGGGTCGGCGGCATCTCCCCGGAGCAGCTCGAGGACCTGGTCGATATCGCGACCACGGAATGCGAGCGGTTCTATCCGGCGTTCCAGTTCCTGCTCTGGGGCGGACGGCGGCCGGACCAGGCGGTCGAGGCGGCGCTGCTCGATACGGTCGGCGAGGCCTGACCGTCCCCACGAAGGAGCGATTGGCGCCATGGCGGAAATCGTAGGACCCCTGCTGCTGGTGGGCTGCGGGAAGATGGGCGGTGCCATGCTCGAGGGCTGGCTCGAGCGCGGCCTCGACCCGATGGAAACGCATGTCGTCGAGCCGAGCGCGTCGTCGCTGGCACCCTTTGCCCAGTATCAGGTCCGTCACTATGCCGATCCTGCGACCTTGCCGGAGGGGCTGAAGCCCCGCGTGGTGCTGCTCGCGGTCAAGCCGCAGATGATGGACGGCGCGCTGCCTTCCTATCGCCGGTTCGTCCGGCCGGAGACGCTCTTCCTCTCGATCGCCGCCGGCAAGACCATCGGCTATTTCGAGCGCGGGCTCGGCGAGGCGGCGATCGTGCGCTCCATGCCGAATACGCCGGCCGCGGTCGGGCGCGGCATTACCGTCGCCTGCGCCAACCGCCGCGTCGCGACATCGCAGCGCGACCAGGCGGACGGGCTGCTCAGTGCCGTGGGCGAGGTCGCCTGGGTCGAGCGGGAGGATCTGCTGGACCCGGTGACGGCGGTCTCCGGCGGCGGGCCGGCCTACGTGTTTCTGCTGATCGAGTATCTCGCGGAAGCCGGCGTCGCAGCCGGCCTGCCGCCCGACCTCGCGATGCGGCTCGCGCGCGTGACCGTCTCGGGCTCGGGCGAGCTTGCGCGGCAGAGCCGGGAGCCCGCGGCCCAGCTCCGCCAGAACGTGACCAGCCCTGCCGGGACGACGCTCGAGGCGCTCAAGGTCCTGATGGCGGAGGACGGGCTCAAGCCGCTGCTGACCCGCGCCATCGCCGCCGCCTCGCGCCGCTCGCGCGAGCTCGCGAGCTGACCCGGCCGATGGCGCTGCGGCCGAGCGCGGAGCGGGTCCAGCGCCTGCTGGAAGAGCGCGGCCATCCGGGCAAGGTGCGCGAGTTCGCGGATACCACCAAGAGCTCCTTCGAGGCCGCGCAGCAGATCGGCTGCAGCATCGGCCAGATCGCGAAGTCGCTCGTCTTTCGCGCCAGGATCTCCGGGCGCCCCGTGCTGGTGATCGCGAGCGGCGCCAACCGCGTCGATGAGAAAAAGGTCGAGGCGGTGCTCGGCGAGAAGCTCGGCCGCGCCGATCCCGACTATGTGCGCGAGCGCACCGGCTTCGCGATCGGCGGCGTGCCGCCGATCGGCCATGCGGAGCCGCCGATCGCCTTCATCGACAGGGATCTGCTGCAATATGCGGAGATCTGGGCGGCGGCGGGCACGCCCTTCGCCGTCTTCCCGCTGACGCCGGCGGACCTCGAGCGGCTCACCGGCGGACGCATCATCGACATCAAATAGAAACGGCGCGGAAGCCGGTCGGGCGTCCGCGCCGTCCTCGTTCGCGAAACCTCAGGCGCGAAACCTCAGGCGAGAACCCTCAGGCCGGCCGGGCGAAGCGCTTGTAGAGATAGCCGCTGAGCGAGCCGAGCACCGCCCAGAACAGCAGGCTCGTCACCGCCACGGCGACGATGAACTGCTTCTCGAGGCTGACCGGCGCCAGCATCTTGAACTCCGCCGGATGCGGCGCGCCGTAGATATGCGGCAGCACGATCAGGACGACGCCGGCGGCGGCCCAGAGCGCGCGCCTGCCGAAGAAGATCAGCGCGAGACCGCCCGCTGTCGCGACCGCCGTCGCGAGCCACCAGATTTGCCGGTCGAGCAGCGCCGCGGCCCGGGTGCCGGGCAGCTCCGGCGCGAGGCCGAGGCCGGGCGCCAGGGTGAAGGTCGCGAAGCCGGCGAGACCCCAATAGAGCCCGGTGCGCCAGTCGACGGCGCCGCCGCGGAGCGCATAGGCGGCAACGAGCAGCAGCGCGAAGCCGATCCCGGTGACGATGTTCGTGAGGAAGGTGAAGGCGGTGCGCTGGAAGCCGTCTTCCGGCGCCCATTCCTCGCCGTCATGCGAATGGCCGGCCGCATCATGATCGTGCCCGGCGGTCGCCGCGGCGGTTTCGGTCGCGGCTGCGGCCGTTCCGTCGGCCGGGGCGGCATCGCCCGCCGTCTCGTAGCTCTCCGCCTCGAGGATCAGCGAGACCGTGCTGAACTCGTGCGCCACCGTCACCAGGGCGCCGGCGACGAGGCCCGCCAGCGCCGCGACGAAGAACAATCGCCGGAAGGTTTCCATTGTGCTGCCCCTTCGATCGTCAGTGGCAGGGGAAGGCGTTGGAGTGACGCATGTCATGGCCGGCATTGTGGAGCGCGGTCGAATGCGAGAAGCCGACCCCCCAGATCAGGAACACGCCCAAAAGGGCCGCGAAGAAGACCGGCAAAGCGGCGGCGCGGGCGGCTTGGGCCGCATTCGCGCGGGTGTCGGTCGTGGTGTTGGGTTGCATGTCAGTCGCTCCTTGCTGCTATTCGGAAGGTTCGGCGGTTGCGGGATATCTCGTCGAGCCGCTCGCGCGAGCAGCGGCCGACGACAGCAAGCAGATCGCGCAGCGCCGTCGAGAGCGCCGGGCGCGGATGGGCCTGCTGATGAGCGAGAACGGCGCGGGCGGCGGCGGCCGGATCGAGGCCGAAGGGGAGGCCCAGCACCCAGTGGAGTAGCGTGAGGCGATGCTCGTCGCGCGCGGTGCGCTCGATCGCGAGCAGCTCGGCGAACATGTCCGCCGCGGGGCCGGCGCCGCCGGCCGCCGCATCGATCGTCGCGGTGGCGAGGCTAGACGCCATGGAGCGCCCGTCCGGCATGCACCGTCGGGGGCTCGGCCGCGGATCCGATCCGCAAGGTCTCGGGATAAACGTCCATCATGTCTTCCTCCGGGGCGCCCCGCCCGGTCAATGGGACCAACGTCCGACGATGGCAGGTCTCCTGGCTTGCGGGTCTTCACCCGGCGCCGACCTTCCCGGTTTCCCAGTGGTCGTCCTGGCGCCTGATTCGCCGCTCACAGTTGCGGGGGCAGCCACGGCCTGGTGCCCTCTCGGGCGCCGTCCCGTGTTCCCTATTATCCCTGAAATCAGGGAACCATCGTCGCCCCTGAGATTTATGAGAGACGGCCGCTCCTGTCAAACGATTGCGGCAAAAGCGCGGCTTCCCGGGCGTTCGCGCGCTCTTCTGTCGGCGACGCGACGGGCCTACATTGATAGCCAGAGATGCGGCTCGGCAGACATCTGCGCGAAGGAGATGAGCCATGGCTCGCAAGCCCCGGACGAAGCGGCCGCGCCGCGCCGCGAAGACGGCAGGCGCCGGTGCGAGGACGAGGAGAGGCGGCGCCGGAACGGCGGGCGCGAGCGGCGACGCGAGATCCCGAATCGTCGCCGCGGCGCTGAAGCTCGCCGCGGAACGGCGTTGGTGCGCCGTCACGCTCGGCGACATCGCGAAGGCGGCGCGCCTGCCGATCGCCGAGCTGCTCGCGGCCCTGCCCTCGAAGCCGGCGATCCTGGCCGAGCTGCAGCGCCAGACGGACCGCATCGCGCTCGGCGGCGATCCGGCGGAAGGCGATGCGCGCGAACGTCTCTTCGAGCTGCTGATGCGGCGCTTCGATGCGCTGGCGCCGCATCGCGCCGGCTTGCGCTCGATCGCCGGCGGCGCGCCGGCCGACCCGCTGGGGACGGCCTGCGCCTACGGCCAGCTCCTCCATTCCATGCGGCTCATGCTCGCAGGCGCGGGGCTGCCGGCGGACGGGCTCGCCGGGATGGTGGCGGCCCCGGCCGTCGCCGGCATCTATCTCTCGGTCATGCCGATCTTCCTGGCCGAGAAAGAAGCGGACCAGGCCCGCACGATGGCGGCGCTGGATCGCCGGCTGCGCCGGCTCGACCAGGCCGCAGGGTGGCTGAAGGCGCGGATGCCGAAAGCGACGGCGTGATTTAACCCGTTGTTTTTCAACGGGTTGAATATCGTTTTGCTGCACTGCAAAAAGACCTTGACGCAGATGCAGCATATCGCCATATACATCTCAACATGAATTGTGCAGTGCAGCGCGGCCCACGCCCACTGCGCCAAGCCCCTGTAACCCAGACACCGGAGAGACCGCGATCATGGCCAAGACCCAGACCGGATTTTTCGATCCCGATTTCGTGAAGTTTCCGGATTTCGCGCAGCTTCAGGCCGACTACAGCCGCTACTTCGGCGAGTTCGGCAAGTTCTTCTCGAACGGCAAGTTCCCCGCCTTCGACGTGGAAGGCGCCCTCGTCGCCCAGCGCAAGAATGTCGAAACCCTGACCCAGGCGAACCAGGCCGCCCTCGAGGGCGTGCAGGCGATCGCCCGCCGGCAGGCCGAGATCGTCCGCGAGGCGGTCGAGACCTACAGCAAGTTCGCCCGCGACGTCGCGCAGGTGAATGCCGAGGATCGGCTCGCCAAGCAGACCCAGGTGGCGAAGGAAATGTTCGAGCAGGCCGTCGCCAACCTCGACGACCTCAAGGGCATCGCCGTGAAGTCGCAGGCCCAGGTCACCTCGCTGATCAGCAAGCGCGTCGCCGACAATTTCGACGAGGTCAGGGCGGCGTTCCAGCCGAAGACCGTTTCGTCGAAGAAGTAGTTCGACCCCATCGGACGTCGGTTCCTCGAAAGGGCCGACCCGCAGGAAGCGGGCGGCCCTTTTTCTTTGCCTGCGTCGCCACGCGTCGCCGGCGCGATTGCCGCTTCGCGCGAACGTGGTAAGAGTTTCCCGCTGGCGCAGGAGGCCCGTCCGGGCCCGGTGCGACGGCCGGGAACGGGACGGGGGCTCCATGAGCGACAACCAGGCGGCGCCGGTCGCGCCCGCCATCGGCTTCGAGGATTTTCTCAAGGTCGATGTGCGCGTCGGCACGATCGTCGCGGTCGAGCCCTATCCCGAGGCGCGCAAGCCGGCCTTCAAGCTCGAGATCGATTTCGGTTCCGCCATCGGCCGGCGCCGTTCCTCGGCGCAGATCACCCTCCATTACAGGCCGGAGACCCTGGTCGGCCGTCAGGTCGCCGCGGTGCTGAACTTCCCGCCGAAGCAGATCGGCAAGTTCCGCTCCGAGGTGCTGGTTCTGGGGTTCCCCGATGAAGCGGGCGAGGTCGTGCTGATCGGGCCGGAGCGTCCGGTGCCGAACGGCGGCCGGATGTTCTGAGCGCGGGCGCCGGTCAGACCGGCAGCCGCATCACCGCGCGAAGGCCGCCGAGCGGCGATTGCGCGAGCGTGAGCTCCCCGCCATGGCCGCGCATCACGTCGCGGGCGATGGTGAGGCCGAGCCCGATACCGCCGGTCGCCGGGTTGCGCGAGCTGTCGAGCCGGAAGAAGGGCTTGAACACCTCCTCGCGCATCGCCGGCGGAATGCCGGGACCGTCGTCATCCACCACCACCTCGATCGCCGAGCCGTTATAGTCGGCCTCGATCGCGATCCGGCGCGCATGGCGCCGGGCGTTGGCGATCAGGTTGGTGAGGCAACGCCGCATGGCGTCGGGCCGGATATTGACCGGCATCGGTCCTTCCGCCTTGAGCTCGATGATGGTGTCCTCGCGCGCGGCGTTGGTCACCACGTCGCGCAGCAACTGGCCGAGATCGGCGGGCTCCGGCTGCTCCGTCCCCTCGCCGCGGGCGAAGGCAAGATAGCCCTCGACCATCTTTTCCATCTCGGCCACGTCGGCCTTGAGCTCGGCGAGCTCGCTCGTGTTCGGCAGCATGGCGAGCTCGAGCTTCATGCGGGTGAGCGGCGTGCGGAGATCGTGGCTCACCCCCGCCAGCATCTCGGTGCGCTGGGTGATCTGCCGCTGGATGCGCTCGCGCATCTGGTTGAAGGCGGCACCCGCCTGGCGCACCTCGTCGGCGCCCTCGAGCTTGAAATCCGGAACGTTGCGGCCCTTGCCGAAGGCGTCAGCCGCGGCGGCGAGGCGGCGGATCGGCCGGACCTGGCTCCGCATGAAGAGCGCCGCCACCGCGAAGAGCGCGAGCGAGGTACCGACCATCCAGAGGATGAAGACGTAGGTGGTCGAGCTGAATAGCCGCCGGCGCGGCGCGATGACCCGCAGCACGCCCTGGGGAAGCTGCAGATGCACCTCGATCTGCTTCTCGAGCGAGCGGCTGTCAATCCGGAAGGGCCGCTGCACGATGTCGGTAAGGGCGTTGGCGAGCTTGCGATCGACCAGGGTCTCGCGCACCACCACGGCGTCGTTCGGCAGCAGCTCGTCGGGGCGGAGCTCGATCTCGAGCTGCATTTTCTCGCGTGCGATCGCGAAGATCTTCTCGTACTCGGACGGATCGCGCGCGAGCTGCATGAGCTCGACCACGCTCGCGATGTCGCCTGCGACGCCGGCGGCGAGCCGCCGCGTCACCGTCTCCCAGTGGCTGTCGTAGAAGACCCAGGTCGCTACCACCTGCAGCAGCAGGAGCGGCGTGACGATGATCATGACGGCCCGGCCGAAGAGCGAGCGCGGCAGCACCCAGCGCAGCAGCGATGCCGTCAGGTCGCGGTCGGCATCGCGCTCGGTCGCCGCTTCGTGCGCGGCGCCGTCGCGCGGGGCGGCGGCGTCGGCGGAAGGGGCGCTCATCGCGGAGCTTTCATGGCGGTCAGTCCGGCCGCAGCAGATAGCCGCGCCCGCGCACCGTCTGCAGATAGCGCGGGAATCGCGGATCGGCCTCGATCTTGCGGCGCAGCCGGGTGATCTGCACATCGACCGCGCGGCCGCTGCCCTCGGCGGCCGGCTGCTGCGAGAGCTCGTCGCGGCTCACCGCCTCGCCGGCGCGTTCGGCGAGCGCCGCCAGCAGGTCGCTTTCGGCGGCCGTGAGCCGGATCTCCTCGCTGCCGCGCAGCAGGAGCCGACGGTCGAGATCGAAACTGAGCCGGCCGAGCCGCACCAGCCGCGGCGAGTCTTCGGCCGGTGCGCGCCGCAGGATGCTCTGCACCCGCAGCACCAGCTCGCGCGGCTCGAAGGGCTTGGGCAGGTAGTCGTCGGCGCCGAGCTCGAGCCCGGCGATGCGGTCGCGCGGCTCGCCCATGGCGGTCAGCAGCAGGATCGGCACGCGGCTCTCGGCGCGGAGCGAGCGGGTGAGGTCGAGGCCGCTTTCGCCCGGCATCATGATGTCGCAGATGATGAGATCGAAGGCGAGGCCGCCGAGGCGCTCGCGCGCCTCCCGGGCGTCGCCGGCGACCGTTACCCGAAAACCCTGATCGCTCAGATATTTCTTCAGCAGGGCGCGGAGCCTCGTATCGTCATCCACCACGAGTATATGGGGCGGCTCGGCTGTCATGCGCGGGATTATAGGGGCTGCCGGCCCCGGCCGCATCCCGCGCGGGATCAGGGCTGGCCGCGCCGCGGGTTGAGCAAGGTCGCGCGGTCCGCGGGGTTCACGATGCCGAGCAGCACCTTGCGGAAGCCGTCCACCGCCTCGGCGCCGGCCGCGCGATAGGCGGCCGCGATCAATTGCCGCTGCCGCTCGGTAAGGCGCCGTTCGAGATCGGCGCCCTTCGCCGTCAGATGCAGGAGCCGCTGGCGGCGATCGCGCTCGCCGCGACGCTGCGTCACGAAACCCTCGGCTACCAGCGTGCCCAGCACGCGCGACAGGCTCTGCTTGGTGATCTTCAATATGCCGAGCAGCTCGGAGACGGTCATGCCCGGCTGGCGCCCGACGAAATAGATGACCCGGTGATGCGCGCGCCCGAAGCCGAACTCGACGAGGAGCTGGTCCGCCTCGCCGGTGAAATCGCGATAGGCGAAGAACAGCAGCTCGATCGCCTGGCGCAGATCTTCCTCGCGCAGGAACAGCGGGTTGACGGCGGTGCGGGCATCAGCCATGCGCAAACCAGATAGGGCAGCAATGTTGACATATTCTCGTGCCTCGCCTAGAACTATGCAAGGGGATGCCGCTAGACTCCCTGGGAAAAATCACCGCCGGCCTCGTGCCGCCGCAGCCGAGTGCCGGCCTCTGGGAAAGAGGGACCGAGCATGAGCGTGCTGCCTTTCGACGACCGCGACGGAACGATCTGGTTCGACGGCAAGCTCGTGCCGTGGCGCGACGCCCGGATCCATGTCCTGACCCACGGCCTGCACTATGCCTCCTGCGTGTTCGAAGGCGAGCGCGCCTATGAGGGGCAGATCTTCAAGATGACCGAGCATAACGAGCGGCTGGTGAAGTCCGCCGAGATCCTCGGCTTCAAGATCCCCTACAGCGTCGCGGAGATCGATGCCGCCTGCCTGCAGGTCCTGCAGGCGATGAAGCTGAAGGACGCCTATGTCCGCCCGGTGGCGTGGCGCGGCAGCGAGATGATGGGCGTGGCGGCGCAGCAGAACAAGATTCACCTCGCCATCGCGGTCTGGGAGTGGCCGTCCTATTTCTCGCCGGAGCTGCTCGAGAAGGGCATCCGGCTCTGCTGGTCGAAATGGAAGCGGCCCTCGCCGGAAACCGCGCCGACCAACTCGAAGGCGGCCGGCCTCTACATGATCTGCACGCTGTCGAAGCACGAGGCGGAGCGGACGGGCTATGCCGACGCGCTCATGCTGGACTATCGCGGCCAGGTGGCGGAATGCACCGGCGCCAACGTCTTCCTGGTGATCGAGGGCGAGATCCATACCCCCACGCCGGACTGCTTCCTCGACGGCATCACGCGGCGCACCGCCATGGAGCTGGCGCGCCGGCGCGGGATCAAGGTGGTGGAGCGCGCGATCTGGCCGGACGACCTCAAGAAGGCGAGCGAGGTCTTCATCACCGGCACCGCGGCCGAAGTAACCCCGGTCGGCGAGATCGGCGACCTCAAATTCACCGTGGGCGCGATCACCCGCCAGATGCGCACGGACTATGCGGCCGAGGTGCGCAAGCC